>SKMO01000022.1 GCA_007121025.1 Bacillota bacterium | reverse complement strand
GAACGATCCGTTGTTCCACAATGCAGAACACTGACTGCCCGGAGCTCAATCGATGGGAACGATTGCACAGAGGGCGGGCGAAACAGTGGCGTATCCGATGATTGCGAAAAGTGACAAAGAAAGCAGGAACAACCAGGCGACAATCATCCGGCTGGTCGAGAAACCCATGGAAAAAATGCGTCATTCTGTTTTTAGGCGCAGCGCTGGAAGGACAAAACCCGACTTAAGTTGGGCATTTCTCACTTCCCATTGCTAACGCAATGGGTCTATCGACACTTTCGGTGCGAGACAAATGACAACACAAAAAAACACCGGCACAGGCCGGTGCGAATGGTTCAGTCCTTTTCAGGAAACCTCAGCAATTCTTCACATAATTTATGAGTCAAAGCTTAACTGGACCGCTTCAGCCAACGACTTGGCTCCATGAATTTCTGCTCCGCAAACACCTTCCAGTCTGTCCAGGCTTCGGTATGGAACCACAATTTTGCGAAAACCGAGACTGATGCCCTCACGGACACGTTTCTCAATCTGTGGAACCGAACGGATCTCGCCCACCAGGCCCACTTCCCCGATGGCCATGAACTCGGGATCCATCGCTCTGCCACTGACCGAAGAAAGAATCGCAAGGCAAACCGCCAGATCTGCCGCCGGTTCCGTCACCTTCATGCCACCGGCCACATTCAGATACAAATCCATATTCCCGAGTATCACGGACATTTTCTTCTCCACAACAGCTGTCATCAGGTGAAGTCGGTTGAGGTCTATTCCAGTGGCCAGACGGCGAGGTGTCCCAAAAGGGCTGGGGCTGGCCAGCGCCTGCACTTCCAAAAGAAATACCCGCGTTCCTTCCACTCCGGGAAAAATCACAGTCCCGTTTTCTCCGTTTGCCCGTTCGGAGATAAACAACCGGGATGCCTCACTGATTTCTGCCAGTCCCTTCTCCTGCATTTCAAAAATCCCGATTTCGCTAGTCGAACCGAACCGGTTTTTGACCGCTCTGAGAATCCGAAATTCCTGGTTGTGCTCCCCTTCCAAATACAGCACTGTATCAACCATGTGTTCCAGCACTTTGGGACCGGCCAGATTGCCGGTTTTGGTCACATGCCCCACCAGAATGGTTGTCCGGTTCTGGCCTTTTGCTTCCGTCAAGAACGCCAGGGCACACTCCCGAACCTGCCCAACAGTACCCGGAGCACTGGTCAACTCCTGTGTATAGACGGTTTGGATGGAATCCACGATCAGATACCGGGGATCACTCTTCCTGATATACTCCATGATGGCTTCCATGCGGTTTTCCGGCAGTACTGTGATCCGGTCACCGCTGACCCCAAGCCGCCGGGCCCTCATGGCAATCTGTGACACCGACTCTTCTCCGGAAATGTACAACACACCACCGTGTTTGGCCATTTGCTCTGCTGCCTGCAATAAAAGCGTCGATTTGCCAATGCCCGGATCGCCCCCCAGAAGAACCAGGGATCCGTTAACCAGCCCACCACCCAAGACCCGGTCCAGTTCTCCCAGCCCACTTTCCGTTCTGAGAGAAGCCTCCTCTTCGACCAGCGACAGCAGGCTTGGTTTCGCCGATGGTTCCTCCATGGACCTTGACTTGCCGGAAGAAGGAACAACCGCCTCTTCCACCAGTGTGTTCCATTGTTCACAACCGGGGCAACGACCCATCCACCGGGGGCTCTCCTGCCCGCATTCCTGACAGACAAATCGTGTTCGTGTTTTTCCCATCATCACTCCTCCGCCTGGCGGTCAAAGAATTCCCGGACCAGTGCGATCATTTCGTCCAGTGTGCGGCTATTGTTCACCCGATCCCGGTATACGGCCGCTCCACGAAACCCTTTCATGTACCAAGCCATCTGCTTGCGCATTTCCTTGATGCCGATGGTCTCTCCTTTGAAACGAACCACCAATTCCAAATGCCTGATGGCGGTGTCCCGCCTGCTGTCCATGGACGGCAGGGACACCACCCGTCCGGCCAGATGGTCTGCAATCTGACCAAACAGCCAGGGGTTTCCAAAGGAACCCCGGGCAACCATCACTGCTGTACAACCGGTCTGGCGGATCATGTCCTCCGCCGCCTCCGGGGAAAACACATCTCCGTTTCCAATCACCGGAACCCGAACCGCCTGGACCACCTGCCGGATAATGTCCCAGTCCGCTGTCCCAGAATAAAACTGATCACGGGTCCGGCCGTGGACCGTCACCGCAGACGCCCCCAGGGATTCCATCCTCCGGGCAATGTCCACAGCATTGATTTGATCCGGTGTAAATCCTTTGCGGATTTTCACTGTCACCGGAATATCCACCGACTCGACCAGCGTCCCAAAGGCCCTGGATGCCAGTTCAGGATTGGCCATCAGCGCTGAACCCTCTCCGTTCCTGACAATTTTCGGCGCCGGACAACCCATATTGAAATCAATCAGCCGGACCCCTCTTTCCTGTAGAATCCGCCCGGCTTTTCCAAGCGCGTGAGGATCCGAGCCGAAAAGTTGCACACTGACCGGCTGCATTTCCCCATCAAGATCAGTCAGTTCCGCTGTCTTCTTGTTCCCGTAGACCAGACCCATTTCACTGACCATTTCCGTGTGAATAAGACCGCAACCGTGTTCCCTGGCCAGGATTCGGTATGCTTTGTCACTGATCCCTGCCAGAGGTGCACTGACCACAGGGTTTTCTATTCGGATGTTTTCAATGTTCCAATTCATGCTTTTCGATTCCTGTCATAAATGATTTGCAGACCCTTCAGGGTCAGTTCCCGGTCGACGAGATCGATCATTGGGTTGTCGGCTGCAAACAGTTCCGCCATTCCACCTGTGGCCACCACCCGCGGCCTGGTCCCCAGTTCTCGTGAGATTTGTCGGACAATGCCCTCGATCTGGCCAAGATACCCAAAATAGATTCCTGCCTGGATGCACTCTGCAGTATTCTTTCCGATCGCTTTATCCGCCCGACTGACCTCCACCCGGTACAATTGTGATGCTTTCCTGGCCAGTGCATCAATGCTCATGGCCGGCCCGGGACAGATCGCTCCTCCGAGATAGGCACCCTCTTCCGACACAACATCGAACGTCGCCGCCGTACCAAAATCAAGAACGAGTACCGGTCCACCGTACTGCGTATAGGCCGCCACGGCGTTCACGATCCGGTCTGCCCCGACTTCCCGGGGATTGTCCAACAAGATGGACATCCCCGTACGGATTCCCGGTCCCACAAACAGTGGTTCCTCACCGGTGATGCGGCTGCATACCCGTTTATACGGTTTGTTGAGGGCCGGCACGACTGACGACACGACAGCCCCCTGAATGCCGGAAGAATCAATGCCATCCTGTGCCAAAAGGCCATGCAGAATCACGCCATATTCGTCTTCAGTACGGTTTTTGGCCGTCTCAATACGCCAGGAACGGACAATGCGTCCCTCTCTGGACAATCCCAAAACCGTGTTGGTGTTTCCGATATCGATCAACAGAATCAATGTGTTCCCTTCTTTCCACCCCAGGCTATCGCCCGTACAATCGCCGGCACCAGAAGTGCCGCCACAACCACCTCAGGAATCCCGTGGGTCACAGCAATCAAGAGTGTACTCTGGACGTTCGGCAGATAGCCCCGCCATAGCGCCAGTCCCAAAACGCCTGCTGTGTTGGTCAGGGTTCCGGCCACGGCCGCCAGTGACGAGCCCAGTGTCCGGTTCCGGGATTCCGCCAAACGGTATACGGCCCACGCCACCACCCCAATCAGGAGCCGGGGACCAATGGCAATCAATGGATCAGCAATCATTGGTGATCCTGCCTGCAACAAACTGAATACACCAAAAATCAGACCAACGAAGAGCCCCACCAGCGGGCCTTCTAAAATCCCGGCAAGAATGACCGGGATGTGCATAATTGTCGCCCGCCCGGCCAGTGTGGGAAAGGGAATAAACCCCAGGCCTGTCACGCCGAGAATCACCGTGATTGCTCCCAATACGCCTGAAATGGCCACCTGTCTGCTTCCGATCAACGCACATCCCTCCTTTGTTTCAAACAGCTTCTTAAGTATACCAAAAAAGGTCCCTCGGAGACAATAAAACAGGAGGCGCAGCGCCTCCTGTTCGTGGTGTTCAAGTGTGATTAGTCGACCTGCCGTTTGGAACCAGCCATCATCAGACCCAGCTCGGACACCGTGGCATCCTCCCTGTTCACGATCCCCATGATTTCGCCTTCATACATCACGGCAATCCGGTCGCTCATGGACATGATCTCCTCAAGCTCTGTGGAAACCAGAAGAACCCCCGCTCCACGGTTTCGCTCATCCAGGATTCTCGTCCGCACAAACTCCGTGGCCCCGATATCCAGTCCTCGAACCGGGTGAGCAGCAATCAGGAACACCGGTGACCGGGACAGTTCTCTGGCTAAAACCATCTTTTGCTGGTTTCCTCCGGAAAGCGTTCCCGCAGGGGTATCAATGCTGGCCGTCTTCACATTGAACTCCTTGACCAGCTCCTCGCTTTCCTTTTCGATCTCATCCCATTTCAGAAGCATGCCGTTGGCGAACTTCTTTTTGTAATAATCGATCATCATCAGGTTTTCCTTGACCGGCATTTCCAGGATCATGCCCCGCTTGTGCCGGTTGGCTGGAATATGACCGACGCCCGATTTCATAATGTTTCGCGGAGATGCATTGGTCATGTCCTCTCCGTTCACCTTGATTGTCCCCTTGGTCACCGGTTTCAGCCCTGTGATGCATTCCAGCAACTCATCCTGGCCATTGCCGTCAACGCCGGCAACGCCCAGAATTTCGCCTTTGCGTATGTCCAGTGTCACACCCCTGAGGGCTTCCACACCCTTAACACTCATTGCATGGACATCTTTCATCTCAAGGACGGTCTCACCCAGTTGCGCCGGTGGTTTTTCGATATCCAGGTTAATGTCGCGACCCACCATCAGGTTGGCCAGCTGGTGCTTGTCCGTGTTCTCTTTGTTCACAGTTTCGCAGGAACGGCCATTCCGCAGAACAGTAATGCGGTCAGAAATATACATGACCTCATTCAGCTTGTGGCTGATAAAAATCACGGTGTGTCCTTCATTGGTCAGTTTGTGGATCATCTTGAACAGCTCTTCGACTTCCTGTGGCGTCAGCACAGCCGTCGGCTCATCCAGAATCAGCAGGTCAGCCCCCCGGAACAGTGCCTTCAGGATTTCCAAACGCTGTTCTTCACCGACCGACAGGTTTTCCACCATGTCGTTCGGGTTCAATTTGATGTGATACTTATTGGCCAGTTCCATCAGTTTTTTCGACGCAGCATCCAGGTCCAGGATCTGACTGTTTTCTGGCATTCCCAGAATCACATTCTCAATCACGGTAAGCGCAGGAATCAGCATGAAGTGCTGGTGCACCATCCCAATGCCATGCTCAATGGCCACCCTTGGTGATGAAATGTTGACAACCTCACCGTTGAGCAATATATCTCCGGACGTCTGGTCGTACAACCCATACAGGATGTTCATCAGTGTGCTCTTCCCGGCGCCGTTTTCTCCCAGCAGACAGTGCACCTCGCCCCGTCTCACCTGAAAGTTGACATTATCATTTGCCAACACGCCTGGAAACTGTTTCACAATGTTTCTCATTTCCAAAATATTTTCAGACATTGTTTTTCCCCCGATTAATCTTTCGTTTAGTGATCTCTTAACGGAGATCTGTCATCGTCGGAAAGGTTCAGTTCCTGCTTCATTTCCAACCATTGATCCCGGCCATGAGTGATCACCATGACCGCTTCGGCAACGCCGTTGCCCAGCTGCCGGATGGTATCCATGCCGACTTCATCATCCTGCGCACCCTGCGCCTTGCCGTCCTTGGTCCACAGGGTTCCGCCGTTATAGCATCCCCCCAGGCCACCGCTGACCAGCATTTCATGCATCAGGTAGTAGTTGATGATTGCCAGGTTTGTCATTTCCTGTCCACCGTGTCTTGTTCCTCCGGTGGAAATGGCTGCTCCGACTTTGTTTTGCAGATGCCCCGGATAAACCAGATACATCGGCCGCAATCTATTGAATACAGCCGCCAGTTGCGCTGTGATGTTCATGTCGTATACAGGCGACCCGATAATAAAACCGTCAGCTTCCAGTACGAGTTTTTCCAGTTCCTGCAGATCATCCTGAATGATGCACATGCTTTTGTTGCGTATACAGGCGTCGCAATGCACACAGTATCCGACCTTCTTGCCCCTCATGGACCAATAGACCGTCTCTACCCCCGGGTATTTCTCTGTTTCTTTCAGGGCTTGCCTTACTGCATACTCAGTCGCGCCCTTTCTGACACTTCCACTGATGCCCAAAATCTTCGGCACGTCTATCACTCCTTGCGTTTTTAAGGATTGCGCCCGCCCTGAGACGGGCGCATCAGGAAATTGGACTCTCAAGTCTCCGTTAATTGCAATTTCAATCGTGTTCCCGGAGATTCAGGTCTCCGGAAACCACCTGTTCAAACAGTTCCATCATCTGCCTGGCCGCTTCAGGATCCAATGCGGGGTCCGCATCCGGATTCAATGCAAACACAACGATTCCTTCCCGGGCTCCCAGAAGATACGTTTCTGGTTTAAGTTCGCCAAGGGCGGCTTGTTCGGCCATCCAAGACACTGCCCGGGCAAGATTCGAAGCTGACGCTCCGAGAACCCCCGGGCCGCCGTCAAAATTCAGCGCCTGGGAATGGATGGACCTCATTCCAGCCTCTCCCACTGTCCGGTGAACAGCCTCTGAAGCTTCATTGGCATTGGCCCCAATAACGTCAACGCCCTGGGTCATCATTTCCCGCACCTGGCGTTCAGCGCCAACCAGATCATCCCACTGGGCAACACTTGCCCAGTGCAGGGTCACATTTTTATCTGCTGTCGCTTCAATATGACGGACCCCGGCTGAGAACCCTTGACGATGTTCTTCCAGAGGGGGAATGGCCGGACCACTTAACAGTCCCACATGCCCACTTTGCGTGAACAGCGCAGCCGCCGCTCCCTGGAAATAGCCTTGCTGCCAGTGATCTGTGTCCATGGAAGCTACGTTAGGCTCCTGCTGAACACTCACGCCTGTCAGAACAAACCAGGTGTCCGGATGCTCCGGTGCCAGATGCAGAAACGCATCTGCGAACTCAATCCCATGACCGAAAATCAGGTCGTAATCCTGCACGACCAAATCCGCGAGGACACTCTGCGCTTCAGACCACTGAACACTTTGGACAACAGTCGTCTCAAACCCTTGGTCGGATTGCAGTTCCTGAAGCCCCCGGTGGGCTGATTCATTCCAGCCACCGTCGTCAATCGATCCTGGCAACATAAGCGCAATTTTCAGAGGCTCTGGTAACGCCTCTCCGGATTCATCCGCTGCCGGGGCTCTGTCACAGGCCCCCAATACCAGGACCAGTGCAAGCAATACCAGCAAGTACCATCCCGATGTTCTGATCAAACCTCTAGGCATAAGCACCACAGATGACTACTCTTTTTCGTAAGGTGTTCCCAGTGCTGCAGGCACTCGTGTCCGGCCAACAAATCCGGCCAGAGCCAGGATGGTCAGAACATAAGGCAACATCAGCAGAAACTGGAAAGGAATGTTGGTTCCGGCCGCCTGCAGCCTGAACTGCAGCGCCTCTGCGGCACCAAACACCAGGGCCGCCAACAACGTTCCCCTTGGTGTGTATTTCCCGAAAATAATCGCCGCCAGCGCCATAAAACCACGGCCGGCAATCATATCCTCAGTGAAAAAGCTCAACAACCCCAGTGAAACATACGCTCCGGCAAATCCGGCCAGCAAGCCACTGTAGATGACTGTCATGTACCGGACCAGATATACGTTAATCCCGACGGTGTCACAGGCCCGGGGGTGTTCTCCCACTGCCCTGACCTTCAGCCCGACATCCGTTTTGAACATCACAAAGTGTGCGATGGGGACCAATAAAATCGCAATGTAGACCACGACATTGGACTGGAAAAACGCCGTTCCAAGATAAGGAATGTCAGACAGTACCGGGATGATGATCCGGGGGAATGACGCGATTCTTGGTGGTGCCACGTTCACACCAAATATGGTCCGGGCAAAGGAGGTGGTCAGACCAACCCCCAGGATGTTGATGGCCGTACCAACAACAATCTGGTTTGCCTTCACTGTGATTGACAGATACGCAAACAGCAGTCCGATGACCGATGAAGCCAGCATGGCCACCAGGACACCCATCCAGACATTGCCAAACACCCAGGATCCCAGAACGCCTGCCAGTGCACCCACCAGCATCATGCCCTCGACACCAATGTTAACCAGTCCGGCTCTGGAGCTGAATACGATGCCCAATCCTGCCAGCAGCAGCGGTGTCGCTGTCCGCAGGTCGGCTGCGATAAATTTACTCAATGCATCCAAAAAAGCATCCATTATTCTATTCGCGCTCCTTTCAGTGCCATTTTTTCAAGCTTTCTCTTGTTGTACTTCTTCTCGAAGTACGTACTGGAAATCACGAAGATGATGACAAACGCCTGGATGATGTAAATCACCGCAATAGGCACCCGCGCCAACATCTGCATCATGTTTGCCCCGGAACGCAGGATTCCAAACAGAATACCCGCCAGGAGAATCCCGATGGGACCGCTTTGCCCAAGAAGAGCAACCGCGATACCGTCAAACCCATAGTTCGGGGAGAAGTCCTGGAACATTCGAAGCTGAATTCCAAGGATTTCTGTGGTCCCGGCCAGGCCGGCAAACCCACCGGCAATAAACATCGCCAGCAAAAGGTTGCGTGTCGGTTTAATCCCGGCATACTCTGCGGCTGTGGGGTTCAGACCAACAACCCGGGTCTCGTAACCCGTCGTGGTCTTGAACAGGAAAAACCAGTAAACGAAAATGGCCGCCAGAGCGATAAACAAGCCGGCGTGCAGTCTGGTTCCCGGCAGAATGCGGGGCAGCTGGGCACCAAGCCCCACCTGCGGTGTCTGCGGAAATGACCCCGGTGGCTCAATCATGGGTCCTGTCACCAGCCAGCTCAAGATATACGTGGCGATGTAATTCAACATGATTGTCGTGATCACCTCACTGGCTCCGAACTGAACTTTCAGCCAGCCAGCCAGCACACCCCAGAGACCTCCACCGATGAAACCAAGGATAATGCACAGGGGAAGCATAATGATCGCCGGGAGGTTCGGCATATAGATCCCCAGGGTACTGGCAAAAATAGCTCCAATGTAGAGCTGTCCTTCCGCACCCAGATTAATCAATCCACAGCGTTTGGCAAACGCAAAACTCAATGCCGTAAACAGAAGTGGAATTGTTTTGACCAATGTTTCAGCTATTGCATTCCGGCTGCTCAATGAGCCGATAAACAGACTGCGGTATGCGCTCCATGGGTCAATGCCCATCAACGCAATGACTCCAGCCCCCACAAGGAGCGCCAGAAACACAGCGGCAATTGGGATTACAATCTTTTCCAGCACTGCCCAAAACACTGCTGAATGAGCTCTCTTTTCTTCCAATCTCCTCACCTCAATACGTTATGTCTGTGAGCCTGATGCTCACGCTGTTCTCCAACCCGCCCGAGTCCTCAGACCGGATGGAAAAAAATTTCTTTCACTGGCCATGGTCAATCGTTAGTGGCAAAGTGAAAGAATGGTTCACTGCCCCCGGTAAAAGGGCAGGTGGATTCCCGCTGGAAATCCAAGCCGTTAGCGACACGTCTCCCGACCCACATATCATTACGAAGCCCGGATGGATGCTTCACTGCTGAACTGATTGTGATGGACACCGGGCATAACCCAAACCCGGGAGAGCGCTGTGATGTGCTTCCAGTCACATCACACGATCTGATCCACACTTCAGAGCAAGCAGTTGGTGCAACCTTTCCCCTACAGGAACACTCTCGGTCCGAAGATGATTGCATCAATGAATTCATCGTGTTCGTCCACCCAGAGAACCTCACCCGTCATAAAACCCGAAGTTTCCTGTTCCCCGGTTGACGACGCTTTGAATCTGGATGTTCCAGCCCGGTTTTGAAGTATGTCCCCCCTCCCGAATCGCATTCCATCCGGACCATCATGGGCGCGGTTAGAATAAAAAAACCATCCCGCACTTCCTGACGAAAAAAATATTGCAAAACTGGCGAACATTCCAGAACGATTCCTGAAACAGCCCACACCCGCGCAAATTCCACACCTAACCTTTCGACAAAATGGGGCTGTTTCCTTCCTTAATTCTAAGTTATTCTTTTCACTTTTATTTAACTTATACTTACTTTTTTCCCCCGGACTAAACCGGGTTTTACATCATACCAAACTCCTAAAATGTCCTTTACACAGGACAGGCCCCATTGAACCGAAAACATTTCAGCTCGGGGCCTGTTCTCAGCCGCTGGTATCTGCAACTGAACTTTTTTGAAGTTGACTCTCCAACAGTGTCTGACATCTCCACTCTCCGCTGGAGAGCGGAGCGTCAAACATATAGGGAGTAAAGTCTGGTGGTTTCTCTTTCCTGACTAGAACGTTACGTCCGCAAACTCAAAGGTGATGGAACCGTCTGCCAAACCGGCCATGATTTCTTCAATGGCTTCCTTGACTTCGGGAAACTGCTCATCAAAGCCGTGCCAGGAATCAGCCAGTGCCACGCCGCCTTCATCAATGCCGATCCCGTAGAATCGTCCTTCAATGGTTCCTGCAACAACCTGCCCAACAATGTACGTGTACACCTTTTCATTGATTTGCAGTACGCTCTGCACAACATGGTCAGGAGCAAAGGGGTTCTGGTCCTGGTTGGACCCGATGGACCATACATCCGTTTCCTGGGCAGCCTCAATCGGTCCGAGACCTGCCTGATTGGCGTTGGCGAACAGGACGTCTGCTCCTGCGTCAACCATGGCCAAAGCTGTTTCTTTGGCCGCCGCAACATCCGTTCCACTTCCAGTCATTGTTGCCTGGATGTTGATGTCTGGATTCACGTAACGGGCTCCCACAATTGCGCCCTGAATGGATCTTCTGATCGGGGGAATTTCATGTCCGCCGATGAATCCAACCGTTCCGGTTTCTGTCAGGAGTGCCGCCAGTGCGCCGGCCACAAAGCCCTGGTATTCGTTCAGAATTCGGCCGGAAACCAGATTCGGAAGATCCGGGTTGCTGATTTCACTGGACATTACAACAAAAATGGTATCGGGAAAATCAGCTGCCACTCTCTCCGCAAAGTCACCGAACTCAAACCCATGTCCAAAAATAACGTCATATCCTTCGATGGCGTATGAGCGGAAGACTTCTTCCATGTCTGACTGAGTGACACTTTCAGTGTAACTGACTTCAGCGCCGTATTCTTCCTCTACGGTAAGAAGCGCCTGGTAACCTGAAGCGTTCCATCCCATGTCACTGATCTCCCCAGGAAGCAAAAGACCCACACGCAGTGGCTGTTCTGGTTCAGGGGCGGGTTCCTCATCACCGTTGGCAGGAGGCGGAGCAGGTTCTTCAGCACCACCACCACAACCGGCAACCATTGAAAAGACCAGCATCATCGCAAGCAGCAAGGCCCAAAACTTCTTCAAAACGATCATCTCCTTCATCGCAAAATCAAGACACACAGGCAACACACAACTTCAATCACATTTCCCCATACCTTTATCTACTCTGACAAACCGCCCCTTGCACAGAGCTGTCAGTGCAAACCATCCCCTGTCTTATCAACCGAAGAGCGATGCCTTACTGCAGACAGTGACAACAACAGGCAGTCAGCTACTCAGCTAGTTAAACGATTAAGTTACGGACATTCTAACATCTTCAGAATCATTGCACAATGCATTTTTCCAAATTTGCATGGAATTATCCCGACCCTGATGCCGTGGCCTGTGACTCAGATTGCGGCACTTCGGTCCACCACTTCCGGTTGGATCAAAACGAACTGCACGTCTGGTCGGCCCTCAATTTTTTCCAGCAGCATTTCCGCACCCGTCCTTCCGAGATCTCTGGCCTTATGGTCCAGGGAAGAAAAGTTTCCAAGCTCTGCAAACCGTGTGTTCCCCGAACTGAGTAAACAGACTCTTCCGCTGCGGAACGGTTTGTGTTCCGTCACCTCCAGGGCAGCCAGCGCCATATAATCTGAAATGCAAAAGAGGCCATCCGCTCCTTCACCTATAAGCTCCCGGGTCACGTCCTGCATCTTTTCTTCGTCGTAATAACAATACTTGATCAGATTGGACTCCAGTTCAAGGCCCTTTTCTGTCAAAGCTTCCCTGAACCCTTCAACGTAAGCTTCGGACTGAGGCTGTCCCGGAGCACCGGACACCAGACTCAACCGTCGGCAGCCCCTTCCAAGGAGATAGGCAACTGCCAAACGGGCCCCCTGGTAAAAATCCGTGCTCACGGACGTAAATTCGTTCTCCTCAAAAAAACGGTTGATCATCAGACATTGGATCCCCTGTTTTTCCAGAAGTCGAATATGGTCTCCATTGGTATAGCCATAGGGCAGTGTTATGAAGATTGCTCCCGCTACCCGGAGCTCCATCAGCTTGCGAACCGCTTCCTTTTCTTTCTGAAATTGATTGTCCGTTGTAAACGTGACAATGGTGTACCCTTGTTTTTCCAGCACACGAACAACATTTTCGGCAATTTCAGCAAACAGAAGATTTTTCAACGAAGGAATAATCAGCGCTATGATTTTGGAAGAATTCGTTTTCAACGAAACAGCCGAGTAATTCTTGTAATAGTCCAAATCTTTAATTGCCTGATCAATTCTGGCCGCTGTTTCTTCTCTTACCCGGATTTTCCCATTTATGTATCTCGATACCGTACAGGTGCTCACACCAACGCGCTGGGCAATGTCTTTAATTGTTGCCATGATTTCCTCCGTTTTGAGAAAAATCTCTGTCCACATCTTGGTTACACGTTTATCTCATTGCCATTTTAGCACTTTGTTAAACGATTAACAAGCCCTAATTGAAATCCTTCTGTGCTTGTTCCCTAATCCTGTGATCTGAAATGGTTCCTTCCCCTCTGTGTCCATCAGGCAAGTATCAGCCGCCTGATCTTCATGTCCGGTTCGCTGGCGAAACTCCCCAAAAACATGCACTGCCGCTTCTTTGCCTCACCCGCATATCCAATGTGACGCAAAAGCACTCAGCCCTGGCGATACGCGACCGACCGGGATTGAATGCACACAAAAACGCACCCGCCAAAGCAGGTGCGCAAGAAAAGCGTTTTAGAACAGGCCTTTGATCACGCCATTATCATCGATATCGATGTTGCAGGCAGCAGGCCGTTTTGGCAGGCCAGGCATTGTCATCACGTTTCCGGAAATGACCACCAGGAAACCGGCACCGGCGGACAACCGGACCTCACGGATGCTGATGTCAAAATTCTCCGGCCGACCCAGCTTTGTCTGATCATCAGACAGAGAGTACTGGGTTTTGGCGATACAGATTGGCAGTTCGCCGTATCCCATGTCTTCATACTGCGCAATCATTTTGTTGGCAGCAGCTGAGTAATTCACCCCATTTGCCCCATAGATTTCGCGGGCAATGGTCAGAATTTTCTCCTTGATTGGAAGTTTTTCATCGTAGAGAACGTGGAAATCGGACTTCTTGTTTTCGAGTGTGGCGACCACTTTTTCAGCCAGCTCCACGCCGCCCTCGCCCCCTTTGGCCCAGACTTCGGACAAGGCCACTTCAGCTCCGAGTTCTTCCACTTTCTTTATGATCAGTTCCAGTTCAGCCACTGTGTCCGTTGGAAAACGGTTGACGGCAACCACGGCAGGCACACCAAACTTCTTGACATTTTCAATGTGCTTTTCCAGGTTGCTGAAACCGGCTTCCAGGGCCGCCAGGTTCTCTTCGCCAAGATCACTTTTGGCCACACCACCGTGCACTTTCAGTGCTCTGGCAGTCGCCACGATGACCACGGCATCAGGATTGAGCTTTGCAAACCGGCATTTCAGGTCAAAGAACTTCTCTGCACCCAGATCTGCGCCAAACCCAGCTTCAGTAACAGTGATGTCAGCCAATTTCAGTGCAGTTTTGGTTGCACTGACAGAATTGCAGCCGTGCGCAATGTTTGCAAACGGGCCACCATGAATGAACGCTGGTGTGTTTTCCAGAGTTTGAACCAGGTTCGGTTTGATGGCATCCTTCATCAGAAGGGTCATCGCTCCCTGGGCTTCCAGATCAGCCGCCGTCACAGGCTTCTTATCGTAAGTGTAGCCAACGACGATTTTTCCGAAACGGTCCTTCATGTCCATCAGGTCAGTCGACAGACACAGGATGGCCATGATTTCAGACGCAACCGTGATGTCGAACCCGTCCTGTCTGGGAATTCCGTTTGCGGTTCCCCCAAGGCCAATGACCGTATCCCGCAGTGACCGGTCGCTCAGGTCGATCACTCGTCTGAATGAAATCCGGGTGGGGTCCATGTTCAATGGGTTGCCCTGTTTGATGCTGTTGTCCACCATGGCAGCCAGCAGGTTATGGGCATAGGTGATGGCGTGAATGTCTCCGGTGAAGTGCAGGTTGATCTCATCCATTGGAACCACCTGGGCGTATCCACCCCCGGCCGCTCCACCTTTGACACCGAAGCTTGGTCCCAAGGAGGGCTCTCTCAGGCAGACCATTGCATTTTTACCAATCTTACGCAGTCCGTCTGTCAGACCAACCGATGTGGTGGTCTTTCCCTCACCCGCCGGTGTCGGGTTGATCGCAGTCACCAGGACCAGTTTCCCGTCGGGCTTGCTCTCCAGTTCCTTGATCTTTTCCATGGTGATCTTGGCTTTGTACTTACCGTATAGCTCGATGTCATCGTCAGTCAGTCCAAGGCCGTTGGCAACATCCACAATGGGATTCATCTTCGCCTGCTGTGCAATTTCGATATCCGTCAGCATTCCATCCACTCCTTTAAATTTAATATTAACCACATTTAACTTTTGCAGCAAAATTCAAGTTCATTTAAACAGATTTCCGCTCTACCTGTCAAACCACTGGCGCAAGAAAAACTTGTGAAACTTCACACATTTTGTCGGCAAACCTCACTATTGCAGGGATTTCAAGGGTTCACGGACTAATCGCATATCTGGTCTGTTGTGAAATAAAGCGCAATCTCCCGGCTTGCGCTTTCCCCTGAATCCGAGGCATGGACCAGGTTCATGGTTTTACTGTATCCAAAGTCACCACGGATGCTCCCCGGTTCCGCTTCCAACGGATCGGTCGCTCCCAGCATTGTACGCATCGCCTGAATCACTCCAGGCCCGCTGACCACCATTCCGACGACCGGACCAGATGTGATGTACTCCAGGAGTTCCGGGAAAAACGGCTTTTCGACATGCTCGGAATAATGTTCTCTGGCCTTCTCTTCAGTCAGGACTTCCATCGTCATGGCTTCGATCGTGAACCCCTTCTTTTCTATCCGGGAAATCACTTCACCGACCAGGCGGCGCTCCACTGCATCCGGTTTCAGCATTACATACGTTTTATTCATCTTCTGCTCCTCTCTCCTCTTGTTTTGTCTTGTCTGATTCGTCCGTACGGGAATCACGGTCCTCTGTTCCCGTGGCAATCGTCTCTGCCATCTCTTCAGTTGTCATTGTTGCGGTGGCATCCTTTTCCATCAGGAGAAGGAATTCTTCCGCATCGATGGTTTCTTTTTCCATCAGCTGCTCAGCCAGCAGGATCAGTTTATCCATGTTTTCTCCCAGGATGGCCTTGCTTTTCTGGTAGCATTCATCCATCCAGGCTTTGGCTTCTTTATCGATCTCGTAGGCGATCTCCTCACTGTAGTTGCGCTCTTTTGAAATGTCTCTTCCGACAAACGTGGGCGCATCCGATTTGTTCCCGAACGTCAAACTGCCCAACTTGGAGGACATGCCATAGTCCGTGAGCATGCTTCGGATCAGACGAGTCGCCCGTTCCAGATCGTTGGAGGCACCGGTGCTGATGTCTTTGAGTACCAGTTCTTCTGCAATGCGTCCACCCAGCAACATGCACACATGATCCATCATCTGTCCCTTGGTCATGTAGTTGCGGTCTTCTTCAGGCAGCAGAAGCGTATACCCACCTGCTCCCCCCCGGGGGATGATCGACACCTTGTGCAGAGGATCTGTTCCCGGCAGGTAATGGCTGGTTACGGCATGGCCCGCTTCATGATAGGCCACCAGGCGCTTTTCTTTTTGGCTCATCACTTTGGATTTCTTTTCAGGACCGGCAATGATCCGTTCAATGGCGTTTTCCAGTTCTCGCATCCCGATCCGCAAATGGTTTTCCCGGGCAGCAAGCAATGCGCCTTCGTTCATCAAATTCGCCAGATCAGCCCCTGTAAACCCAGGTGTCCTCTTGGCCAGCACAGCCAGATTCACGTTTTCATCCAAGGGCTTGCTCTTGCTGTGCACTCTGAGAATTTCCTCACGGCCCTTCAGATCAGGGACGCCCACTGTGACCTGACGGTCAAACCGCCCTGGCCGCAGAAGTGCCGGATCCAGGATATCCGGCCGGTTGGTGGCTGCAATGATGATGATTCCTTCATTTGCTTCAAAGCCATCCATCTCGACCAGGAGCTGGTTCAGGGTTTGCTCCCGTTCATCATGGCCTCCCCCCAGCCCGGCGCCACGCTGGCGGCCTACGGCGTCGATCTCATCAATGAAAATGATACACGGGGAATTCTTTTTGGCGTTGGTAAACAGATCCCGAACCCGCGATGCCCCCACACCAACGAACATCTCAACGAAATCTGATCCGCTGATGCTGAAAAACGGGACTTCTGCCTCCCCGGCCACGGCCCTGGCAATCAGCGTTTTCCCGGTACCCGGAGATCCAAACAACAAGACCCCCTTGGGAATTTTCGCCCCCAACTTGGTGTACTTTTCAGGATTTTTCAGAAAATCAATGATTTCCTGTAATTCCTCCTTGACCTCATCGCATCCGGCCACATCCTCAAATGTGACCCGTTTGCTGAATTCAGAGTGCAGCCTTGCCCGGCTTTTGCCAAACTGCATGGCCTTGTTGCCCCCCTGAGACTGCTGGCTCATAAACACGAGAAGCCCCAGAATCAATAACACCGGCAACAAAAAGCCAATCGCGCTAAGCCACCAGGGATCCTGACGGGTGATTGCTCCCCGGATCTGGACGTTGTTTTCGATCAGCCAGCTTTGAAAGTTGTCCTGGTGAATCAACGTCGTGGTGAACGGTTCCTCGTTTACCGTGGTTCCCTCCACATTGATCGTGTTGTTGTCCCCGGCCTCCAGGTAAACCTCTGCGATTTCACCACTTTCAACCAGCTGAGTAAACTCATTGTACGTAATGTCCCGGACTTCTTCGCCGGTACCAAAATTCAGCCGCATCATGGTAAACAAGAGCAGGGTCATCAGGAGAAAGAACGTCAAGTTTTTAAAGTTTTTACCCATGTATATCAATGTTCCTTTCAACCAGTCTGTTAACGCTAATAAATTATTCTAGCATATGGCTGTCACTCTTTCAATTCAGCCTGACAAGAATCCGCAACACGCTTTGCGTAACTTCACTGACTTGGACGTCATTGGCAATCCGGAGACCGCCTGCCCAGAACGTCCGACCCTGCCCGTCGATGAACACCGGCATTGCTCTGCGGATATCACCGGGAAACCCTCTGTCACTGAACATTTCCCGCAGGGACTTATGATGTTTGGATCCAAAAGGCACATAGCCGTCACCCGGCTCGGGTGAACGGATCACCAACGGCCAGGGGACCTTTTCTTCATCAACAAACACCTGTCTCCCCGAGTCATCGGACAGTTCAGCCCATTTTCTGCCTGGCACACGCCGAATGTCCAATTCCATCCCGCAGCCGGCCTGCACAATCCCGGGCTCCCGGAGCAACACCTGGTACCTCTCTGGCTGGTCCCCGTCGGAATACCAGATCATCCGGTCCTTCCGGAAACCAGCTTTGATTCCTCCGGGAAGTCCCACATCATTTCGCTCTGCATTAAAGCTGTTTTCCACCTGCAAAACGTACCGACGCTCCAAACCCCGCCCGGTCAGCAACCGGTAGCACTCCATCCATAGTCTGAGCCGGATGGCGGCAGGACAATCTTCCAGGGGGGACAGGAAGCTTCTGATGCAGTATAGACCCCACTGCTCCAGATGGCCGATCGCAAAACGCTTCATCTGATTTTCAAGATAGTCGTGTTCTGCTTTTAGAATGATTCCCAGTTCGGCCAGATGGCGCGAGATCTGGGGATTGAATTCCTGCATCAGGGGGATCAGACGGTGGCGGATGCGGTTGCGGTTGAACTGTTCTTCCTGGTTGGTTTCATCTTCTCTCCAAGTGTAGCCCTGTTTTTGAAGCCAGGCAATGATTTCATTGCGGCTGACTCCAAGAAGCGGCCGGCACCAGATGTCCCGCACAGGTCGCATCCCGCCCAGCCCATTCGAGCCGGCGCCACGCAAAAGGTTCTGAATGATGGTTTCAGCCTGATCATCGGTGTGATGTCCCAACGCCACCCGACTGCACTGTTCACGTTGGGCTGTCTCCCGGAAAAAAAGCATCCGCGCATTTCGGCCGGCCTCTTCCACCGAACACCCTTCCAACCGGGCTGCAGCCCCCACATCAGTACGCCCGACGGTCAACGGCACACCATGCTCCTGGCACATTTGACGGACGAACGTTTCATCAGCGTCTGCACTATCCCGAAGCATATGATGAAGATGCACCACATGCAATTGTACGCCAGCCGGCCGGGCCCATAGCCGTAAAAAGTGAAACAGGCACACGGAGTCCGCACCGCCGGAAACAGCGATCAGTACCCGGGTGCCCTCCGGAAACATCTTTTCTTGTTGGATCATCTGACTTACTTTGTCTTCAAACATCCAATCACCTAAAAAAAAACAGACTGTGAACAGTCTGCTGAATCACTGGTAGCGGTGGCTGGAGTCGAACCAGCGACACTACGGGTATGAGCCGTATGCTCTAACCACCTGAGCTACACCGCCAAAAAAAATGGTTGCGGGAGGAGGATTTGAACCTCCGACCTTCGGGTTATGAGCCCGACGAGCTACCAGCTGCTCCATCCCGCGACGACAATAACTAATATACTCTTTGTTGGGGGCGGTGTCAAGACTTTTCGGAAAAAAACAGTCCACGGCCTACGGCTGCTGCTCATCTTCTCCCGGATCTTTCAGGATAATCAGCGTCTCACCTGGTTTGAGCAGACCCAGTTCCCGCTTGGCCTTGAACTCAACATACTCTTCACTTTCGACGAACTCCCGTTCATGCTCTAATGTCTCCTTTTCCAGCTGCAGCTGGAAAAGCACTTCATCCAGTTCCCTGAGTTCCTGATTGGCCTGGTAGAGATCAACCTGCGCTTTCACAATGGCCGTACCGAAATAGACCATCAGGAACACAAAAAACACCACAAGCATCCGCCTGGCTCTTTTGGCCGACGGTTTTTTCCTGCGCCCTGAACGGCTGGGGTCATCGTATATGCTTTGGCCGTCTCTTCTGTCCATCGAATCCCTCCATTTTTATTATACCACACCCCACTTCAAAGGGGGACACAGAACCCTGCCAAAACTGACGATCAAAAAGAGGCTGACAGTTCTCCTTCCAGTTCATATCCGATGGTTTTCATTTTTTCAATGGCCTCCTCAATGATCTCTCCTTCGGAAACAGTCAGCATTTCACCATTTTTCAAAACGATCTTGCCGTCAATAATCACGGTGTCCACATCCGGTGCCTTGCTGCAGTAAAAGACCGTCTGCAACAAATCGTGGATCGGCTCCATATGGGATGTTTTCCTGCGAACCAACACGACGTCCGCCAGAGAACCTTCGTCCAGACGCCCCATTTCCAGATTAACCGTCCTCGCTCCTTCTTCTGTCGCCATCCGGTAGACGTCTTTTACAGACAACGCCCGGGGGTCTTCCCGGTACGCTTTTTGGATCAGTTGTCCAAAACGCATTTCTTCAAACATATCGTTCGTATCGTTTGAAGCGGAACCATCTGTGGCGATCGCCACAGGAATCCCCATCTCCAGGAATCGGGGAACCGGGGCAATACCGCTTCCCAGTTTGGCATTGCTTTTGGGATTGTAGATCACCCGAAGGCTGCGATTCTTCAGAATCTCCACATCATGGTCCGTCACATGCACACAGTGGACTGCGTTGACCGGTCTGTTGAAAAAACCCAGGGACTCCAGGTACCCGATCGGTGTCATTCCCGTCTCGGCTCTTGCCTGTTCCAGTTCCCACCGTGTTTCATTCACATGGATATGAATGGAAAGATCCAAACGTTCGGCAGTCTGGCGGATCCAGGTCAGAAACTCCGGCGTACAGGCAAAGGCCGTTGATGGTGCCATGGCGACCTGCAAAAGACCCTGCCCATGCCACTTTTCAATCAGTTTAAGCGCTCGCTTTTTACGCAATTCATCTGGAATCATCAGTTCGGGGGGCACCCAACGGTTCACCAGTTGTAGCCCCAGTGTTCCACGGACGCCAAGATCATCCCACGCCTGTACGACCCCTTCCTGATTCATGTCCATGTCTACGAACGCGGTAATCCCGCTTCTGACCATCTCCATGGCGCCCAGCATCGACCAGAGGTAGCCCAAACGGGGATGATCCGTTTCTCTCTCCTCTTTATGGATAATGCTGGCAAAAGGAAACGTGACCTGTTCACACCACTGTTTCAGCCCCAAATCGTCCCGAACCCCTTTCAGCAGGCTTTGGTAACAATGGGTATGCGTATTGACAAAACCGGGCATTGCGATCATCCCGGTGCCGTCAATGATTTCCATACTCGAACGGACCTGGACTCCGGAACTTTTGCTGATCTCCCGGATTCTGTTCCCTTCGATCAGCAAGTCCACACCAAGTTCGATTCTATCTGCATCCCGAATCAGGTAATCCACGTTCTGAATCAGCATTTCCTGACTTTCCCCCTTCATCAGAGACCCAGCAAACGGGCCGCGTTCCCCCAAAAGACCTGTTCCAGTTCGCTCTGCGTCAGACCACTGGTGACGATGTATTCAAAATACCGTTCCGCAGAGACCAGCGGAAAGTCGCTTGCGAACAACACCTTGTCCAGCACTCCAATCTCCCTAACCACCCGGAAAACACTTTGATCATACAGAAAGATGCTTGCCGCTGTATCGTAATATACATTGCGGTTGCTTTTTCTGATTTCCTTCATCAACTCGTAGAAAATCAGTCCACCTCCCCAGTGCGCAAAAACAAATTGATTCTCAGGATGGTTTTCCGCCAAACGCGAGACCTCCAGCGGAGTCGTGTTCACTTTCCCGGGG
>SKMO01000050.1 GCA_007121025.1 Bacillota bacterium | reverse complement strand
TTTTTCGCGGTTAACCCCCGTCAGACATTCGTTCCAGGTCAAACTCCGGTTTGCCGATGATCACCAATCCCAAGTCTCCATTGACCGTAATCAAATCGCCGGTCCGCAGAAGATCGGTTGCTCTGCTGACCCCGTTCACTGCCGGGATGCCCAGTTCCCTGGCGATGATCGACGAATGAACCAGCATTCCTCCCCGTCGTTCAACGATGGCCCCGGCCAGTGAAATGACAAAGGTCATTTGAGGCTGAACGGCGTCGAACACCAGAATCTCACCGGGAACAACCTCCCGGAATTCTTCAAGAGACCGGAGCACCCGGGCCTTGCCGGTGGCCGTCCCCGGTGAAGAGGGCTGTCCCACCAGTTGGCGCACCTGGACCCTGCCTCTGTTCGTGGGAACAGGCGCCTGCGGGGCAGGACTCAGGGAAACGGCCGTATGGTTGCGCAGTCCGTCCACCAGGGCTTCCCAGTCTTCCAGGACGACCCGGTCCCCCACAGCGTCAAGAAGGCCGTGTTCAACAAGAACAGCCATGGCCTCCCGCATGGTCTGAAGAAGCTGATGCTCCAGCCGTCCCAGAAGGATGTTGTCATCGTCCCGAAGCCGCCAGCTCAGACGTCCAATCCGCAGCCAGCTGGCTGCCTCATCCTGCCGGGCGGGGCCTGCAGCCTTGAGAAACTGTTCTTCCAGCTTTCCGGGATCATCGGCGGTCTCCACCGGGGGAGCATTGCCGGGATTCCGGGCCATGGACGCCAGGATCCCAAAAAGCATCCGCAGGTCATCTGCAAGTCCTGTGTTTTCGTAGTAAAGATTCAGCTGGGTGGACATAAATGTCCGAAGGGAACGCAGAAATTCTGCAGGAATCTCCGGACGGTCCGGCTCGGAAAGCCAAGCGCTTCCTTTAATCGGTTCCGGAGACCGGCTCCACGTCTCCAAAACGTTCTGCAATGGGACATTGTCCCTGAGCTGCCGGGCCAGCGACTGCATTTGCCGGTCTCTTATCCGGGCCAAAAGATCTTCCGAGCGCAGCAGTTGCATAAACGCATAGGGATCCTCCGGTTGGACCAGATCGTTGTAGTAGGTGCCGAAATTGCGGATCCCATGAGCAAAGGGAATAAACTCATCCCAGTAAATCTTTTTCCACGTCCGGTAACTGTTTCCGAGTTCATCAAGTCTTGCGGCCAGTTCTTCCCCGGACCGTTTACTTTCGGTATTCTCATCAAACCGCTGCACTTCGGCTTCGAGGGCCGGGATCAGTTCATGTTCAACCCGGTCCGTCAACGCCAACAGTTTCTTGCGACCGGGGGTCAGTGACAGATACCAACTGCGTTCTCCATTTTCATCCTTTGAAAGCCCGGTGACCGGGCGGACCTGCAGAACCGTGAATCGATCGCCCTGTCCGGTCCATTCGATGTCCACCGGGACACCCAGCAGCCCTTCAAGAGCCAATGCATGGTGGCAAAGAAGGATCAGATCTGCTTCTTTCATCAGTTCATCTGTGTCCGTTTTTCCCGGCTGGGGTATGCCGGACTCCCGGTCCAGGCGGATCCGCACCGGTTCCACCAGATTATCCACCAGCTTGTCCAGAGATCCACTGATCACTTCCACCAGAACGGCATCGGTCTTTCCAGTCGCCGGATCAGCCGTAAACGCCAGACCCGAAACCGGCTCTTCGATCATCGGCTGCACCAGGACGGCCATGGCACTGATGCTGGAGTCCAGTGTCAGTTCCTGGCGATACAGCAGAGAACGGTCACTCCACAGTGACGCCCAAACCAGTCGGACGTGGCGAAGAACGTCTTCTTTTTCAATGTTCAGATAAGATTCATGGATCCCGGCATAAGAAGATTCCCGGCTGTCTTCAGCCGGTGAGGATGAACGGACGGCAAAACGGGTCGTCTCGGGCCATCGTTCCAATTGCTCCCGGATTGCCCGCTCCAGTGTTATCGGCATGACACCCTTTAGAAAAGCCGACCGGATCCGCAAAGCGATGTCCCAGATTTCCTCCCAGCGCATATCATCAAATGGCTTGCGGTAGATCTCCATGTCAATGGTCTGTCGCAGCCGGTTTTTTTCGACATAGTCCCGGTAACTGTCTGAAGGCACCACGAAACCGTCTGGAACAGTAAAACCGGCGTCCAGACATCTGGACAGATTCCGGGCTTTTCCACCCACCACCGATACCGGATGGGTGACGGCATTTTGAAGCGGGATTACCTGGAAGTGTTGGGTATCCATTGATACACCTCCTGGAATCGCCTGACATAGAAATACCGCACTGCCTGGATCACAACCAGGCTTGCATTCGGTGATTGGACAAACCCCTTCAGATAGGGATGCTTGCGAAGAAGCCGCTCCTCCCAAAACTGTTTCGTCGACGGGTCTTCCGGAACAGTGGCCCGGCCGGTCATGGTCAGCCCACTGATCAGGTTGATGCTGTCCGGCTGGTTGGCACGATTATCGATCATCACAGAGACCTGGGTGTTTTGCTGCAGCAGGTGGAATTTTCGTGTCTGTACAGGGGTACAGAAAACCAGTTCGGTCAGATCCTCGTTTGCCGCAAAGGCGATCAGTGATGTATATGGCTGACCGTCACCCTGTGTTGCCAAAACAGCGAACGACTGTTCCTGACAGAGTTGACGAATCTGTTGTTCCACTTCGTTTGTCGTACAGTCCTGTTCACAGCGGACCACATCTGTGAACATCGGTTCATCGTAATTTTTTCGCATCATAGCCACACCTCCCTGGAGTCCGTCTGCGCAAGGCACCTGCAGCGGACGTCACAACGTTCCTTATTCGATACCGCTTCGCGGTTTCCTTTTCTGTTTAGACAAGACCTGAAAAACCCCTGAATTCTGTCATCCAGGGGTTTTTGTCTATTGAGGGATCAGGATTTCCTGGCCAGGGACAATCAATGTTCCGATGCCATTGATCTCCTGAATGGCGTGAACGGTCTGCCGGGGGTCCCGGCCAGAGGCCCCGTGCAACAGGGCCAGCTCCCAAAGAGTATCTCCCGTCTGCACGGTGACGGCCACTGTACGGATCTGGCTGGTCTGTTCCGCACCTCCGGAAGAAACGGCCCATGCAGTCTGCATCCAAAGGATATTCAGTATCACCAGCGCCATCAGAATCAACAGGGCAAACAGCGCTCTTTTCTTATGGATACGGATCACCAGTACCTGCGAACTGTGTTTCACAACCATCCCCCCAAACATTTGTTTTGTGTGCTCAGTATAACAGAACTTTTGTTCGATTTCAATAAAAAAGAGAACGTTTGTTTTATTTCAGCCCGTACCGTGATATAATTGGCACAGGAGGTGTGAAAATGAAAATGAAGAAACTGTCCAAACGGCAACAGGCCATTCTGGATTTCATCCGGGAGTTCATTATCGAAAACAGCTATCCCCCATCCGTCAGGGAAATTGGCAAAAGCGTGGGACTAAACTCCAGTTCCACAGTCCACGCTCACCTGCGCAATCTGGAAACCATGGGATACATCAAACGAAACCCGGCCATCTCCCGTGCGATCGAACTGATTGAAACAAACGATACCCCGCTTAAAGAAGCCGGCGTGACTCAACTGGACGAATACCGGGAACAGCGGCTGGTCGAGGTTCCTCTGCTGGGCCGCGTGACTGCGGGACTGCCCCTTGAGGCAGTGGAAAACGTGGAAGATGTCTATGCCCTTCCCTTCTCCCTGGTCGGGTCCGAAGACGTCTTCATGCTCAAGATCGTCGGTGATTCCATGATTGAAGCCGGAATACACAACGGGGATCTGGCCATCGTCCGGAAACAGGACCATGCCTCCAACGGTGATATCGTTGTTGCTCTTACCGAGGACAACGAAGCCACCACCAAGCGCTACTATAAGGAAGACGGCCGCTATCGCCTGCAACCTGAGAATCCTGTTATGGATCCGATCTATGTGGACCGGCTGACCATTTGTGGCAAGGTCGTTGGTATCTACCGCGCTATCTACTGATGATCTGATTTCATCCTAACCGTTAAAGAGGTATCATAAGGGCACGTTAAAAGACATCCTGACGGATGTCTTTTAACTGTCGTATGTTTTATGTCTGCTCTCTGATCGCTTCAGTCCTGGCGGTATCTTTTCTCGCGCACCGCATCGATCCCGGGAACTCCCGTAGCGCCCAACTGTATTCCCGCGGCTT
Source organism: Bacillota bacterium (assembly GCA_007121025.1). GTDB lineage: Bacteria > Bacillota > TC1 > TC1 > UBA5767 > SKMO01. Next base: position 2,845 of record SKMO01000050.1, on the reverse strand, counting down.
CCACCAGACCGTTGCCGATGAGAAAGAGAAAAGGCAAAAGAAGCAGTCCGCTGGTCAGCATCTGCTCCCAGGAATCGGCCAGGGTCATGTTCGTCGTGATCCAGCGAACCGAGACCATTGCCCCCAAACCGGCAGACAGGGAAAAGCCGGTCAGTTCAAAAACTGCTGTTGCCGTTCCATACCGGCGGGTGAGTGCATCTCCCATGGCCACCAGTGCGCCCATGACAAATCCCTGCACCGGGCTGAACACAACGGACAGACCGGTCATCCCCAGCAGAAAATTGAAGACCAGCATGGGCAGATTCAGTGCCATCACCAGTAATGCCGTGGCGGCGTACCACTTCTTCTCAAACATGGCTGTCATCAACCATGAATATGGCGGCCGCGCCAGCCGGTCAATCCGGCCGTTCCAGAGCAGCACTTCCAGTTTTTTTGTCCAGACACTGGCCCGGCGTACCAACATAAACCCCAAACCATAGCCACACCAGGCAAGTGTGACCATTATCGCGACCATTATTCCCATGGGACTCTCTCCTTGATAAAAAACAACCTCAGGAAACCTGAGGTTTGGTGCGGCTGAGAGGACTTGAACCTCCACGACTCGAAAGTCACTAGAACCTGAATCTAGCGCGTCTGCCAATTCCGCCACAGCCGCTTGCTGTGTGTATTTCGTTTTTCAATCTGTTTCATAGTATAACCTCTGCAGAACCATTTTTCAAACGTTTTTTGAAAATAATTCAAAAAATTTCTTGCTGTTTTGTTTGCCTTTTGGGTAAGGTTTTATTGCTCCTCCGATCCTTCTGTCTCACCGGCTGTCCACGAAGGATTCCCCCGCTCGATGCACGGCTGTTTACGGTGGTTGGGGCACCCATTGGACAAGATCCATCTGTCTGTCAGTACAATCTGCGTTCAACAGTGACAGACAACACCCTGATCCAAATCAGGACCACCAGAAGGGCAGGGATAAACAGAGTCCCGTTCTGGGTGATCACCAGGCGGGAAATCCAGAACGGCGGGAGAAACAACACGACATACTGACTGTTGGTCCCGACGAAGAATGGGGCAAACAGGCCGATGAACAAAAGACCTGAAATCTTCCCCATGGCAAGTCCTTCCACTTTGTTCCCGGAAAATGCAATGACCAAAAGGGCCGCCGTCACACTGGAAAACGCCATCAGGACGCCGGATACGATGATCATTGGAACCGACCATGAGGTCAGCGAAAACAGGCCAAGAAGTACAACGCACAACGGGACGGACAGGACTGCCGGAAACACCAGGCGAGACAAAATGTATCCCCGCTTTCCAACCGGTGTGACCGCCAGATACGCGGCCATGTTTTCGTCTCGTTCCGTCAGAATGACCATTGCGGATGCAAAACAGATCATAAAGGACGCCATGAGCCCTGTAAACAGGTCAAACAGAAGGTAATACGGTGAGAAAATCGCCTGTTGACTGAACGATGTGGTCAACAGGTCTTCAGCCACAGGGATTCCAAAACGGAAAAACAAAGCGGTCAGCAAGGGCGCAAGACAGACAGCCAGGAGCATGTTGTCACGCCGGATCTGACGAATAAATACGATAAACGAATAAATCAGCGGCCTCACAGTTTCATCCCCCCAACAACCCGGAACGTCCTTTGAACACCCAGATAAGCTCCTGCGACGGCAACAACCATCCAAAGCCCCAACACAAGCAACGCCACCCCAGTCCGGGGCCCGTTCAACGCCACCTCCATCAGTCCAACCCCAGGATGGGCCAACAGCCATGGAGTCGGTCTCCAGCCAAAAAGGTACGCAATGGCAGGCAGCATAATGATCATTTGCACCGGCACTGTGGAGATCATAAACTGGTTCAGACTGCTGCTGCGAGAGGCAATCAGAAGGCCCATCGCAGAAAACAGACAGGAGCACATCACAATTCCCAGAACCAGCTGAGCAGTGACCGGGACCGCTCTGCTCAGAAGTAAAATTGCCAGCGCCACCAACAGACTGATCAGGGCAAGGGAAAGCAGTTTAGACAGCAAATAATCGCCCGGGAGAACCGGCGAAACAGCCAAGCTGTCCAGAACCCGTTCGCTTTTTTCCAGGAGCACAATGGCTCCCATGAAAAACAGGCCCATAGCCGCCGGATCGGTAAAGACCATGAGTATTGCAGCCTGCTCCCGCCAGGATTCAGGCAACGCCATGAGAAGAAAAAGATACAACAGCGTAAACAACAGGTACAACGCATAGAACCCATATTTGAACTGAAACCGGACGTCCCCGGCAAAAAGCGCACCCACTTTCACTGCAGCACCCTCCCTGTCAGTTCCATGAACACATCATTGAGAGTCGGTTCACTGCTGTGGACGGACAACAACCGGTTTTCCCGGATCAACCGGATCAGGATCGGATCTTCTCCCGTTTGAGCCAGATCAATCTCCTGTGTCCTGATCTGCCCATCATGAAGATAACTGTACTTCAGGGTGGTTGCCCCTTTGGACATGATCAGATTTCCGGGAGTATCCAGGGCCTTTAGCTGACCGTCGACAATGAATGCCACCCGGTCACAAAGCTCCGTTGCATCATACATGTTGTGGGTGGTCAGCAAAATCGTTTTCCCCCGGTCTTTGAGTTCAAGAATCATGTCCTTCATCTGTCGGGCATTGGACGGATCCAGTCCGGACGTAGGTTCATCCAGAAACAGAATCGTCGGGTCATGAATCAATGCTTTGATAAAGTTGAGTCTTGATTTCATCCCTTTGGAATATTCGGACACACGTTTTTGAGCATCTGGCATCAGTCCCACCCTGTCCAGCAGTTCATCCGGATCCAGACGGGTCCTGTAGAGCGAGCCGAAAAAC
>SKMO01000131.1 GCA_007121025.1 Bacillota bacterium | reverse complement strand
CGCTGGTGGAGGTGAATGTTTCCGGGGAAGAGACGAAACATGGACTTGCCCCTGACGACGTGCAGCCGTTTCTTGAAAAAGTGAAGGATCTCCCGGGCATCCGGTTTCAGGGACTCATGACCATGGCGCCCTGCATGGAGGATCCAGAGCAGACCCGTCCGGTCTTCCGGGCGCTGCGGGAACTGCAGGAGTCTCTGGTGAACCAGGGCTATGGCCTGGATGTCCTGTCCATGGGAATGACCAATGATTATGAAATTGCTGTGGAAGAGGGAGCCACCCATGTCCGGGTGGGAACCGCCATTTTCGGAGCGAGAGATTACAACCAATAGGAGGAGAAACGATGTCTAAACTGTTTGGTAAAGCAATGGAAGCCATTGGGATGGAAGTTGTTGAAGATGATGATCTGGAGCGTGATGAAATGGAAGACAGCATTTACGGCGACGTGAAAGTGGTGGAGCCCAAAAGCAGCAAGCGAAAATCCCAACCGGACGCCCCGGAACGCAAAAAGGGTGCGGAACCTTACGACAACCCGTCTCAGGCGTTTTTCCAGGATGGCTCCAGAAAGAAAATCGCCATGATGAAAATGTTCATCGTGGAACCGGCAAATTTCGATCAGGTCCGGGAGATTGCCGATCTGCTCCGGGAGAAAAAAGGTGTGATTGTCAATCTTGAAGAGGTGGAGTATGAAGACGCCCGGAAAATCATTGATTTTCTGTCTGGCAATATTTACGCCCTGGGCGGCACCGTCCACAAAATCAGTTCCGGCATCATCCTGTTTGCTCCGGACACACTGGAAGTGGACAACATGAAAAAGAAGCGGGAAAAAACATCGGAGAGCTTTGAGAAGCGTCCCAAGGGGGAAGCCGACGGAGACAGTCCGGACTACATGCTGGACAGATAGGAGGGTTTCATGAGCATCGGTTTCCTTGGGGGCGGAAAGATGGCGGAAGCCATCATTGCCGGCCTTCGAAAAGACAACCCGGATGAGGCCATTTTGGTGTATGACATTGACCGGAAACGGTTGACAGAGTTGGCCCAGCGCTTTGGGGTCCGGGCGCTGTCCGGCCCCCAGGAACTGTTCCGTCCGGAGGTGGACCTGATTTTGGCCGTCAAGCCTCAGGTGCTCCCGGAACTTCTGGGGGAAGTTGGGGCCGACCTGCCGGCCGGGCAATTGGTCATGTCCATCGCGGCGGGCTTAAGTCTTGGGCAGATTCGGCAGTGGATCCCCCAGTGCCAGCTGATCCGGGTGATGCCCAACACGCCCGGGCTGATCGGCCAGGGTGTGTCCTGTCTGTGGGGCGATCAGCTGACGGTGCAAGAAAAAGAGCGGGGCGAAACCATTTTTCAGTCCATCGGAACGGTTCACTGGGTGGAAGAACGTTATTTTGACGGGGTCACCGGGGTTTCAGGAAGTGGCCCGGCCTACGTCTATCATTTTATCGAAGCGCTGGAAAATGCCGGGGTTAACGAAGGTCTTCCCCGGTCTCTGGCCAGGGAACTGGCGGTAGACACCGTGGTGGGCAGCGCCCTGATGGTCCGGGAGACAGGCAGTCATCCCGGCGAACTGAAGAACATGGTCACCTCTCCGGGGGGAACCACCATCCGGGCCCTGGAGGCTCTGGAGGAAAACGGGTTTGCCAACGCCGTGTACAAGGCAGTGGGAGCAGCAGCAAAACGATCCAAAGAGCTTGGAAGTTAGGGGTGTTTTATGGAACTGGTTAAAGAGTTTATCGGGTTCGGATTTCGGGTCCTGAGCTGGCTGATCATCATCCGGGCCATTCTCAGCTGGATTCCGGCCATGCGGCAAAACCGTATGTACCACATGCTGATGGAAATGACAGAAGTGTTTATTGCGCCGGTGCGCCGGGTGCTTCCCCAGAGCGGAGGCATGATTGACATTGCTCCTCTGGTGACGTTTTTTCTGCTCCGGGTGCTGGAAAGTGTGATCATGGGGATTCTCTGAGATGCCTGCAGACCGAAGACTGTCTCACCTGACGGACCCGGATGAACGGTTGCAGGTCGCCAGGATCCTCGATCTGGCGGATCGTTCTGCTCGTGTCAAGGACGTTTGCCTGTCAGGATTTTGCTCCCCCAGAATCCTCCTTCTGGCAGAAGGGGTTCTCCGGGGAATGCGGGACGTCCGATGGATTGCAGACGGGGGTTATCCGGAAGCCGAACGAAAGCGTCTGATCACCATGCCAGACTATGCGACAGAAAAACCTGATTTTGAGCTTGCGTTTCTGCGTCTTGAACCGGTGTCTGACGGCACGTTTTCACACAGAGACGTCCTGGGTGCCATTCTGGGTCTGGGTCTTGACCGGGAACGCATCGGGGACATTGTGTTGGAGGGCCGGGGGGCCACTGTGGTGGTGGAACAAGCCCTGGAAACCTTTCTGCAGAACGAACTGCGTCAGGCAGGCCGGATCCGCCTGAAGGTGGTGGCTGCAGAGTCCGTACCGGAAGGCGACGGACCGACAGAGGACCTGACCATCACGGTGAGCAGTCTCCGTTTGGACACTCTCCTGTCGAGAGGTTGTTCGCTGAGCCGCAACGAAGCGGAAAAACTGATCCGCAATGACCGGGTTCAGCTGAACTGGAAAGTCGAGCGTCGGCCCGATGTGTCGGTAACGGAAGGAGACCTGGTGTCCTGTCGTGGTTTTGGGCGGTTCAGGGTCCTCCGGATGATTGGAATGAGCAAGAAGGGCAAACACCGTATTGCAATCAGAAAATATCTTTAACCTCAGGAGGGGCGAAATGAATTTGATCAAGCCGCAGGATGTACAGAACGTCACCTTCCACAAGGCAGCGTTCGGGTACAGCAAAGAAGAAGTGGACCAGTACCTGGATGAAATGGCCGTTGCAGTGCAGGGCCTCTGGCGGGAAATCGATGATCTGAAGAGCGACCTGCAGGAACAGGCCCAGCGCATCGACAATTACCGCAACATGGAAGAAGACCTGAAAAACACGTTTATTCTGGCTCAGCAGTCTGCCGGGGAAATCCGGGAAAACGCTGTGTAGGAAAGTGAAATGCTGATCAAGGAAAACGAGATCAAGGTGGAGCAGATCCTGACAGAAGGTCAAAAGAAAATTGACGAGATGCAGGACCGGTACCACAGCCTTCACCGCAAATACACGAACTACCGGGCCAAGATCAAAGCTGATTTGAATATGCTGCTTGACATGATCAACGAAGAGGAAACAGAAGAAGAGTAGGGAGCTGTCCGCTGTGTGCTGCTTCCCTTGGGCGCAGAGGGCACCGGTGTGCCTTTCGGAGATGTTCTTGCCGGCGGAGCCCGGTGCCGCACAGGTCATTATTGTGGGGCCGGGCCGGAACAGTCTCGTGTGTTGACAACACTGATGGTTGTGGTATAATTCTATCCGATATAGAGAAAAGACGATGATGAAGAGGAAACTTCATTCCCTCTGTACAGCGAATCCGGGATGGTGGAAGCCGGAAACAGACATTGAAGCGGAAATCACTTCGGAGTCGGGTTCTGAACGCACAGTAGGAAACCCCGGTCGTACCGTTATCGCGATGCATACACGATCTAAGGTGGTATAGCGGGCATTTCAGTCTCGTCCTTGAAGGGCGAGTTTTTTTATGAGTTGAAATCAGATATACAATACTGAAAGGAGTCAGACCATGGAATACGATAAGACGATGAACCTGCCCAAAACGGAGTTTCCGATGCGGGGCAATTTGCCTCAGCGGGAACCGGAGATTCAGAGCTGGTGGGAAGAGGTAGACATTTATAGAAAAGTGCAGGATAAAAACAGGGGACGACAGAAATATGTGCTACACGACGGTCCGCCCTATGCCAACGGGGACATTCACCTGGGCACAACCTTGAATAAAATTCTCAAGGATATCATTGTGAAGTATAAATCCATGAACGGGTTTGATGCTCCTTATGTCCCGGGGTGGGACACTCACGGTTTGCCGATTGACCGGCAGGTGGCCAGCAAGTGGAAGATTGACCGCCATGAAGTCGGTGTGGTCCGTTACAGGGATTATTGCGCGGAATACGCCATGAAATTTGTCGATGTTCAGCGCAACTCCTTCAAGCGTCTTGGTGTGCGGGGGGACTGGGAAAACCCCTATCTGACGCTGGACAAAAAATACGAAGCGGCCCAGGTGAAAGTTTTTGGTGATATGGCTGAAAAGGGCTATATTTACAAAGGACTGAAACCGGTGTATTGGTGTGCAAGCTGTGAAACAGCACTGGCGGAAGCGGAGACAGAGTATCTGGATAAAAAGTCGCCGTCCATTTATGTGAAGTTCCCGGTGAAAGACGGCCGGGGCATTCTTCCTGAAGACAACACGTTTGTGGTGATCTGGACGACCACTCCCTGGACCCTTCCGGCCAATGTGGCCATCTCTCTGCATCCTGAGTTTGAATACCAGTTGATTCAGTATGGAGAAGACAGACTGCTGCTGGCCAAAGAACTGCGGGAGGCTGTGGAAACAGACTGCGACCTGACTGGCGGACAGGTTGTGGGGGAATACAGGGGCAGTGAACTGGACCGGGTGGTGACCACCAACCCCCTGATGGACCGCGATTCCCTGGTGATTCTGGGAGATCACGTGACACTGGAAGCCGGGACGGGTTGTGTTCACACCGCACCGGGACATGGAATCGAAGACTATGAGGTGGCCCGGAACTACCCGGAACTGCCGATCATTTCCCCGCTGGACGGCAAAGGGGTTTTCACTGAGGAAGGCGGACAGTTTGCCGGCATGAAAGCGGAGGACGCCAACAAAGAAGTGACCATGGAACTGGACCGGCGTGGGGTTCTTCTGCACCTGACGTTCATTAAACACCAGTACGCCCACTGCTGGCGCTGCAAGGCGCCCCTGATGTACCGGGCCACCGAGCAGTGGTTTGCGTCGATCCAGGGGTTCAGGGAGCGGGCCCTGGAGGCCATTGACCATGAGGTCCAGTGGATTCCTGCATGGGGACGGGAACGGATCCACAACATGGTGGCGGACCGTTCCGACTGGTGCATTTCCCGGCAGCGGGTGTGGGGAGTTCCCATCCCCATTTTCTACTGCGAAGACTGCGGGGAGGCCATCCTGCAGCGGGATGTGATCCGTCATGTGGAAGAACTGTTCAGTGAACATGGTTCCAACGTCTGGTTTGACCGGGACGCCGCGGATCTGGTTCCTGAAGGATTGACCTGTTCCTGTGGCGGGACTTCTTTTCGCAAGGAGTCGGACATCATGGATGTCTGGTTTGACTCCGGATCCAGCCATGAGGCGGTCTGTGCCAACCATCCGGACCTGACCCGCCCGGCGGACCTCTACCTGGAAGGCAGTGACCAACACCGTGGATGGTTTAATTCATCGCTGTCCACAGCCATTGCGGTGACCAATGAAGCCCCATACCGGACGGTATTGACCCACGGTTATGTGGTGGACGGTAAAGGGCGGAAAATGTCAAAATCTCTGGGCAACGGTGTGGATCCCAAGGATGTCATCAAAAAAATGGGGGCGGACATCATCCGGTTGTGGGCGGCTTCAGCCGACTATAAAAAAGACATTTCGGCCTCTGACGAGATCTTCAAGCAAATGACCGAAACGTACCGGAAAATCCGCAATACAGTCCGGTTTGCACTGGGCAATCTGAATGATTACGATCCGGCCCGGCACCGGGTTGCATACGGAGACCTGCTGGGTGTTGACCGCTTTGCCCTGATGCGGTTGAACAGGCTGGTGGACAAGACCACCCGGGCATTCGACAAATTCGACTTTTATCTGGCGCTGCAGAGCATCCACAATTACTGCGTTCTGGATTTGAGTGCTCTCTACATGGACATCATCAAAGACCGGGTTTACTCGTCTCATCCCGGCGACCGGGAGCGACGGGCCGCACAGACAGTACTCTACGACATTGTCTACAATTTGGACATTCTGTTGGCCCCCTTGCTGGCGTTTACCAGTGAAGAAATCTGGAAATTTATTCCGAAAACCGATGCAGACCCGGAGAGCGTGCAGCTGTGCGAGTGGCCCAAACTGAACCCGGCCTTTGAAGACAGCGATCTGGAGAGAAAATTCGAAAAGCTGCTGGCCGTGAAAGAGGAAGCCAACCGGGTTCTGGAAGCAGCCCGGAACCGCAAACTGATCGGCAACGCTCTGGAAGCGCGTGTGGTCTTTTACGCCGCCGGTGAATGGAGTGAGTTCCTGCGCAATGAGGGCGCGGATCTGGCCACCTGGCTGATCGTTTCCCAGACGGCTGTCCGGCCGTTGGAAGAGGCGGACAGTGAGGCAGTGGCTGCCGTTGATCTGGACGGGGTGACGATCCTGGTGGAAAAAGCCGGTGGTGAAAAGTGTGAACGTTGCTGGATCTACAGTGAAGCATTGGGGACCGATGAGAACCATCCAACGCTTTGCCCCCGCTGCACGCAGGTGGTCAACCGCCTGTAGTCAGCGTCATCGAACGAAGAAAACCCCCGGATTCCGGGGGTTTATTCATTCGGTTTTGAGTAACTGGCGTCGACCAGGCCATAGACGCCATCCTGTTCAACCAGCTTCAGTTCACTGTGGAACCGGTGACGTCCGGGATGCTGCTGCATGGTGTCCAGAATGCCCACCAGATGGATCAGGTAGGAGCGGGTGTTGACGCCCAATTTGATCCGACTGGACTGATGCAGGCTCAAAAGCGCCCAGTTCCGGATGCCTTCAGGACTGATCCGCGGCGTGTAATCATAGGCCTTCTGGTAAAGGCGGATTACCTGCCGGGTCAGGCGGTTGAGCTCTTCTTCCCCCAGGGCGGAGAAGTGAAGGACCGGCCGGCGCAGATCAGCCGGTTCCGGTCCGGCCGTCCGACCGGGGTATCCCAGTCGTCCGTCCAGTGGGGGATGGCTGGGAATGCCCTTTTCATGATCGGAAAACAGATGGGGCGTCGCCAGAAACAGGCCCGCACAGGGACCGAAATCTCCCTGAACGATGCCATCATACAGGAATCGTACATTTTCATAACAGGTTCGGCGGATATCCGAACGGACCGTACGGATCAGATCCAGTTCATCGACCACGATGAGAAGTCCCCTGTAAGAGAGCAGCTGAAGCAGGTGGACAAAGGCTTTGAGAAAATCCATGGAACTGTTCCGGCCGACTGATCCTTTGACTCCGAATGTGGCCTTAAGGGATGCAGGGATGTTCTGTTCCCCCTTGATCCAGGAGGCAGCGTTGTAAGCCAGCTCCCGGTCGTTGCGGATCCGGGCCTGGATATAGGTCAGAAACGCTCTGGCAAACCCATGGTGAAAGCCATGCATCCGGTCGATGACCCGCTGCAGTTCACCGGCGGCCTGTGTCCTGTCGCTGTTCTGTCGAAGGCGGCGGATCCAGGCATCAAAGAGGTGTTCGAAGTCCCGGCAGAGCTGCCCGTCTTCTTCGAACATCAGGTGGTGCATCAGCTGGGCGTAGAACGTTTCCCAGTTGTTGATCAGACAGCTTTTGTTCAGCTGGATCCGGGAGACCACAAACCCCTGTTGGAGGGCGTTTGCTTCAACGGAGCGGGAGAACACCGTTTTTCCGGAACCGTAGTCACCGGAGATGAATTTGACGGAGCCCTGTCCGGAGGACGTCAGATGAAGCAGCCGTTCCATTTCATGACGCTCAGCCTGCCGGCCCACGTAAGGCCAGCCATCGGTCGATGACGGCACGACGCCGTTTTTCAGGTGATAAAGAGTGCGGTCTGCTGCACTGCCGGTCTGCTCCAAAACGATTCCCCCCAGTCGGTTCGTCTGCTCTGGCTCACAGACGACTTTGGTCATTATTATAACACTGTTCCACTCCACGGTCACAGAACGCTTTGAGAGCAGAAAACGGATCCTGACGCTGTTCTTCAGTGCGGGACGAAAACCGGTTAAGGAAGACGCGGAACAATTCCAACAGGATCAATTCCGGATGGGGGGATTTTAGAGGCTGAATGTAGAAGTGTACAGCAACGTTGGTTGCTGTTTAAATAAGAGAGGATCGATCATGAGACTCCCGGAAATCTGGTGGAATGATAAAAACGTACTGCTGTCCATGGGGGCCTACGTGGCCTGGTTGTGGTTTTTCCCGCTGTTTGGAATCGTGCAGGCGTCATTTCAAAACCTTGGGCAAAAAGTTCTGGTGTTCAATCTGGTATTCTTTTCTTCGAAAATTCTGGGATTTGCGTTTATCCTCTTTCGGTTGCACACCCATCGTTCCGAAGAGCGGCTGGTGCGATGTGCCCCACTGGTGACTGCTGTTTTGACGATGCTCATTGCGTTTGCCATCGGGTCTGTCCCTCTGGACATGAGCATGGGATGGACAACAGCCTCTTTGGTACTGTTCGTACTGATGCCGGCGATTACCGGGTTTTTTGCGGCCATCTATTTTGCGGCCTGGGGAACAACCCTCTATTATGTTTCCGGGGAAATCCGGGGGCGGTTCATGGCTTCCATGGTTCTGTCAGCAACAGCGCTTTACACGGTCCTGATTCTGGTCTACAGGGTGTTTCCTCTGGCGGGGATTGTTCTATCCGGGCTGTTTTTGCTGATCCCTGCCGTGCTCATCTCATCTCTCCTGACCTTTCCCAGGGACCATTCGCAGGATGCAGGGCTGAAGAGAGAGTGGCTTATCGTTCCGGAAGCAGAGTCTTTCCGCTCTCATCCCCTGAAACATTTTTGGTTGCCGTTTTCTCTGGTTGTCCTTTGTTTTTACATTGTGTCTTTCCCGGCCCATGAACTGATCTTTGCAGTGATCCGGACAGATGGTGTACTCTCGCCGGTTGTCGGACAGGTCATTTACGCAGTCACGATTCTGTGTGCCGCGCTCTACGTTGACCGGAAAAGCCGGGTTGACGTTACGGCGATCTTTGGTTTGGTTGCACTCGGATGCAGTTTTCTTCTGCTTCCACTGGCGTTGGATGCAGGAGTGCTGTGGCCATTGTATTTTCTTCTGGAAAGCAGTTACGGTCTGATCGATCTGTTCGTCTGGGTTTCACTGGCGTATTTCTGCCATGTGAATCAGGGCGATCCGCGCTGGTATTTCGCAACGGGCCTGCTTCTGAATGTGATCTTTCTGTTTGCTGGAATCGTTCTGAGTCTTCTGATGAACGTTGATTTTGCATCCGCTCCTTACCAGGAACTGTCTTTGGCAGCCGGCATTCTTCTGTTTCTCGGTGTGCTTCCCGCCCTGAGTCTTCGGAATCTCCAATTGACCGGGCAAAAGAGGATGGCTGTGACGGATATTCTGGAAGAGGAGATCGAAAAAATTGAGGTCCATCCTGATGTCGCCATGGACCGGTTTACCCGGAAGGAAAAGGAAGTGGTCTACCTGATGATCGCCGGGCACTCCAATGAGCTGATTGCCGAAACAATGGGGATCAGCCGGAATACAATCAAGACCCATATTCGAAACATTTACCGGAAAGCAGAGGTCAGCAACCGCAGTGAACTGTTGTTTGTCCTGGCAAAACAGTATGGAATTGGGACCAGTCAGGATTGAAAAAGTGGTTAGTGAACAATGAAAATCCAAAAAGAATCACCCCGGGGGTGATTCTTTTTGGTGTAGATCCTGTAAGCTAAATGTATGACTTGGCAGCACGATTCGTCGGTTGACTACCGATATGAAGGGCCGAAGACAGGCCCGGATGCTGAGTCTTTGTGGGGTGATCCAGTGGTTGGAAGAGACGCAAATTGATTGTGAAACAGGAGAGGGGATGTGTGTTGATGAACCGGTCTAAACGAAAAATCGGAGCCGTCATTGTGGCCTTCATGCTGCTGTTTACCGCTGTGACGGGTCTGCAGCAATCTCTGGCGCAGGGAGCCCGCGTGCTTTACGTCCGGAGTGCGGCAGCAGGAGCAGACGACGGAACGTCCTGGGAAGATGCATACACTGATCTGCAGGACGCCCTGGAAGCAGCCCAGTCCGGAGATGAAATCTGGGTGGCCCGAGGCGTGTACTATCCGGCACCGGAGCCCGGAGAGGGAGAAAGCCCGGACCGGAGTGCCACCTTTCAATTGGTCAGTGGCGTGGCCATCTATGGAGGTTTTCAGGGCAATGAAACCGACAGGAACGGCCGAGACTGGAAGGCAAATCCGACGGTTCTCAGCGCAGACCTGGACCGCAACGATCAAACCGACGCCGATGGCGTCGTCACAGCCAGCAACCACATATACGGGGACAATGCCTACCACGTGGTGACAGCCAGTGGCTCTGGACAGGTGTGGTACCAGCTGGACGGTCTGATCATCACCGGGGGTGACGCGGATGTCCGGAACGGGGATTCATGGGATAACCACGGAGGAGGCCTCTATGTGATAGGAGGATCAGATCCGCATACGGGCAATGCTCTGGAGATCCGAAACACCCGGTTTGTTGGCAACAGAGCCCGATCCCATGGTGGCGGTCTGTATGTCAGATACCACAGGATGAATGTGGTCCTCACAGATGTGGAATTCTTCAATAATGCCGCAGGCACTGGAGGGGGTCTGTACTACGATAAAACCTCCGGGGATACCAGAGACGTGATCCTGGAACGGGTCCGTTTTGAAGGCAATCAGGCCACGGTCTCGGGCGGGGGCGCCAGATTGGCTCAGACATCCGGAGACCGGATCCGGCTGACGGATGTTACGTTTACCGACAATGAGGCAGAAGAGCAGTATGGGGGCGGGCTGTCCAGCCGAACCAATGAGACCCCGATTGAGCTCCATCGGGTGGTGTTTGACGGCAATGTTGCCCCCTATGGTGGCGGAATGCATCACTCGGATGGATCGGCCACCATGCAGGGTGTGGAGTTCAGGAACAATACGGCAGACGGAACCTCTGCATCCCGAGGAGGGGGGCTATTGGTTAACGTGCGTTTTGGATTGGACAGTGCAGATCTGGAGCTGGTCAATACGGTGTTCCGGGGGAACAGTGCCCGGCAGGGGGGCGGCCTGTCTGTTGAAGGGACAGACGACGATTCACTGACGATGGTCAACGGCCTGTTTCATGGCAATGAGGCGTTCGAAATCACCCAGAGCAATGAAGGCATGGGAGGCGCCATATACAATAATCTGGATCATCTGAGCCTGATCAACACCACCCTGAGTGGGAACCGGACCAGAGGGACGATATTCACCATGAACCAGGGCGGGGCAATATACAATGCAAACACAGGCACTGCAACCCGGCCCACACTGATCAACTGTGTTCTTTGGGGAAATGTTTCGGACGGAAGTGACCAGATCCATAATCTGCATGCCGACGGGAAGCCGGATATCGCTTACAGCCTTATTCAGGGATCCGGGGCCAGCGGAACGGACTGGGCCGGTGTACTGGGAATCGACGGTGGGAACAATCTGGATACAGATCCGCTGTTTGAGGATCCAGTCGGCGCTGACCAGGCTCCCACTACGGCAGGCAACTACCGGCTCCAGCCGGGATCGCCGGCGGTGGATGCCGGAACGGACACCCCGTTTGCACCGGGGGGTGCAGCTTCATCAGTGGCGGTTGATCTGGATGGAAACAGCCGGATCATCGGCAGTGCCGTGGACATGGGCGCCTATGAGCTGATGGATGACGGGGTGGACACTGGAACACTGACCGTGACGATCCTGCCGGAGTCAGTCCGTGCGGAAGGTGCCCGCTGGCGACCGGTCGGAGCCGCAGTCTGGTATGAAAGCGGGACGACCCTTGCACTGGATCCGGGCGTCACGGTGGTTGAATTCAACAGCCTGGACGGTTGGAATGCGCCGCCGGATCGGGAGGTGACCATCGTCAAAGGAGGGGCTGTCAGCATTGAGGGTGATTACAGACCGGCGGTTTTGTTTGTGAAAGCCAATGCCACCGGACTTGAGGACGGAACCTCCTGGACCGATGCCTACACAGACGTGCAGGATGCATTAAACGATGCCAGGGCGGGGATGGAGATCTGGGTGGCCGCAGGGGTTTACCTTCCGACCCACCGCCTTGATCCGGAAGACCCGCGGACAGCCACGTTTCTGCTCACCGATGGTGTGGCGGTCTACGGGGGGTTTGACGGTTCGGAAGTCTCCAGACATGCCCGGGACTGGAGGGCAAATGCCACCGTCCTGAGCGGAGACCTGGACGGAAACGATGAAACCGGACCGGACGGCGCGGTGACCAATCCCGATGGCATTGCCGGAGACAACGCCTATACGGTGGTCACCGGAATCGATGTGGGCGGACAGACCATCCTGGACGGGCTGACAGTGACAGCCGGAAAGGCGGACGGTGCATCTGAGGATCCTCTCGAACAGCGTTTCGGGGGAGCCATCTGCCTGACCGACAGTTCCCCGACGCTCAGACACCTGGTCCTGACCGGTTCGGTTGGCGGGGGGATGTACAACCGTGAAAGCCACCCGGTCCTGGAAGATGTGATCATCTCCTGGAACCATGGAACAGGAATGCGCAATGAATACAGCCATCCGGTCCTGACCCGGGTGGACATCGAACACAACCGCGGGGATGAATTTGGAGGTGGCATGCATAATTCCTACAGTCACCCCACTCTGCGCCAGGTGAACTTCACGGCAAACGGTCACTTTGCCTCTCAGTTGCCCGGCTACGGGGGTGGAATGAACAATTCGAACAGCGATCCTCTGCTGATCGGTGTCACCTTCCGCGGCAACTATTCCAGAGCCGAGGGAGGAGGCATGTGCAACTTCTCCAACAGCCATCCCACACTGATCAATGTGCTGTTCAGCGGCAATGCCACAGGACAGAGGGGCGGCGGACTGTACAACAGCAGCAGCAGCCCCACGCTGGTCAATGTCACCTTCAGCAACAATTACGCCTGGGCCTACGGGGGAGGACTCTTTAACAGAAACAACAGCCATCCGGTGCTGATCAACAGCATCATCTGGCACCACATGGCCGCCGTGAATCCCGGAACCAACGAAATCTACAACGACAATGCAGTACCGGTTTTCCGCAACAGCATCATCAAGGGGTCCGGTGGCAGCAACGGTTGGAACGAAGACTTCGGGGCGGACAGTGGTGGCAATCTGGACCTGGATCCGCAGTTTGTTGACGGTCGGACGTCCTTTTCCACAGCGGGCAGTGTGGCCGGCGATTACCGCCTGACCGGGGATTCTCCCGCCATCGGTGCCGGAATCAACAGCCCTTATGAGGCGGGAGGAATTGCCCATGGAGTGGTCACGGACCTGGACGGTCACCCGAGACTGGTCGGTGAATTCATGGACATGGGCCCCTATGAGTTTCAGACGGAACCGGCAGGATTGGCAACCGTCGGGACAGCCGGTGAACTGGCTGCGGCCGTTGCAGATCCGTTTGTCCGGACGATCCGTTTTGCGGACAGCATCACCGCAGACATCGATGCAAAGCGCCTGATCAACGTCGATCTGGGGACACACACCCTGACGGGAAACGTCTGGATGGAAACGGCAGAAGCCGGGCTTGCGGGTTTTGACGGCAGCGCCAATCCGGCCATCTCAGGCAATCTGATTGTGGAGGCGGCCAACGCCACGGTCGTCAATGATGTCGCGGTAGGCGGGACAGTCATCATACATGACATTGCAGGGAACACCTGGGATGAACGGGCAGACGGCAACGATCTGCTGATTGACATGATCCAAAATGGGAAGACGATCGTCATCCGGGGGACGGTCAGAACCCTCACAGTCCTGCGGAGCGGTGATGATCTGAACATCATCATCGAGGGGGGTGTGGAGACCGCTGTCTTTGAAGCTCCGGTGACCGTAACAGGTGCCGATCGGATTGACGGGGCTTATCTTGCCAGTGAGGGTGTGATCCTGGACAACGAGCCACAGCAGTACGTGCACAGATTGTCCATGGCAGCTGATCCCGTTCAGGGAGGAACCCTGGAAGGGGCAGGGTACTATCCGGAAGGGGAACAGGTGACCATCCGCGCCACAGCAGCCCCCGGTTACCGGTTTGGGAAATGGACAGTTTCTTCGCAAACCGGAAGTCTTTCCGATCAGGCGGAGACCCTTCTCACCATGCCGGGAGCGGATGCTCATCTCACTGCAGCCTTTCTCCCGGTTCGATCCGGGTCAACCGGAGGCATGGCACCGGACCCCGTCCAACGAACGCTGACTGTCCGGGTGGACGGAGACGGAAGTGTGACCCCGGAACCGGGAGCCCATCAGATGAGAGACGGACAGGTGGTGGAACTTCGGGCCAGTGCGGCAGAAGGCTGGACATTTCTGGGTTGGCGTGGAGACCTGGACGAGACCGAAGCGGTGTCCATCACCGTCACCATGGACCAGGACCGGCAGATCACAGCCGTGTTTGGACAGGACACGGCTGATGAACCAGACCCCGAGGTGTGGATCCGGATGCATATTGGCAGTCTGGACGTCACAGTGAACAACGAGCGGACACAGATGGATACAAGCCCCTTCCTCAACCGGCAGACCGGAAGGACGATGGTGCCGGTCAGACGGATCAGTGAATGGATGGGAGCCGAGGTGACCTGGCACCAGCAGACCCGGCAGGTGATCATCCGCAGACAGGATGATCGGATTCAACTGACGGTCGGATCCCCTTATGGGACCGTGAACGGCAGGCTGGTTGCCCTCGACAGTCCTGTGATGATCCGGGAAGGACGGACGTTCGTTCCTCTGCGCTTTGTGGGAGAAATGCTCGGTGCAGCGGTGCACTGGAAGGAATCAGATCAGGAAATCACCATCGTTCGTTAACGGGAAAACCGGAAGAACCGACCCGTTTGACAAGCTTCGAAGAAGAGACAGACTCCCGGGCGTTTATGCTGGGAGTCTGTCTCTTCTTCTGCCGGATGTTGTTTGAGGCTTTACCAACAAGCAATGGGACACACGGGAGCAAATGTTTAATGGCACCACCCGAAAAAGCTCGTACAGGACCGAATGTGGCATCCAGACAGCGGATTTGAAAGAAATGACATGCGTTCGGCGCTGAAAGATTTTTCTTTACTGCTCTATGGGCGAATGAAACCGCTTGGGATGATTGCGACTCGCTGATGGAAGAGTACAATGGGGGTAACAATGCAACAGATTTTTGGAGCTGGACCGGCGGGAATGCTGGTATCCGGCTGATGGTGTGGTCAAAAAGGGGGAACGAGGATGACAATGCATAAACATCTGGCTGTGATTCTGACCGTGATGCTGATCCTGGGAGTGATGGTGCCTGCCGGTGTTCTGGCTGAAGAGGTCGATGGCGCTTTTTCGTTCACTCTGTCAGATGGAAAGGCCACAGTCACCGATTATGACGTTGTGGCTGGCGGTACGATGGTGGTCGTCCCCGGGACACTGGACGGTAACCCTGTGATTGGCATCGACGAAGAGGCTTTCGCAGACAAAGGACTGGTCTTGGTCAGCCTTCCGGACGGGCTGGAACGCATTGGGCCGTCGGCTTTTGCGGACAATCTCTTGGAAGCCCTTGTTCTGCCGGACAGTGTGTCCGACATCGGAGCCCGGGCGTTTTCCGGAAACAGCCTGAACGATCTGACCCTGGGCAGTGGGCTGGAGTCCATCGGGGATGAAGCGTTCCGGGGAAACGAACTGACAGCGCTGAGCCTGCCCTGGGGGATCCAAAACATCGGACAGGCAGCGTTTGCAGACAACGAACTGACTGAGGCGCTGGTCCCTGACAGTGTCACGGAGATGGGGGCCGAAGTGTTTCAGGATAATCAGGAAGAATCGGTAGATCTGACCATTTTTGGGCGGGAGGATTCCACGGCCGAGGACTATGCCGGGGAATACGGACATGCCTTTGCCCTGTATTACGAAGTCCGCTTTCTGGACGATGATGAAGAGGAAACCCTGCTGGGCATGGATCTGGTTCCTGCCGGTCGGGATGCCACCGCGCCGGCTCCTCCCGAACAGGACGGACGCAGTTTCTCCGGCTGGGATACTGGATTCCTCAACGTTGAAGAAGACCTGGACATCGTGGCCCTTTATGATTTGAATGCATATGTGGTGACCTTCGCGGTGCTTGGGGGGAACGGAACCCTGACCGCCAGGGTTGATGGGGAGTCCATCCGTACCGGGGACGCAGTGTCCGCCGGAAAAGACGTGGCATTTTGGGCCCGGCCCGACGATGGCTACCGGGTGAAGCAGTGGCGCCTGAACGGAACCATCCTGGAAGAGGAAACAGCCAGGAGCTTTTCCTGGAACGATCTGCAGGATCCTGTCATCGTCCGGGTGGTGTTTGAGTCCATTGAAGATTCTGTGATCGCACTGCCCGGCAGAGAGGATGGCTTTCCGGCGGCTCCGGCCATTGCCAACCGGATTCTTCGGGAAAACAACCTCGGGAACCGCTATCCCACAGGCACCTTCCACCGAAACGGCCGTGAGATTTACGGAAATTACATTTCCGAAGTGGCCCGTCAAATGCGGGGAACCGATTTCATGGGCGTGAGCAAAACAGACAGGCAGGCATACATTCGTGCAGTCGTGACGTTTCTGCGCGATCTGGGGGCCGATCTGTAGGATGCAGTGTGATTGATACATGACTGACTTTCCCAAAGTGGTGTGCGGTCAAGCGATGTTCATATGAATGGGTCCGTTGGTTTTCGGACCCATTTGTTGTGTGGAAGGATCGTCAATATCCGGATGACCGACGGGTTAAGGTGCGGCAAGATGCCGCTGAAGAAAACCAAACCACGTATGGACAAGGCAATATGCATCCATTACAATGAATTCAGGACAGATGCGGTGTATTGCCGGAATGAAGGGAGAACAATTACATGAAAACGAAACTGACCTGCCTGGGGATCGTGCTGGTTCTGATGCTGATGCTGGCTGCCGGTTGCGGAAACGCAGCCGTCGTGGATGACAATGGTGAAGGGCCTGCAGAACCGGTGGAACTGACACTGGAAGAACTGGCTGCGTTTGACGGGCTGGAAGGACGGCCTGCCTACGTGGCGGTTGATGGCATCATCTATGACATGAGCAACTCCCGTTCCTGGCCGGGCGGAAATCACAATGGATTTCAGGCCGGGCAGGATCTGACTGAAGCCATTCAAAACGATTCACCCCATGGGGTTGGGAATCTGAGCCGGGTTCCTGAAATCGGCCGGATTGTGGATTAAGGAGTGTTGACATGTATGTAGTTTTAGCCTGGTTTAATGTTGCCTTTATCGCGGTCATGCTGATGCCTTATCTGATGAAAAAGCTGGGCAAATCGCAAATGAAGAAGAATGGGTTCAGGAAGGCCCTGAAGGCCTTTAGAACCATTCACAGACCCCTGGGAGCCCTGGTGTTGATCGTCGGGGGAACGCACGGCTATCTGGCCCTTGGGGGCATCCTGAGGCTGAACACCACAGGGACCCTGCTCTGGGGCGTGCTGATCATTACCGGCGTGTTCGGGGGAACGTATGCAATGTCCAAAAACCGGACAGTGTTTAAGATCCATAAGTTCATGGCCCTGATGGTGGTGGTTTCGTTTTTTTATCATTACCTGATGCCCGGTCCCGTAATCTGATTTAATCCAATATCGAAAACACAGCTCTGGCTTGCCAGAGCTGTGTTTTCGATTCAAGGTTTGCATGAAAGTTTGACAAAGGCCGAGTCAATCGTGTTTTGTGGAAGGTTCCTGTGGTAAAATAATATGATAAAGCAAAAATTGGAGGTCGTGTATTGAAAACTATTTTGGCAGGCCTGACCATCCTGGCGGCAGACGTTCTGACCAAGTATTGGGTGGACCGCTCTCTGGTTCTGGGCGAATCGGTGCCGGTGATGGAAAACATATTTCATATTACGTACGCCCGAAACGAGGGTGCGGCGTTTAGCATTCTGCAGGGACAGACGCTCTTTCTGATTGGATTCAGCCTGTTGGCGCTGGGCCTTCTGGTGGGATTTGCCTGGCGGTTCAGAATGGACCGGCTGGCCTACTTGGGTGCCGTGGTGGCCATCAGCGGGGCGTTGGGAAATCTGTACGACCGACTGACTTACGGATATGTCCGGGACTTTCTGGACTTCAGGGTGTGGCCAATCTTCAATGTGGCCGATATGGCCATCGTGGCAGGCATGGTGCTTTTGGCTGTCCGTGTGATCTGGCTGGAAAGGGAAGACGAAAATGGAAGCAATGGAAATGGCGGAACGCATGGAGTGGACCGTTGAAGAACAGGAAGACAAGTCGCGGGTGGACCGCTTTCTGGCGGATGCAACGGAAGAATTCTCCAGAGAATACCTGGCCGGCCTGATTGGCGAAGGCCGGGTTACGGTCAACGGGGAAACCGTGAAGAAAAACCACAGGCTTCAGCCGGGAGACCAGGTGGTGCTTGAAGTGCCCGCCCCACAGCCGGTGCAAATCCGTCCGCAGCCCATGGATCTGTCAATCCTGTACGAAGACGAGGATTTGGTGGTTGTCGATAAGCAGAAGGGTTTGGTGGTCCATCCGGCGCCCGGGAATCTGGAGGGGACTCTGGTCAACGGGCTGCTGGCCCACTGCCGGGATCTGTCCGGGATCAACGGGGTCCTGCGGCCGGGAATTGTCCACCGGATTGACAAAGACACGTCCGGGCTCCTGGTGGTGGCCAAAAACGACCGGGCTCACAGTGAACTGGCCCGTCAGTTTAAAGAGCATACCATTGAGCGGGTCTATCTGGCGCTGGTCCATGGACAGATTCAAGAAGCGGCCGGAGAGGTCGAGGCGCCCATTGGCCGTGATCCCCGGGACCGCAAACGGATGGCAGTCAACGGGCAGCATGGAAAGGACGCCTTGACCCGGTACAGGGTCCTGGAACGGTTTCCCGGTTACTCCCTGGTGGAGCTCAGACTGGAAACAGGACGCACCCATCAGATTCGGGTACACATGAAACTGCTTGATCATCCCCTGGTCGGGGATGAGAAATACACCAACCGGAAGAACCCGTTTGGGGTGTCCGGGCAGATGCTTCATGCAGGTGCGCTGGGTTTTGAACACCCAAGGACCGGTCAGATCATGCGGTTTCAGAGCCCATTGCCGGCCTACTTCCAAGATGTGCTGGATACGTTGGAGCCAGGGAGAGGATCGGCAGACCGGACGCAGGAAAGGAGCCCAAAATGAAAGACATCATGATCAGGGCAACCGGAGCCAATGACCAAATCCGTGTGTTTGTGGCCCAGACCACCCATACGGTGGAAGAGGCCAGAAAACGGCACAGTCTCCTTCCCACATCGGCAGACGCTCTGGGGCGGGTGCTGACGGCCACAGCGCTGATGGGCATGACACTGAAACACGAGGACGACACGGTAACCCTCCGGGTGATGGGAGATGGTCCTCTGGGGGCGATTGTTGCGGTGGGAAACAACCGGTCGGAGGTACGCGGTTACGTCCAGAACCCCAATATTTACATGCCGGCCAGCCAGCATGGCAAGTACGCATTTGCCAATGCTGTCGGGATGGGGGCGCTCCATGTCACCATGGACATGGGCCTGAAGGAACCGTATACGGGCAGTATTCCCCTGGTCTCCGGGGAAATCAGTGGAGACATCAGTGAATATTACATGAGCAGTGAACAGACTCCGTCTGCCTGTGGTCTTGCGGTTATGGTGGACAGGGATGGAACGGTCAGTCAGGCCGGCGGTTTTCTCATCCAGCTTCTCCCGGGAACCGACGAACAGGTGGCCATTCAACTTGAAAAGAATCTGGAGGCCATGGGGGGCGTCAGCGGACTGCTGGATGAAGGCACGACACCACAGGAGATGCTCAAAACCCTGCTGAAGGGGTTTGACTGGGCCATTCATCGGGAACAGCCCGTCCGCTATCAGTGCAACTGCAGTCGGGAGAAACTGGAAGAACTGCTGCGTTCACTGGGCCGGGGGGAACTGGAGGACATCCTGGAAACCCAGGGACAGGCGGAGGTCAGCTGCCATTTTTGCGGGGATGTGTATTACTTTTTGAAGGATGATTTGGAACAGCTGCTTGAAGAACTGGACAAAGGAGAAACCCACTGATGATCAAGATTGAGCTTCAACCGGAAGGCCGTGTGCTGGAGGTCAAAGCCGGAACCAACCTGATGAAAGCCCTTCAGAAAAATGGCGTGCGGGTGAAAAGCCCCTGTGGGGGAAAAGGGACCTGTAAAAAGTGTAAGGTCGAAATACTTGACGGAACAGTGTTCAGAAAAGTCCTTTCGTGCCAGGTGAAGGTCCGGGAGGATTTGGTGGTCCGGGTGGACTCTGATCAACATCTGTTTGCGGATCGCAAATCAACCCTCAACAACGCGAACACGATTCCTGTGGACGGCACGGTTCGGGCAAAAGACATTCAGGTTCCCCCGGTTGCCAACGGGGAGAAAAGTGCGTCCCTGGACCGGTTGCTGGAGGCTTTAGGTGGCGAAAAAAAAGTCTCTCTTGAGCTGTTGAAGCGCATTCCCTCCCTGGTCGACAGCAAGGGCGCCCAACTGCAGGCCGTGTGGGAACACAAGCGCTTGCTGGGGCTGTTTCCCCAGACCGGCGGAAGGTATGGAATCGCCGTCGACATCGGCACCACAACCGTGGTGTGTCAACTGATTGACCTTGACAATGGAGCGATGGTGGGGGTATGCTCGGACAGCAATCCCCAGGGCGAAACCGGGGCCGATGTGATCAGCCGGGTTGGCTACCAGGCGGAGGACCCCGCAAACAGCACAGAACTGCAGGACATGATCCTGGAGACCGTGAATGCCATGACGGGACGGCTTGTCCGGGAAGCAGGCATAACCAGTGATCGGGTCTTCAAGGCGGTGTTTTGCGGGAACACGGTGATGCTTCACCTGTTTCTTGGTCTGGACGCCCGGCAGATTGCGCATGCGCCCTATGTTCCCCCGATGCGTTCCGCGGGTCCCTTCAGAGCAAAAGAACTGGGACTGGCCATCTGTCCGGATGCACGGGTGCATCTGCTTCCGAGCATCGCCGGCTATGTCGGAGGAGACACCACAGCCATGATTCTCTCCCTGGGATTGGACCGGACGAAAAAGACCGTGCTGGCTGTGGACATTGGCACGAACGGAGAGATCGTCCTGGCCCATAAGCGGGAGTTGTACACCTGTTCAACGGCCGCAGGCCCGGCGTTTGAAGGAGCTGTCATTGAATTTGGCATGCGGGCGGACGAAGGGGCCATTGAACGGGTGCACATCGGACCGGGGACGTACCGTCTAGAGACGATTGGAAAGGCACCGGCGTCGGGACTCTGCGGGTCCGGACTGATCGATGCCGTGTCTCATTTCCGGCAGACCGGACTGATCGATGCCCGGGGTAAAATTGTCAAGCCGGATCTGGTGCCCCCAGAATCTGCGTTTCTCGTGGAGCGGATTGGGACCTGGAACAACCTGCCGGCTATCCTGGTGGCTGCGGAGGCAAAAGGTGCACAAACAGATATCTGGTTGACCCAGTCAGACATCCGTGAACTGCAGCTGGGCAAGGCCGCCATTTTGGCGGGGGTGAGCCGGCTGATGAAGATGGCCGGACTGGCTCCGGAGGATGTGGACAAGGTGGTGCTGGCCGGAGCGTTTGGAAACTACATCAGCCCGGACAGTGCACTGGGAATACGGATGCTGCCGGAATTCTCCCGAAAGACGATCAAACCGGTGGGCAACGCTGCCGGCTGGGGAGCAGCCCTGTGTCTGGGCAGTGCCAAACAGCGAGCCAGGGCCCTGAAGATTTCCCAACAGGCCGGTTATCTGGAGCTGTCTGTGGATCCGGATTTTCACAGCACATTTATGGATGCCATTATGTTTTAACGGAAAGGAAGGTTGCCATGGGAATATTGTTTCGAAACGTCCGGCTGGTCGATCCGGCCAGCGGGACAGACCGGATCACCGACCTGTCGGTCCGCGAAGGACTGGTGGACGACATCGGAACGGAACTGGCGCAAGAAGGCTTCGAAGTGATTGACGGAACCGGAAAGATTCTGGCGCCCGGTCTGATCGATATGCACGTGCACCTGCGGGAACCAGGGTTTGAACACAAGGAGACCATTCTGACCGGGATGCGGGCGGCCGCTGCCGGAGGATTCACCCGGATCGCAGCCATGCCCAACACCAGCCCGGCTCTGGATACGCCGGAAACATTGGAGCGGGTCAGGGATCGGGCGTCCGCCGGGATGGTTCATGTACATCCCATCGGGGCGCTTTCGTTTGGACTGGAGGGCAGGGAACCGACGGATCTCGACGCACTGAAAAACGCCGGAGCCTGCGCGTTTTCGGATGACGGCATGCCTGTCCCGGATTCAGCCATGATGTACAGGGCGATGGAATGGGCCCACAGACTGGACCGGATTGTGGTGGATCACTGTGAGGACCATTCGCTGTCCCGGGGCGGTGTGATGAACCGGGGGGCAAATTCGGAGAAACTGGGCCTTCCCGGAATACCAAAGGCAGCAGAGGACATCATGACAGCCCGTGACATCCTGCTGGCCCGGGAGTACAATCTGCCGGTCCACATCTGCCATGTCAGCACCCGCACATCAGTGGAACTGATTCGACAGGCAAAAGCCGATGGCGTTCGGGTGACCGGAGAGGCAGCGCCCCATCATTTTTCGCTGACGGATGATGCACTGCTGAATGGAAACACCAATGCACGGGTCAGCCCGCCTCTTCGGGAAGAAGAGGACCGGGAGGCAGTGCTGGCCGGCCTTGCGGATGGCACCCTTGATATCATTGCCACGGACCATGCCCCCCACACGGCCGAAGAAAAAAACCGGCCCCTGGATCAGGCACCCAACGGAATGGTTGGCCTGGAAACGGCTGTGGGACTGGTGTTCACCCGCTTGATCCAGACGGGGGTGATGGGACTTCTGGAGGCCATCGGGGCCATGACCTGGAAGCCGGCGCAGATTTTTGGTCTTCCCGGGGGGCGGATTGCCAAAGGGGAGTCGGCAGATCTGGTGCTGATCGATCCGGAACTGATCTGGAAGGTGGATCCCACCGAGTTTCATTCTAAAGGCTCGAATTCACCGTTTATTGGCATGACCCTGAAGGGCCGGCCGATCATGACGGTCATTGGCGGCCGCAAGGCCATGGAAAACAACAATGTCTTTTTCTAGGAGGTCACCGATGCCAAGCGTCACAGAAGGCAACATCATCGAACATGTCCCGTTGATTCCGGGGTTCTACCGGATGGTCATCCGGTGTCAGGAGTTGTCCCGGGAAGCAGTTCCCGGTCAGTTTGTCCAGGTCCAGTGTGCAACGGGAACAGACCCGCTCCTGCGAAAGCCTCTGAGTCTTTCCGGGATTAATCCTGAAACCGGGACTGTGACTCTGGTCTATCAGGTCAGGGGAAAAGGAACGGCCCTGCTGGCCGGGTTGGAGACCGGACAATCCCTGTCCGTTGTGGGCCCGCTGGGGACGGGATTTCGGTTGATGGAAGCCGGGAAACGGGCACTTCTGCTGGGAGGCGGCATCGGGATTGCCCCGTTGTGGGCATTGGCGGATGCTCTGCAGAAAGCCGGTGTTTCAGTGGACGTGATCCTGGGGTTCAACACGGCTTCGGAGGTGATCCTGGACAGCGATTTTCAGGCTGTGTCTGACCGTGTGCTCATCACCAGCATGGACGGCACCTGTGGGATTGGCGGGCATGCCTGCGTTCCCCTGGAGCGGGAACTGAAGCTTTCTGATTATGACGGGGTGTATGCCTGTGGCCCGGAGCCCATGCTTCGGGCGGTCAAGGGCTTGACCGAGGAAGTGGGTGTTCCCTGTCAGTTGTCCCTGGAGGCCTACATGGCCTGTGGCATCGGGGTCTGTCTGGGCTGTGTCTGCAGAAAAGATGGTGGACGGCCGGGTGAACTGTACCAGAGAGTCTGTGTCGAAGGCCCGGTGTTAGACAGTCGGGAGGTGGCCTTTGATGAATAGACTGAAAACACGCCTCATGGGTCTGGACTGGAAAAATCCGGTGCTGACTGCCTCTGGCACCTTCGGGTCGGGACTGGAATTTTCGCCGTACTATGACATTTCCCTTCTGGGAGGTGTGGTGGTCAAGGGAACCACCCTGGAACCCAGAGACGGAAATCCCCCGGGGCGGGTGGTGGAAACCCCGGCAGGACTGCTCAACTGCATCGGACTGCAAAACGGCGGGGTGGATCATCTCCTGGAGGTGGTTTTGCCGGAAATCCGCAATGTGGACACCCGTTTTGTGGTCAACATTTCCGGAAACACCACTGATGATTACGCCTTGCTGACGGACAAGCTCAATGTGGATTCTGTGGACGCCATTGAAGTCAACATCAGCTGCCCAAATGTCAAGCACGGGGGTCTTGCCTTTGGAACCGTTGCAGAAGATGCTTTCCAGGTGACCAGGGCGGTCCGCCAGGCCACCGAAAAGCCGTTTTTCGTCAAGCTTTCACCCAACGTGACAGACATCACAGAAATAGCGCTGGCGGTGGAAGAGGGGGGTGCAGACGGGATCAGCCTGATCAACACTCTGCTGGGGATGGCCATTGATGTGGAAAACCGCAGACCTCTTCTGAGCAACACCTTTGCCGGACTGTCCGGTCCGGCGGTCAAGCCGGTGGGTCTTCGCATGGTTTACCAGGTCTATCAGAAAGTCCGGATTCCCATCATTGGACTGGGGGGGATCATGACCGGACTGGACGCCCTGGAGTACATCATGGCAGGAGCCAGTGCCATTCAGGTGGGAACCGCCAATCTGGTCAACCCGATGGCCGCACTGCACATCGTTGAGGAACTGGAACAATACTGCGAACAACAGGGAATCGACAACATTTCACAACTGGTGGGGGCAGCCCACTGATTAAGGAGGCGGACAAATGAAAGACAAACTGATTGTGGCTCTGGATGTAGACACCATGGACGAGGTGGACCGGCTGGTGGGACTTCTGAAGGATGATGTGGGCATGTTCAAAATCGGCATGCAGGTCTACAACAGCCTGGGATCCGGTGTGATCAGCCGGGTGAAGGACGCCGGAGGGGGTATTTTTCTTGACCTCAAACTCCATGACATCCCAAACACCGTGGCCCAGACGGTCCGGGTTTTGACCCGGCTGGGGGTGGACATCATCAATGTCCACGCGTCCGGGGGACGGGCCATGATGGAAGAGGCCTCAAGGGCAGCGGCTGAGGAAGCAGTCAAATTGGACATCCGTCCGCCCCTGGTGATTGCGGTGACCATTCTCACCAGTCTGGGAGAAGAGGACATGGCAGACATCGGATATGGCGGCAAGCCTCAGGACATGGTGCGGCGGCTGGCCACGCTGGCCAAAGAGGCCGGAATGGACGGGGTGGTGTGTTCACCGCTGGAAGCCTCTCTGGTCCGGGAACAGTGCGGTCCGGATTTTGTGACGGTGACCCCCGGGGTCCGGCCGGCGACGGCACAGGTGGGGGATCAGAAGCGGATCATGACGCCCGGGCGGGCCATTGAATCGGGGTCACACTATCTGGTGGTGGGTCGACCCATCACGGGTGCTGCCGATCCCCGGGAGGCGGCTCAGGCGATCGTCAAGGAAATGGAGGAAGCAACACATGCTGACACAAAATGAAATACTGGAGATTTTCAAAGAATCCGAAGCACTTCTCACCGGGCATTTCAAGCTCACATCCGGGAAACACAGCGATCAGTACGTTCAGTGTGCACAGGTTCTGC
Organism: Bacillota bacterium; assembly: GCA_007121025.1. Classification (GTDB taxonomy): domain Bacteria; phylum Bacillota; class TC1; order TC1; family UBA5767; genus SKMO01. Next base: position 25,897 of record SKMO01000131.1, on the reverse strand, counting down.
AGTACCCGCAGTACACAGAACAGCTTTGTGGACACATGGCGGAGTCTTTCCGTGACGACGGCGTGGACCTTGTGATTGGGCCGGCCATGGGCGGGGTGACGCTCTCCTATGAAATGGCCCGGCAGCTGGGAACCCCCAGTCTGTTCACAGAACGGGTGGACAACCGGATGGCCCTGCGCAGAAACTTCCACATCCCGGAAGGGGCCCGGGTTCTGGTGACCGAAGACGTGACGACCACCGGCGGATCTGTTCTTGAGGTGGTCGATCTGGTGCGTCAGGCCGGTGGTGAAGTGGTTGGCACGGCTGTTCTGGTGGACCGTTCAGGTGGTTCCCTGGATCTGGGCGTTCCCAAACAGATCAGTGCCCTGACCCTGAATGTTGTGGCGTACGACCCACAGGACTGTCCCATGTGCAGGGAAGGACAACCTGTGGTTAAACCGGGGAGCCGCAAAGAATAGGACCGCCACACCGAACAAAAGACAGGATGAAAAAAGCCGGCCCCAGACAGTTCGGTACTGTCATAAGGGCCGGTTTTTTTGTCTGGTGATGGAAGGATGTGTCGCAAAAAGAGGCCGCCGGCGTTTGCCGGCGGCCACCTTTAATGATTCTTAGTAAGGCTTCATGGGTTCATCTTCAGGCTTGTCAGTGTGCAGTTTTTCTGCAACTTTTTCATTCTTGTACATCCAGCTGAAGACGATGAAGAGAATCGCCATCACCAGGTATCCGATCCCAAATGGGCTGGTGATGTCAAGCGAAAGCCGTGGGGCGTGGATCAGGCCGATAAAGGCCAGTGCCGCGGCGATCAGAGAGGTCACAGTCGCTTTAATGTAATCTTCATCAATGATGAACGCCAGGATGGCTCCCCAGAGAAGAGCGGTGAACATGGCCCCTTGACCCAGGGGAACGGTTCCGCTTCCTGTTCTTGCAAGGACAGCTTCCGGAGCATCAACATTGAAACGGGTCATGATGTAGTTGGCAAAGTAGGGGAACATGGCCAACACTGCCGCAGGGTAGTGACTCTCCTTCGTGGAAGAGAAGGTCTGCGAGACCATGGAGATTCCGACGTATACCAGAATCGGCGCGATAACCGGAACCGGAATGATTCCGCCCAGAACCCCAATGATGCCAAAGGTGGAGGCCAGGATAAAGACAATCCCGTTAAGGATGGAGTAACCACGTCCTGCACCCATCCACTTGGAACCTACGGATGCGATGTAAACCGTTGTCGGGAACACGCCGCCGAACACGGAACCCAGCATGGTGCCGATTCCGTCGACCAGCTGTGCTTCCTGCACGTTGTAGTCGTCGCCGCAGCAAGCCATGGCTTCAACGTTGTTCATGGTCTCAACAAAGTTGTAGATGGCGATGGGAACGATGGACGCCAGAAGTCCGATCAGCGGGCCAAACAGGTATCCGAATCCTTCCACAAAACCAAAGCTTGGCAGTGGTGGGAAGAAGCCAACGTTTTGCATGGCGCCGGTGATCCGGGCAGGATCAGCCTGTCCCAGTACGTAAGCAAGCACCGTACCAATCACGATGGCAAACAGTGCTGTTGGAATCCGGAACGGCATTGGCTTTCTGGAGATCAGGCCGATCAGGATGATGGCCAGAACGATGATGCCAACAACCGGCATTTCATAGACACGGAACAGAAGTTCCCCGCCGATAAAGGTAAAGGCAACCCCGGCCAGGGCGCCCAGCATGGCCGCGCGGGGCACATTTCTGCGGACCCAGCCACCGATGATGCTTCCGAGGGCTTCGATGAAACCACCCAGGAAACAACCGGCAACCCCGATTCTCCAAGCCATTTCAGGATCTCCAGTCAGAGCAAGTGCGGGCCCTAAAACACCAAATAAATAGATAAACATAACAGGGGTACTGATTCCGTACGCCAGTGCCGTGATGTCAGTTCTGCCGGTCTTCTTGGCCAGTTTTCCAGCCATGTACGCATAGTAGAAGTTTCCGATCAGAACGGCAATGGCAGCACCTGGGATGACCCGACCATACACGATGTTTGCAGGGAACCCCTGACCAAGCATGATGATCGCAATCAGCACGAAGTTGGCCAAGTTGTTCTGGAACAACGCGAAAAATCCGTCGATGTCCGCCTTCTTAAACCACGGGTAATGCACTTCTGTAGACATTGAACCACTCCTTTGATTGAATTAAATCAATCCGCATCCAACGTGGAAAAACCGTATGAAATTGTATAAAATGATCGTTGGTTCTTCCGGCGAAGAACAAAGATTAATTTGATGAAATTTTATCACAGCGGCAGAGCGAATTCAAATGATTACAGCAAAATGAAAACGGTATAGTCATACGAAAGGCGGTTTATTGTGGTGAAGCAGGCGACTGAACGATCAAAAGGAGGAGTATAAGTTGCCCTCAATTCTTATATATATACAGACATATGGATAAAAATCCAAAATGGCAGGAAGAGAGCGTTTTCATCGGAAAAGGAACAGACGCTTGCACCATATGGCACGAACCTGGAAATCAGGTGTGAATCTGTTTCAAAACTGGCAATTTTTACGGAAGAGCTCAGAGGACTTATGGGCTGTTGTTGGTAATTATTCGAAGGGCGATCAGGGGCGTGATTCATAAGTGATACGCATAAACGCATAAGAAGATTTGATCAGTGCGGTTGGACATCCGGATGCCTGTGGTTTCCTTGAAAGGAGCACAGTTTTTGGTCCAGGGCAGGAGATTGTTGCGTGAAAGGGAATAGTGATAGTAGTATAGATGCAATGAAAGAAAAGCATGGAGGACAGGCATATGCGTTTTACCCACTCCAATCCGGTTGAGCTTCTGTTTGGACAGGGTGTGCTGACCGATCAGGCTGGCCGGATTCGTACTCTGGGATCAAGGGCGCTGATCGTTACCGGCAGGACATCTGCCCGGGCTTCGGGCATCCTGAACGAACTGACGGAAAGCCTCAATAACCATGCGGTTCAGTGGGAAATCTTCGACGGGGTTGAGGAAAACCCGGGATTTGATGTTGTTGCCCGGGGAGCCCTTTACGCCGGACGGTTTAATGCCGATATAATCATTGGAGCCGGCGGGGGCTCACCCATGGATGCGGCCAAGGCGATTGCTGTTCTGGCCGGGAATCCCGGCCTGGCCGTGGAAGAACTGTTGTTTCCTCAAAAGAGGACTCACCTGCCGGTTGTCTGCATTCCGTCGACAGCAGGAACAGGAAGTGAAGTTACCCCATATGCCATCCTGACGCTGGAAGGGTTACAGACGAAAAGCTCTCTGAAGTGCAGCATCTGGCCGGCGTTGTCCTATGTGGACACCCGCTATCTGCACAGCATGCCACCCGGTGTTCGGTGCGCAACATGTCTGGACGGGCTCTTGCATCTGATGGAAAGCGCCCTGTCGTCAAGAGCCTCGTTTTTGTCTGACGCTTATGCGGAAAAAGGCCTGGAATTGGTCGCCCCGCTGTTGCCGGTTCTCAGGCAGAACCGCCTGGACGAACAGCAGTGGGAGTCGCTGGCCGCATCATCAGTGTTGGGTGGCATGAGCATTGCGCAGACAGGAACGACGCTTCCCCACGGAGCGGGCTATCTCCTGACGGTGCGCCATGGTCTGGAACACGGTCGGGCCACCGCTCTGACAGCTCCGGTTTGGCTGCAGATCCATCCGGATCAGCAGAAGGTGGGCCGGCTGCTGGCCATTCTGGGAATGGCAGCGGTTGAGGACTTCCGGGAAACAGTCCGTGAACTTGCCGGTCCGGTTCGGTTGGAACTCCCGTCTGAACTCCTGAAGTCATACGCAGCGGAGCTGATGAACAATGGGCAAAAACTGGCCAACCATCCCGGGCCGGTGACCGCCGGCGATCTTGAAGCAATGTATCGGGAGGCCACCAGAGAAGACCCGTAGCGCACAGGAGGAACGATTCATGAGCAAAACAAACACAATACAGAACAGCGAGTCCGAGAAGATTCCTTGGGACAAAACACCGGTGTTTGCACTGGATATTGGGACCCGCTCAGTCATCGGGGTGGTGGGGGTCAGCGAAGGACAGACGTTTCACGTTCTGGGTACCGCCGTGGAAGAGCACCGCACCCGGTCCATGCTGGACGGCCAGATCCACGACATTGACGAAGTGGCCCGGGTCATCCGGTCAGTGAAGCAGACACTGGAAACGCAGCTGGGCATGCCGTTGGAACGGGCCTGCATTGCCGCAGCTGGCCGGGTCCTGAAAACCCGGTCGGTCAAGATCAGCCAGGAGATTGATCCGGCCGCACCGGTGAATGAAGCCCTGTTGCAGGCCCTGGAGATTGAGGGAATTGGTCTTGCGCAGGAAGAACTGAAACAGTTGATGGAAGAGATGGGCGAGCCGGACCTGGACTTTTACTGTGTGGGGCACTCGGTGACCCGGACATCCTTGAACGGTTATACGATCGCCAACCCTCTGGGGCATAAGGGTCGTGTCCTGGGACTGGACCTGCTGGCCACGTTTTTGCCCCAGATTGTGGTGGATAGCCTTCACAGCGCTCTGGAATTAAGCGGTTTGCAAGCCAGCAGCCTGACCCTGGAACCCATTGCGGCCATTCATGTCACCATTCCCAGAGAATTGAGGCTTTTGAACCTGGCGCTGATTGACGTCGGTGCGGGAACATCGGACATTGCAATCACCCGGGAGGGAAGCGTGGTGGCGTATGCTATGGTTCCGGTCGCCGGTGATGAGCTGACCGAAGCCATCAGCCGGGAATTCATCGTGTCATTTGAGACCGCTGAAAAAATGAAACGTTTGCTGAGCACCAAACGAAAGGCGATTGCGGTGACAGATATTTTGGGACTTCGCCGTTCTGTCAGCCGACAGGCCATTGCCGAGCTGCTGGGACCGGAAGTGGAACGGCTGGCTGGCCGACTGGCAAGGGCCATTACAGAACAGAACGCAAAGAGCCCCAACGCGGTCTTTCTGGTGGGTGGAGGCAGTCAGATTCCAGGGCTCACCGAAGCATTGGCGGTGTCTTTGGGACTGGACCCGGGTCGTGTGGCGGTCCAGTCCCGGAAGATGCTTCGAAACGTCCGGATGAAGGAACGGACGCTGTCCGGTCCGGAAGCAGTAACTCCCCTGGGAATCGCGGTCTACAGCCTGCAGGACAGCCGGAAAGATTTCATGACCGTCACTGTCAACGACAGGAAAGCCCGGCTCTTCCGGAGCGGCAACCGGATCACCGTGTCTGATGCTCTGATCATGGTGGGCAGTGCCACGGATGAATTGATTGCCCGCTCCGGGAAATCCTGCAGGATAGAATACAACGGAAACGAACTGGTTCTGCGGGGAACGCCCGGAGAACCGGCTAGGATTCTGGTCAATAAAGAGCTGGCCCATTTGGATACCGAGCTGGAGGAAGGGGCCGTGGTGAGCCTCCAGCCGGCCCGGCGGGGAACGGACGCGTTGCACAGAGTCAGGGATCTTCCCGGATTTCCAGAAACCGGAACCGTCAGCCTGAATGGCACTGAGGTGGAGCTTTGGCCGGAAATCAGGATCAACGGTCGTTTGGCGGTGGCAGATGACTGGGTGGAACAGGCAGATCAGGTTCAGGTGGAACGGGAAGTCCGGCTGGAGGCCTTTTTGGAGCTGCACGAAGTTCATCTGCCTGGTCAACGCTTTCTTGTCAACGGATCAGTGGCCCCGGCCGATTGGATCCTGCGTGACGGGGACCGGATCGAGACAGAATCCCAAAGTGGGTTGAGCGTTCCGGTGCCGGAACGCTTGGAGCCGGAAGATGTGTTTCATCCTGAACACGACTGGCCGTTGACGGTAACCGTCAATGGTCAGCCGGTGCGCATTGACGGGGACAAAACGGAGTATCTTTTTGTTGATGTGTTTGATCATATTCCATTTGATCTGAAAAAGCCCCAGGGTCGCATTGTTCTCAAGCTCAACGGATATAAAGCTGCGTACACAGATCCCATCTGTGAAGGGGATGCCATTCAGGTGTACTGGGAAAAATGAAGGGAGAAACCATGAATACCATCCTGTACGTGGATGACGACAGAGATCAGTTGAGACGGGTCCATGAACTGGTCAGAAAAAAATACAGAATTCTGACGGCGGACAACGGAGAGTCGGCGCTGAAACTTCTGGGACATCACCAGGTGGACCTGGTGATCAGCGATCTGCAGATGCCTAAGATGGACGGGACCCGTTTTCTGCAGCGGGTACGTCTCGACCATCCGGATGTGCTGCGGGTACTGGCCTGTGAAGACCGGGAAAAAGAAGACGTCGCACTCTGTCTGAGACAGGGCATTGCCTGCGGGTTTCTGACGAAACCCTGGAGTGGTTCCAGTCTTCTTGAACGGCTTGACCGACTCTTCAGAGAACAGTGTCCGCAGGACACGCCCGAGCTTCGTCAGATGATTGGTGAAGCAGGGGAATTGCCCACCATTGAAGAACGGTATATGAACATTGTCAATCTGATTTACCGCGACGCCAGCATCAGTGAGATTGCCGCAGAAATTGAACGGGACCAATCGGTGGCCGCGCAGATCCTGCACCTGATGAATACGGCCTATTACGGGATCCGGACGACATCCATCCAGAGAGCCATCAATTACATCGGGCTTCGACAGACACTGAATCTGGTCCTGTCTGTGGGGATCATCCAGACTCTAGACGGAGAATCCAATGATGTGCTCGTCCGCCTCTGGGATCAGGCGTATCTGACCAACCGGTTGCTGGTGTTTCTTTACGAACACCATCTGGGCCGGCCGGTTCCGGAACGGGCCATGCCGGCAGGTCTTCTGCATCGGATCGGGATCATCTACTTCCTGCGCTTCCGAAGTGAAGAGTACCTATCCATGATCAAACGATCCTGGACAGACCATAAGCCGCTTGTAGAGATGGAAAAGGAGACGTTTGGCCTGTCGCATCCGGAGGCAGGAAGCGCGCTTCTGGCACACTGGGGCTTTTCTGAAGAGATTTCTGAAGGAGCCCGGTACACGCTGGAACCGTTTCATCCGGATGTTCGCCACCAGGAATTGATCTGTGCGCTTCATGTGGCCAGTAAAACAGCCGACGAGCGGCACCAGATCCCCCATCCGGACAGGTTCGACAAAGATGTGTTCACAGAACTTGGTGTAACACCGGAACGGTTTTACACCAGCCTGGGAGACTTTGAAGCTGAAGCCGGTTAATGCATGTTGAGAGACCTGAAGGGAGACTGTGCTGATGGGCATACTGGAGTTTTTCGGGATTCTGTTTTTCCTGATTGCTGTCTTTATCATCATCAATGAGAAGTATTTCAGGATTCCTCAGTCCATCGAGATTACCCTGATGGCCATTTTCGTGTCCATTCTGTCGTTGGGACTGGATTATCTGGGGATTCTGGATTTTCACGGTCTGGGATTGGTCCTTCTGACGGAACATATTTTCAGCCGGGTGTTTTTGGAAGGATTCCTGATTTATCTGTTGTTTGCGTCCTCCCTTCATGTGAACGGTTCCTACCTGCGCAAGGAATCACTGCTGATTTTCGGCCTGACCACCATTACGGTGTTTCTAACGACCCTGATTTACGGGACCATCCTGTGGCTGAGCTTCCCGTTCATCGGTATTTCCATTGACTGGCTGACCGCGCTGATCATGGGGTCGCTTGTGGCCAACACAGATCCGATCGCCGTGATGAGCATTTTCAAAAAGGTCGGCCTGTCCATCAAAATGGAAACACTGATCAGCGGCGAGTCGCTTCTCAATGACGGCGTCGGGTTTACACTGTTTATTTTACTGTGGAACCTGAAAGAGGCTCAGATTGATCTTCATCCCCTGGCGGTGGTCGAGGTCCTGTCTTTGGAAATTCTGGGAGGCATTTTGGCCGGTTTGCTGACCGGATTGGTCTGTATCCGCATGCTGAAGATTATCCGGGATGGCGCTGGAGCAGTGATGATTTCCATTTCCATCATTACTCTTCTGCTGGTTTTCGCCAACCGGTTCCATTTTTCCGGTCCGCTGGCATCAATCGTGCTGGGTCTCATGGTGGGGCATCAACACCAGAACATCACGGTCCTTCAAAACCGCAAGGGTGAATTCTATACGTTTTGGGCCATTGTGGACAAGCTCCTCGTCAGCGTGCTGTTCGTCCTGATTGGTCTTCATTTGCCGGTGGACCGGTTCAGCCTGGCCATTTTCTCAGCGGCGGGCATAGCCATCGGGGCCAGCCTGGTGTCCCGCTACCTGAGCCTTCTGGTTCCGTTGGTCCTTCTCGATCCCCATCATGTGATTCAGCTGGGTGTCCAGAAAACGGCGATCCTTTTGACCTGGAGTGGACTGAAAGGGGCGCTTTCCCTGGCACTGGCGGTCACCCTGCCAGCATCCATCGGTGGGGAGTTCCTGGTGCCAGTCATCTATGCGGTGGTGGTCTTTTCCATTGTGGTGCAGGGGCTGACCGTCAGTGCTCTGTACCGAAAGCTGATGAAAACAATCTGAACACTGCTGTCTGCCGACTTCAGACGACTGGTTCAATTTTGAACCCGACGGCTTGACAGCAAAGTGAAGTCGCGTTATTGTGGTAGAGGAAATCAAAGACCCTCGGTAAGCGAGGTTACTGTCGGGATACGGGTTGATGCCGCAAAAAAGTGGAGACACTTTGCGCTGGTCAGCAGGTGTGGTCATGAAGGCCTCACTTAACTCAATTTCATTGCCCGGCAGAGCCAAAACTCAAACGGGGATGACAATGAGCAGTTGTTGCCTTGCCATCGCCGGCAGGGCATTTTATTATGGGGGAGGTGAGATCATGGATCCTGGACAACCGCACAGACACACCGGAAACACTAAGCGATACGGACAATCAAATGGACAAATGATCAGGAACAGTCCGTCTCACCCTGTCCTGTACTGATCGTTTCTTCGTATGTCTTCGACTTTCGGAGTTTCCCTGGACACTGAACCTCTATCTTACTCATGAATCGCGGGAATGAGGGAACAGCGTCCGTTTTGCGGCAGCTGACCGACAATGACAATACTGACCAAAGAGTTGATGCTGCATTTAGAAAACTGGCAGATGGAAGAACTGAAAACAATGCTTGAGGGCACTGACCCTGTCCAGCTGATCGTCAGTCTGCGGCAGATGGACAACAAGGAGGAGCAGGCAGCACGGTTTCGTCTGCTGGACAAAGAGCGGGCTCTTCAGGTGTTTGAACAGCCGGATGCCGATGTGCAGGAAGATCTGTTGCAGTCGTTTACCGAAGAAAAGGCGCTGGAACTGATCGAGTCATGGACCGGGACGACCGGGACAGACTGCTGGATGAAGAGCCGGAAAAGTGGCCCAATAATGGCGCCACAGTCTCTGTCCCCGATGACGACCACCCTGATGGGACACAAGGCGGCTGTTGGGCGTCGTCTTGCTGAAGGACCGGAGCATCGCAGACCGGGACGGAAAGACCGGCCAGTTGATGTCCACGGACGTCATCAAGGCGGTGACGAAAGCCGACCAAAAAGATGTGGCCCGTCTTCTGCAGGATGCCGACCGGTATGCCGTCCCCATTGTGGATTTGGAAGTCCGACTTGTGGGCATCGTTACCGTGGGTGGTGCCATGGACATCCTGGATGAGGAGACCACCGAAGACATCTTTGACAAAGCCGGTCTGGTGAACCTGACCCGTGCAGAGACCACCTGCAGCGGGCTGTTGGTGGAATGGATCCCTGTTTCATGCCTGGAAGGTCCGGCTGCCTTTTCTGCCCATCACCCTTGTGGGAGGCATGCTGTAAGTGGGATTCACTCATAATGCAGTCCGGAACGTCCGGACAAAGGAGTGCACATGGACAAGCGAACACTGAAAAACACACCTGCCCGCCGGGCCATTTATACCGGGTTTGCGGTCAACGGGCTGCTGGCGGTTGTCAAACTGACGGCGGGCATCCTGGGCCGGAGTGCCGCCATGGTCGCGGATGGAACCCATTCGCTTTCCGATTTGTTTTCGGACGTTGTGGTTCTGTTCGGGATCCGGATGACCGAAGTCCCCGAAGATGAGGGACACAATTACGGACATGGCAAATATGAAACTCTGGGAACGTTTGTGATCGGGATTTTCCTGTTTCTGGTGGGATTTGAAATCCTGAAGTCAGGTTCTGGCAACATTTTGTCAGTTTTGCGGGGAACCCCCCTGGACAGACCCGGAATGATTGCTCTGTGGGCGGCAGTCCTGTCTATCACGGTCAAGGAGGCTCTTTACCAGTACACCATCCGAGTGAGCAGGAACATCAAGAGCCCGGTGCTCAGGGCCAACGCCTGGCATCAGCGTTCGGATGCCCTGAGTTCACTGGGGGTGCTCGCCGGAATCGCTGGTGCCATGTTTCTGGGCCCCCGCTGGGTGATTCTGGATCCGGTGGCCTCTGTGGTCGTCAGCCTGTTCATTTTCAAAGTGGCTGCGGGCATCCTGAAACCCAGTCTTGACGAATTGCTGGAATCCTCTCTGGAGGACAGTGAGCTTCAACAGATCCAGCAGATTCTCGTCGACTATCCGGACGTTCAGTCCTATCACAAACTGAGGACCCGCCGGATTGGGCGCAGGGCGGCCATTGAGTTTCATATACTGGTGGATCCCCGACTGGGAATCCGCAGTGCACACCGGATTGCCACGGATATCGAGCTCAGGATCCGGGAAATTTTTGGGAAGAACAGTATTGTGACCATTCATGTGGAGCCTCTGGAAGAGTCGTGATTCTTCCAGAGGTTTTTTTGTGCCCGTGTTTTTCAGGACATGTCGCGGGGACGGTGAAGGGCGGCTGAACCTTAGGGAGAGTGTTTTCTGCATAGAAAAAACCTGCCGCAGCAGGTTTTTTCAGGAAAATCATCGGTGTTTTTTGGCTGGCCTGATGAACGTTCGCTTCGTTCGTCTCCTGAAGCGGTAACGTTTCCCGGACTTTTTCACATTCCAGGCGAACCAGGCGGCGAACAGCAAAAGCAGCAGTCCTCCGCCATAGAGTGTGGCGCGCAGCACCTGCCAGCCGAGGTTGCCCACGTTGCTGCTGGCCGAGACCATCGCGTAGACTGACTCTGCTTCTCCCAGCGCGTGAACATTCATGATGTGCCTGTAGTCTCCGTCCGTGACCTCCAGGGTGCCAATGACCTGCCCCAGCCGGATGGGCGGTTCGGGCGGATCCGGATTCAGAAGGGTTTCGTATTGGAAAAAGTCCGGATCGCTGCGATGGCGAAGCGCCGTAAACTCTTCACGGACTCCATAAGGGATGCTTCCTTCAATGGAACCGGGGATTTCCATCTCCCCCAAAACGGTTCCCGGGGCGAGAAGTGTGTACGGCTCAAAATGTTCAAAACCGTAATCAAGAAGGGCTCTCGAGTCCGCATAGATGTTGTAGCCCTCTGCACCCAGAACAACGGCAATTACCCGGATGCCGCCGACTTCTCCACTGGACACCAGGCACTGGTTGGCCTGCCTGGTCCATCCGGTCTTGATTCCATCGACCACATCGTACTTGATGGGAATCAGTTCATCCCGGTAGGAAATCAGGGCCTGAGACCACATGAACCGGTTCGAGGTGCGAAAGTACCGTTTTTCGGGGGTTTGCTCGGTTTCATCCAGAGTCACCCGGACCTGGGCTGCGATTTCCCGGAAGAGGGGATCCTGCATTGCATGCCGGGAAATCACCGCCAGATCGTATGGCGTGGTCATGTGAGAGTCCTCTGGAAGGCCGTTGGGGTTGGTGAAGTGTGTGTTTCGTGCACCCAGTTCTGCAGCCCGTTGATTCATCAATTCCGCAAACGACTCCACGCTTCCTGAAATGGTTCTGGCCAGAAGAACGGCCGCGTCATTGGCCGATTTGACCATCAGGGAGTCCACCAGTTCCCGGACGGTAAACGATTCCCCGGGAAGCAGATACATGGCTGCGCCGTTTGCAGGACCCATGTCCTCAGGGACAGGAATAACCTGGTCCATGTCCAGGTGTTCAATGGCCAGCAGGGCCGTCATGATTTTGGTGGTGGATGCCGGATAAGCCGGCTGATGGGCATTTTGATCGAACAGAACCCGGCCAGTGTCCATTTCAATCAGGACAGCACCGGGAGCCGTAATGTCCGGGGGGGTGGCCAGTGCGGCCGGTGCGGCCACCATAAGAATACCAACGGAAACCGTCAGTGTCGTGACGACTGTGGCCAGGCGGCGAATGGGGCTTATCGGTTTCATGGATGTCTCCTCTGTCATGGCATCATTGTCCGGTGTGTTGCCGGTTCACAAATTGATTTTAGCATAAAAAAACTTTCCGGATAACGGTAGTTTGTGGATAATGAGAAAAACGGGAAGAAACGTGTTATGGTGCAATGAAATGGAGGGGGCGTCACAAGGGGCATCAAAATGAAGGCGCCCTTGAGCATGGCCTACAGATTCCGGGACGATCGTCCGTGCGCTCTGTAAGAAGTGATCAGGACTTTTGTCTGGCTCAGGAAAACCGCCGCTGCGCAAGGAACATTTGGCGCAGAAAATGCGACTGAAAATCAGAACGGCCCGCAAGGGACATTTAAAAATTGCAATTTGGTTGAAAGGAGACAACAATGGCTTGGAAATCTTATGAAGAACTGGCCTGGACCGACCAATATCTGGCTGGTCCGGAAGAATACCGTGAGGAAGCTCATGGCTTCGTGGAGGCGATCAGGCAGGCACACCGGGGTGATCCGCGGACACTTCTGCATCTGGGGAGCGGTGCAGGAAACCATGATCTGCACTTCAAAGAACACTTCCAGGTGACCGGCGTGGACATCAGCGGGGGAATGCTGCAGCAGGCCCGGGCTCTGAACCCGGACGTGGAGTATCTGCTGGCAGATATGCGCGTTCTGGATCTGAACAGGCGCTTTGATGTGGTGGTCATCCCCGAGTCGGTCATGTATATGACGACCATCGATGATGTCCGCCGGGTGATCCGCCAGGCTGCGTCTCATCTGAACCCAGGCGGGGTGCTGCTTATTGTGACCCACACCCGGGAGGAATTCAGGGAAAACAATTTTGCCTACACCGGAGAGGGTCCGGATGTGCACATCACACTGCTGGAAAACAATTACCGGGTTTCCGAAGAGACCTATGAGGCGGTTCTGGTGTACCTGATCCGCAGAAACGGGCAGCTGACCGTGGAGACCGATGTGCACATCTGCGGACTTTTTGCCCACCAGCAGTGGCTGGATCTGTTTGCTGAGACCGGCCTGTCCACCCCCACCGAAAAACGGCACGACAGGGCTTACGATCGCTTTGTGCTCAATGATGGAACCTATCCTCTGACGGTGTTTCTTTGCCGGAACACAAGTGGGCCGGAGGTGATCCGATGATCCGGGAGGCCTGCCGCAGGTTTACCTGGGGACTGTTGCTGATTCTGTTGGATTTCCGGCTGGGCGGATTTGATCTGCTGCCCGATGTGATTGGCTGGCTGCTGTTGTATTCCGGGCTTTCCCTGGTGCGGGAGGAAAAGGATGCATTTCAAAAAGCCGGCCGCATGGCAATTCCCATGGCACTGCTGTCCCTGGTGACCCTCTACAATCCGCCTGCAGAACCGGGAACAGTCTGGCCTGCCGGTCCGCTGGGAGTGTGGAGCATTCTGCTGGGAATCGTCTATCTGGTTCTGACACTCTGGACGGTCTATCAGTTGTTCCAGGGCATCATGGGCATGGCCGAAGCGCAGGGAAACAGGGATCTGGAAGAGGAAATCCGAACCCGGGGCCTGCAGTATGTGGGATTGCAAATCGCCACGCTGGCGGCTTTCGGTGTGGTGTTCATCCCGGTCCTGGGTGTGGTGTATCTGCTTGGTGTGTTGTTTGGATCTGTGGTGTTGACGGTCCTGATTTTGCGGACCATGATCCGCAGTGGGCGTGAGCTGGACGGTGGCCGGACTGAGGTTGAATTTGAAGGAGGTGACTTGTATGAATAAGCGTGGAACGGGATTGGGGTTTTGTGCAATTGCTGCGTTTCTGTTTGCATCCCGCTACATCGCGGCAGCAATCTTTGGCTCCGGTTTGCAATCCTGGAGTGACAGTCTGTTTGCATCCATGATGTATTATGTCGGCAACCGGCTGACAGTGCTCAGTGTGGTGGCGCTTCTGGTGGGTATCGGCTATCTTTTGATGGCCGAAATTGAAAGAGAATAGGAGATAGGGTGATGGTGCACGGAGTGATGGCACTGCTTTTTGTACTGCTGGGTTATCTGGTCCGGTTCAGACAATGGGCCTGGCTGATTTCCGGATACAACACGTCTTCCAGAGAATCCCGTGATCAATACGACCGGGAGGCGCTGACCCGCGGTGTGGGCAATACCATGTTTGTTCTGGCCGCACTGATGGTTGTTTCCGCCCTGGGTCAGTGGCTGCGCGTTCCCTTTCTGACACGAGTCGGGTGGGGCGGATTTGTTCTGGCGATCCTGGTCTTTCTGGTCTATGCAAACACTGGAAACCGGTACAAAAAACATTCGTAAACGTGACGGTCAGGGTGTGGGCTGATTCATCACCTGACTGCAAAGAAGCGGCAGCAAGGCCGGAAAAGGAGGAATCCCGTCATGCATACAGAATTTATCTATTGTCCCCAGTGTAACAATCCACTTGAACGGGGTTACATGTATACTGAAAGGACCATCAAGTGGGCGGAAACAGATGAGCCAAAACTGACCCTGCTGGGGGACGAAACCCTGGTCAGAAACTATACGTTTTTCCACAAAAAATTGCCGGGCCTTCGCTGTGCAGATTGTGGGATCGTTGTGTTTCAATATGATCCAACGGCATTGACTTAAGCTTGGACTGTCTAATCTCTCGTTCAACAGGGTGTTATACGGCAAAAGGAGCCCCATGTCCATGAGGTTTTCCTCAAGCGGACCGATGCCCTGATGAAGAAGATGTTCTGGCTCCTTGGGGTGGTCATTGTGTGATATGACTGCCTGAGGCTGTTCCGGGAAAATAGAACAGCGTCAGGCGTGTTCTGTGGGTCCGGGAAGGATGCCAGGAACGTCAGGTTGAAGCGTCGTGCACTGAATCCTGGCTGGGGGCCCGGGTTCACGTTCAACTGGAGAGCGAGCAGGGGACTGTTTCCGGGGCAGCATGAAAACATGCCGGAAGTGAATCTGCAGGTTTTTTGAACAATGACACCATGCATTCTCGTGGCTTTCGTCATGAGCCAGTGGTGGCATGTGCTGAAAAAGCGCCATGTTGACGCTGAAGTCAGTTTTTTGAACGGATGGCTGTGATAGAAACGCCTGATCCCGCAGTCCTTTGCGGGTGTCGTCGGGCAGAGGAGGGAACTGAACTGATGAATATTTCACAGGAACGAACCGATGCCCTGTTGCAAAAAGCGACCTGGTTTCTCGATGGCATGGACAGCCGGGATGCCCGAAGGTACCGGCTGCATCTGCTGCCGGATGTGATCAGACGGCTGCAGACATTGGGTGACCGGTGTGACGTTTGTCTGGAACTGTTTCAGGAACTGGAGGAGATGTTGGGGGCCCTGGTGGACGAAGGGGGGTTCGTCGGTGGCCAGAAGGAAATGAAGCATCTGCAGAACCGGTTGAATGGGAACCTGAAGCATCTGGAACAGGAACACGGAATTGTTCCCCGCAGGCATCACCATACACGCTACCAGGGGATCGGGGTGGTGGCCGGGCTGATGATCGGAATCTTCGCGGGGCCCCAGACACTGGGCATAGGCATTGGTATTCTCCTGGGTCTTGTCGGCGGTTATGCTTTTGGCCTGGTGTTGGCCCGAATGGCCGGGAAACCGAAGGATCTCAAGGCAGAGCAGGAAGACCGGGTGATTGGCTGAGCTCAGGACAGCAGTGATGACACTGCTGACCCGGTAGAAAAGGAACCTGTAAAGACAGTTGCCAGATAACCGGGCGGGTTTCAGACCACAGAGGAGGATTGGCATGAATCAACACATCGATCCAAAGAGGGCCAATGCCCTGGTGAAAGAGAAAAGTCCTTATCTGCTTCAGCATGCTTATAACCCGGTGGAATGGTATCCCTGGGGGGAGGAAGCCTTTGACAAGGCCCGGGACGAAGACAAGCCGGTGTTTCTGAGTATCGGCTATTCCACCTGTCACTGGTGTCATGTGATGGAGAGGGAGTCGTTTGAAAACAGTGACATCGCCGGGATCCTGAATGCCCATTACGTGTCAGTGAAAGTGGACCGGGAAGAGCGACCGGACGTGGATGCGGTATACATGAGTGTCTGCCAGATGCTCACCGGCAGTGGTGGCTGGCCCCTGACTCTGGTCATGACACCCGAACGGGTCCCATTTTTTGCGGGAACGTATTTCCCGCCCACCCGAAAACGGGGAATGCCCGGCCTTGACGATATTCTCACAGAGATCCGCCAACTTTGGGATGATGACCGGGAGAAAATCAATGAGGCGGGGGGGTCCATTCTGGAGGCTCTGCGCAACCAGGCTGAACAGATCGCAAAGAGTCCGGCTTCAACGCGTGCTCTGCCGGATCTGGGGTTCAAGAGTCTGTCCGCATCCTTTGATTCCGAGCATGGGGGATTTGGATCGGCTCCCAAGTTTCCGACACCACAGCATCTTTTGTTTTTGCTTCGCTATCACCGGTTAAGCGGTGATCAGGAAGCCCTGAAGATGACGAACAAGACCCTCGACCAGATGGCCCGGGGGGGGATTCACGATCATCTGGGCGGTGGGTTTTGCCGCTACAGTACTGACGAAAGATGGCTGGCACCACATTTTGAGAAAATGCTCTACGACAATGCACTTCTTGCCATGGCGTATCTGGAGGGCGGTCAGGTCACCGCAGACCACTCGTTCTGGTTGACCGCCAGGAAGACCCTGGACTGGATCCTCAGGGAGATGACCGACCCGGAAGGTGGGTTTTACTCCGCATTGGACGCGGATACTGAAGGAAAGGAAGGAACCTTTTATCTATGGACGAAAGACGAGGTGTTAAAGGTTCTGGGTGAGGAACGGGGAGAGGCGTTTTGCACGGCCTATGGAGTGACCCAGACCGGGAATTTCGAGGGGAAGAACATTCTAAACCGGCTGGACGATATCGGCCGGCCGGACAATGACTGGGACCAGGAACGAAGACGTCTGTTTCGGACCAGAGCCCAACGGGAGCATCCGTTTCGGGACGACAAGATTCTGACCGGGTGGAACGGTCTGGCCATTGCCGCTCTGGCCATGGGCGGCCGGGTTCTCGGTGAGAAACGCTACCTGGATGCCGCTCAGCGGGCAGCCGGATTCGTGCTTGACCGGCTGGTGGACAAAAACGGTCGGCTGCTGGCCCGGTACCGGGAGGGACAGGCCCGTTTTCCGGCGTACCTGGATGACCATCAGTATATGATCTGGGGGCTTTTGGAACTGTATATGTCGACGCTGGATGTCAACTGGCTTCAGGACGCAGCCCGCCTGATGGAGGAAACGATCCGTCTGTTTCCGGCCGGATCGGGAGGTTTTCACTTGTACGGATCGGATGCTGAAGAGCAATTGATTCGTCCTGTCGAGCCATATGACGGGGCTCTCCCGTCCGGAAACGCCGTGGCCCTTCTCAATCTCTGGCGCCTGCGGCAACTGGAAGAAAACCCTTTGTGGGAGGATTGGTACGGCCGGCTGGAATCATTTCTGGCAGCAGCGATCCGGGATATTCCGCATGCAGGTTCCATGGCGCTGGCCGTGTATTGTTTGGAAGAACTCGGCGCGGTCACAGTCACATTAACCGCCCATCCCAAGCAGTGCGGGGATGCTGCAGCAATGGTGTTGGATGCGTATCGCCCCCACTGGACTGTGCTGGCGGAGCCAGTGAAGGACAGTCAAGAAGGCTTTCGGGCCCAGCTTTGCGACAAAGCAGGTTGTGCGGTTCCTGTGGAGAGCCTGGCAGAGTTCAAGAAGCTGATATCGTCCCGGGAGCGTTAACCGTGGTCGTCTCGTGTACAGATGATTTCGATGGCTGCAAACGAAGAACCGCCGTCTCTCACATGCTGGAGGCGGCGGTTCTTCATGTTCAGCCAATTGCGCCACGGTAACCGGATGGTTGCGGGATTCCGGGATGCTTTTTTGCCTCGGAATGGTACCTGGCAGTCTTCAGGAAATCTACGGGCACATTGATGATCCGGCCGGTCTGTGTTGTTCACCGATCGAATTGATGCCGAAAGCTCATCGATTTCGAACGCAGGATGTCCAGTCACCTTCGGCCGATAGAAGAGTCGTTCGGTCATGTTTTGGAACCGGGCTGCAGCAAACCAATAAAAAACCGGGTGATTTGGTCAGGACTCACTGACCCGCAGCTTGTCCAGCAGGGCAGGATCCGGATCGGTCAGCAGGGTCTGAAAGGTGTCGTAGATCACCATGCCCGGTTTGGCCCCTTTTGGCTTGCGCAGGTGTTTGCGGGTGGTATAGTCCACCGGGACTTTCGTGCTGTTCTGACCGCGTGAAAACCAGGCGGCCAGTGTCGCCGCTTCCAGAAGGGAGCGTTCGTCTGGTTGACGTCCGCCGGTTTTCAGGATCACATGGGCACCCGGCATCTGCCGGACATGAAACCAGAGGTCTTCCGGGGCGGCCTGCTTCATGGTCAGCCAGTCATTTTGCCGGTTGTTTTTCCCGACGTAAATCAGGAATCCTCCTGTTGAGCGAAAGACCAGTGGGGTTGATCCCGGCGCCGGTTTTTTCTTATGTTTCCCGCGGGGCGGGGCAAGGAAACCGGTTTTGACCAGTTCAGCGGTAATCTCATCCAGTTCAGCCAGTGTTTCTGCCCGACCGACCGCATCCTCAACGGATGCCAGGTAATCCAAATCAGACCGTATGGTTCCAAGCATCCGGCGGGACACTTTGGCAGCTTCACGGACTTTTCCGACTTTTTTGAAAAAACGGCTGGCGTTGGCCGACGGGCTCAGGGACGGGTCCAGCGGAATCGTGAAGTCGCTGTGATCCGGGTCGTAATAATTGGAAACAGTGAGCTCTTTCATGCCCGGACGAACCTGATGCAGGTTGACGGTGAGCAGCTCCCCCCGCAGCTGCCAGATGCGGGTCTCCTCTGCTTTTTGGAGGTTCTTTTCATGGATGGATGCTTTCTTTTCCAGCTTTGTGGTCCATCCCCGTATCTGACGGGACAGCTGGTTGCGGGTTTTCCCCAACGCGTCGACCAGGCTTTGCCGGCGGATCATGGCATCAATCATATCGTTGGTTGTGGAAAAAGTCAGCGGATTTTCGATGACCGGAGAAGGAAACAGAAAACAGTCCAGCGTCCCCCGGTCAGTCTGTTCCAGCGTGGGCTGGTGTTGTCCGCTCTGCAGGCTTTTCGAAAACTCGTCCAGCAGTTCACCCAGAAGCTGGTATTCCCATTCACCCATCTCATCCACCTGCTGATGCTCAAGTCCTTTTCGGGGAAGAAGGTATTCAAAGGTTTTGCGGGAGATCCCCTCAAAGGTTCGGGACAGAACGCTGGCCAGATCGCCGTCCTGGTCCACCAAGAGCGCGGACACCTGTTCCGGGTCCAGGTCCAGAAGGTTTGTCTGGTTCTGTCCGGGCGGCAAAATGTATGGCCTGCCCGGAAGAACTTCACGGTGCCGGGAGATCAGGTGATTGACTTTTTTCAGCGAATCAATGATTGTCCGGCTGTCCGTGTCGAACAGAATGATGTTGGAGTGCTTACCCATGATTTCGATGGCCAGCGTTCGCCGGGTCCGGTCGCCGATGTCATCCGTTGCTTCGAAATGCAGGTGGATGGTCCGGTCAAGGCCGTCTTGCACGATGTCTGTCAGACGCCCTCCGGAAAGGTGTTTGCGCAACACCATGGTCAGAAGAGGCGGACTGGTTGGGGCGGTTGGGGGCTGGTCAGTCATCATCAGGTGTGCTTTTGTGGCATGGGCAGACACCAACAGGTTTCGGGTGCGGCTTTGAACACGGAATTTGAGCAGAAGATCCGTGTCGTTGATCTGATAAATTTTGTCTACACGCCCCCCGGTCAGGGCCGGCTTCAGTTCGTCCACCAGGGCATGCAGCATTGCTCCGTCCATCGGCATATCATCAACTCCATTTCATGAGCCGATTATAACATATTGGGCCTCTTGAAAAAGCCCCGTAAAGCCGATCAAAGCCGAGGAAACCGCTGATGAATGATGGATGAATGCTGCTGGCGGAGAGATGATGCTGAAAAGGTGTCACTTGCGGTCCCGTTCTGCTATAATATTTTGGTAACAACCAGTTATTTGAAGGGAGACACCGGATGAAGTTTACAAAAATGCATGGCCTGGGCAATGATTTTGTCATGGTCCGGGAGGAGGATCTGCCCCTTGGACTTGGTTTGAGCGATCTGTCAGTGCAGGTCTGTGACAGGCACTTTGGTGTCGGGGCCGATGGGCTGATCATCGCCTGTCCCAGCCAGCATGCCGATATCCGGATGCGGATCATCAACTCGGACGGATCTGAAGCAGAGATGTGCGGTAACGGCATTCGTTGCTTTGCCAGGTATGTTTATGAAAACGGGATGGTTCCCAAAACGGAAATGACTGTGGAAACACTGGCCGGAGACATGGGGCCGGTTCTCCACGTGGAAGACGGGCGGATCACCGGCGTGACCGTGGACATGAATGAGCCTCATTTAGCGGGCCGTGAGATCCCGGTGGACTCTGACCGGGAGAGGGTTGTCGCCGAAAAGCTTGACGTGGACGGGGAAGAAGTGGAGGTGACCTGTGTTTCCATGGGAAACCCCCACTGCATTGTGCTGGTGGAGGACGCGGCCAACGCGCCGCTCACCGTTCTGGGGCCACTTCTGGAAACCCATTCGTTTTTCCCCAGAAAAACGAATGTGGAATTTGTGCAGGTGGTGAATGAACATGACCTCATCATGAGGGTCTGGGAGCGCGGGGCGTCAGAAACCCTGGCCTGCGGAACGGGAGCATGTGCCACACTTGTCGCCGCTCATCTCAATGGTCTGGCGCACCGTCATGCCACAGTGCACCTGGCCGGGGGAGACTTGGAGATCCGCTGGGACCGGTTGGACAATCATGTGTACATGACAGGACCTGCGGAAAATGTGTTCCATGGGGAATACATCATATAGTTAGGAGAGGAGATCAATATGCAACAAGCAGAAAGAATCAGAAAACTGCCGCCGTATCTGTTTGCCAGAATCGAACAGAAAGTGGCGGAAGCCAAAGAAAAGGGCGTGGACATCATCTCGCTGGGAATCGGAGATCCTGATCAGCCATCGCCTTCCCACGTGATTGAGGCACTGCAGCGTGCTGCGGAGGATTCGACCAATCATCAGTACCCGTCTTCCGTGGGAATGCTGGAGTTCAGAAAAAGCGTTGCTGATTTTTACAAAAGACGCTTCAATGTGGACCTGGACCCGAAATCTGAGGTTGTCACCCTGGTTGGATCCAAGGAAGGGATCGCCAACATCAGCTATTGCTACATTGATCCGGGCGACATTAATCTGGTGCCGGATCCCGGGTATCCAGTGTATGGCATCGGCACCCTGCTGGCGGGGGGAGAACCTTACCTGATGCCCCTGAAAGAAGAAAACGGATTTCTCCCGGATCTGACGGCCATTCCCGAAGAAGTGGCCCGGAAGGCAAAGTTGATGTTCATCAATTATCCCAACAATCCGACCGGCGCCACAGCAGAGCTTGATTTTTACCGTGACGTTGTTGCATTTGCTAAAAAGTACGACCTGATTGTCTGCTCAGATGCTGCTTATTCTGAGGTGACCTTCGACGGATATGTGGCCCCCAGCTTCATGGAAGCAGAGGGTGCCAAGGATGTGGGTATAGAGTTTTTCTCTCTGTCCAAGCCGTTCAACATGACCGGGTGGCGGATTGCCGCGGCAGTGGGCCGCGCGGATGTGGTGGAGGCGCTGGGCCGGATCAAGTCAAACATTGATTCGGGTGCGTTCCAGGCGGTTCAACTGGCAGCAAAAGCCGGGTTGGACGGATCCTATGATGTGATACGGAAAACACAGGAAGTCTACAGCGAGCGGATGGACGTTTGCGTGGAAGGCCTGCGGGAACTGGGCTGGAACCTCGAAAAACCAAAAGGAACATTTTACATCTGGGTGAAAGTCCCCAAAGGGTATACCTCTGCGGAGTTTGCGGAAACAGTTCTGGAAAAGGCCGGCGTCATCATCACGCCCGGTAACGGATACGGACAGTACGGGGAGGGTTACTTCCGGATTTCTCTGTGCATCGACAAAGAACGGATCAGAGAAGCACTCAAGCGGATGAAAGATGGACTGGGTAAGATTGAACTGTAAATGTTGGGCAGCCGTCTGGCTGCCTAACATTTCTTTATTTCGGGAGGAATTGTTTCTTCCCAGAGCGAAGTAGGTTACATCCAGCACTCTACAACAAGAAAAGGAGATGATCGATTTGGTGAACAGTATGACAGGATTTGGTGTCGGAGAAGCCCAGGGTGACGGTCACATTGTGAAGGTGGAACTTAAGAGCGTGAATCACCGGTTTTGTGAAGTCCGTACCAAACTCCCCCGGTTTTACAGCAGTTTTGAAGAGAAGATCAACCGGAAAATCAAAGAAAAGTTTGCCCGAGGATACTTTGAAGTCTACATCGATTATCAGGAAAAAGGCGACATGAAAAAAATCGTTCATGTTGACAAAGGTTTGGCGTTGGCCTATTATAAATCTTTAGAAGAACTGGCAGAAACGATTGGTATACAGAACACGGCTGGAACAGTGGACATTGCCAGATTTCCAGAAGTGATCAACGTCAATGATGACACCCACGACCTGGAAGCAATCTGGCTTCTGACCAAGATCGCCCTGTATGATGCGATCAACGAACTGAAGTCAATGAGAATAGATGAAGGTCTGAATCTGAAGCGTGACATTTTGGAAAGGCTTGGGTCCATTCGGGACATTGCAGCATCCATTGGTGCTGAGTCCAGAGAGAACACGGCAGAGTACCGCAACCGCCTGTTTGACCGAATCGCCACCATTGTGGATGACGTCCCTCTGGATGAGGATCGACTGGCCCTGGAAGTGGCCATCTATGCAGAAAAATCTGACATCACAGAGGAAATTGTCCGGTTGAACAGTCATCTGGGTCAGCTGGAAACGATCCTCGAAGAGCAGGATCCGGTGGGGCGGAAACTGGATTTTCTGGTTCAGGAAATGAACCGCGAAGTCAACACCATCGGTTCAAAATCGAACAGAACATCGATCAGTCAGAAAGTTGTGGATGTGAAAAGCGAGCTGGAAAAAATCAGGGAACAGGTCCAGAACATTGAGTAACCTGTAAGGAGGTTGTCATGGACATTAAACTTGTGAACATCGGCTTCGGGAACATCGTCAACGCAAACAGGATTGTGGCCATTGTGAGTCCGGATTCAGCCCCCATCAAACGGCTGGTCCAGGATGCCAGAGATCGGGACGAACTTGTGGACGCCACGTATGGCCGGAGAACCAGGGCAGTGATCGTGACGGATTCCAATTACGTCATTCTTTCAGCTGTCCAGCCGGAAACTGTCGCCAACCGCCTTTCTTCCAGTAAAACAATTGTAGACGTGAGTGAGGGCGAATAATTGAAGGAACCAGGACTGTTATTGGTGATTTCCGGTCCGTCCGGTTCAGGGAAAGGGACACTTTGTTCAAGGTTGCTTCAACGGCGGCCGGAGATCGTGGTTTCCGTTTCTGCAACCACCCGGGAACGGCGGGCAGGAGAGATCGAAGGAAAAAACTATTATTACATTTCACAGGAAGAGTTTGCCTCCCGGATTCGGGAGGGACTCTTCCTTGAGTATGCACAAGTGTTTGACCAATACTATGGAACGCCCCGGGACAAGGTTCTCGAGCAGCTTCAGGAGAACAGGGATGTGATTCTGGAAATCGACATTCAGGGGGCCATGCAGGTCAAAAAGGCCTATTCCCAGGCCGTGTTTATTTTCATCGTGCCACCATCGATGCAGGTTCTCAAGGAGCGGATCATGAACCGTGACAGGGAGTCGATTGAAGAAATTGAACGTCGGCTTCGTGAGAGCAAAAAAGAACTGACTTACATTGATCAGTACGATTATGTTATTATTAATGATAAGATTGAAACCGCTGTGGATAAACTGGAAGCGATCATTCTGGCTGAAAAATGCCGGTCGAGACACATCAGTGCATCCGATATCGAATTTTCCGAGGAGGAACTGCGATGACAAAAATTCCGACAATTGATCAATTGACGGAAATCGTTCCCAGCAAGTATGCGCTGGTGATCATTTCGGCGAAACGGGCCCGGCAGTTGAAAAACATGCCGGATCTGGATTTTGAACATGGGGAGAAAGCCATCATCCGGGCGCTGGAAGAAATTGCCGCCGGTGAGGTGGAATACCACATGGAACAGGTGGAGGCGATTGATTCTTAAATGGATTCAAAACACTTGAATGAAACAGGAAAACACAAATCACCACCGTTAAAGAAATCGGTCGTATTGGGGGTCACCGGAGGCATTGCCGCTTACAAGACGATTGATCTGGCAAGCACGCTGACCAAGAACGGTATTGACGTGCACGTGGTGCTCACCAACGATGCCCGCAAGTTCATCACCCCACTGACCATGGAGGTCATCACGGGGCATCCGGTCTGGACAGATGAAAACTGTCTGGATCTGTCGCCGATTCCACATATTCATCTGGCGGAAACCGCAGATTTGATTGTGGTGGCTCCGGCCAGTGCCAACACGGTGGCCAAAGGAGCGTCCGGTCTGGGCGATAATTTGCTGACGTCCACGCTGCTGGCAGCGACCAGTCCGGTGCTCTACGTACCAGCCATGAACGATAAGATGTATGGGCATCCGTCCACTGTCCGGAATCTGCACACCCTTGCTCAGTCAGGGTGTACTGTTATGGAGCCGGATTCAGGAAAGCTGGCCTGTGGCACGACAGGTAAAGGACGCTATCCGGATAACAGCCGGATCCTTGGAGAAATCGAATACCTCCTTTTTGGAGAAGGGGCTTTACGAGGGCTCAAAGTGCTGATTACGGCTGGTGGGACCCGGGAGTCACTGGATCCTGTCCGCTACATCGGCAACCGATCTTCCGGAAAGATGGGTGCGGCATTGGCCCGTGAAGCAAAAGCACGGGGAGCCGAGGTAACACTGGTCATGGCCGCTCACCAGCTGGACCAGATCCCCGATGTCGATCACCTGGTCAACGTGGAAAGTGCCGAAGACATGTATCTGGAAGTCATGGCGATTGCAGAGGATCAGGACATCATCATCAAAGCAGCAGCGGTGGCTGACTATACGCCGGTGAATCCCAGTGAACAGAAAATCAAGAAAGACAGTGGCCGGCTGAATGTCACCCTGGAGCGAACCAGAGATATTCTCAAGGATCTGGTGGACCGGAAACGGGAGCAGATTATTGTCGGTTTTGCGGCAGAAACGGAACATCTGGAAGAAAATGCACTGGCAAAGCTAAAATCGAAAGGTCTTGATCTGATTGTTGCCAATGACGTTTCCCGTGAAGACTCGGGATTTGGCACGGACACCAACAAAGCGACGCTGTATTTCGCTGACGGCCGTTCAGTAGATTGCGACCTCATGGGCAAAGAGGACCTGGCCCGGGAGATCATCGCTCAGGTGATCCGACATCCCCGGTTTGGGAATCTTGCCCGATAGTGAGGAACCAACAAGTCATAGGACAAAGGAGAACATAAATGAACAAAATGCTTTTCACATCAGAATCAGTGACGGAAGGACATCCCGATAAAGTCTGTGATCAGATTTCGGATGCCATACTTGATGCGATCTTCGCACAGGACCCCAATGCCCGGGTGGCCTGCGAAACCAGCGTTACCACCGGACTTGTGCTGGTGAGCGGTGAGATCACAACAGACTGTTACGTGGATATTCCCCGTGTGGTCCGCAGTACAATTGAGGAAATTGGGTACACAAGAGCCAAATACGGCTTTGACAGCTCAACCTGTGCGGTGCTGACGTCCATTGACGAACAGTCTTCTG
>SKMO01000149.1 GCA_007121025.1 Bacillota bacterium | reverse complement strand
CCGGCTTGGCGGTGGCGATTGCCTTTCGGGGAAGCGTGTTTAACATCGGCGCGGAAGGCCAGCTTCTGGTCGGAGCCATCGGGGCCACGCTGACCGGATTGTATCTGAGCATGCTGCCCGGGTTCATTCTGATTCCGGTGATGATCCTGTCCGGGGCGGTGTTCGGAGCTGCCTGGGCGTTCATACCCGGGCTGTTGAAAGCCCGTTACGGGGTCAGCGAAGTCATCACCACCATCATGTTTAACTACATCGGTTTGCAGCTGGTGGGCTATCTGGTCCGGGGGCCGCTTCGGGATGCTTCGCAGGCTGAACCGCAGTCGTATCCCATTGCTCTTCAGGCCTGGCTTCCCAACCTGATTCCGGGCACACGGTTGCATTTTGGGTATTTTATTGGCATTTTCATTGCGGTTGGACTCTACTATCTTCTGTTCAAAACCTACGCCGGGTATGAAGTCCGGGCGGTAGGTCTGAACCAGGATGCCTCCCGGACCGCCGGCATCAGCGTGGAGAAGACCATGGTGGGAACGATGCTTGTGAGCGGTGCTCTGGCGGGCATCGGGGGAGCCATCGAGGTCGGCAACCTGCACTATCTGATTGAGGGCATTTCCCCGGGACACGGATTTACCGGAATTGCGGTCTCTGTTCTGGCCAGCAACAACCCACTGGGGATCATCTTCACGTCGTTTCTGTTTGGCTCCCTAAGTTCCGGGGCCATGACCATGCAGCGGACAGCCGGCGTATCGGCGAACTTTGTCCAGGTGTTCCAGGGCATCATGATCGTTGGCATTGCCATCGCGACGGTCAAACATAAGCAGAAAAAACTCAAGAAGAAAGGGGTGGTGTAAATGGATGCCATCGTACTGGGCAACTTTCTTGGCGCATCGGTGAGAATGGGCACCCCCCTGCTGATTGCGGCCCTGGGACTGGTGATTTCCGAGCGGGCCGGATTGATCAACATCGGTGTGGAAGGCATCATGCTGATGGCGGCTTTTGGCGCCTACACCGGGGCCAAGCTCACAGGCAGTTACTGGCTGGGGCTTCTGTCCGGGATCGCGATCGCCGTGCTGACCATTCTGATTTTTGCCGTGACGTCGATCACGTTGAAAACAAAACAGATCATCATTGGAGCGGCGCTGAACATGTTTTGTGCCGGGATGAGCAGCTTTATGTACCGCTGGCTGTTCTGGGGAACCGGCAGACTGGATGACGGCATTGCCGCAAGGACGTTCCCGACCATTGTGCTTCCCGTCCTATCGGATATTCCGGTTCTTGGACGGATGCTCTTCAGTCACAATTTTATTGTGTACTTCGGGTTCATGATGGTGGGCGTGCTGTGGATCGTGATTAACAAGACGTCCCTGGGCCTGAAGATCATCGCGGTGGGAGACCATCCCAAAGCGGCTGATTCCCTCGGCATCAACGTGATCAAGATTCGCTACTGGGCGGTCATCTTTTCCGGAGTCATGATGGGTGTGGCAGGGACGTTTCTGTCCATCGCCCAATCGTCATCCTTTGGCGAAGACATGACGGCCGGCCGTGGGTTCATTGCCATGGCGGTGGTCATTCTGGGCAAATGGAGCCCGGTGGGCGCCTTTGGCGGAGCCTTGATTTTCGGGGCCGCCAGTGCCCTGCAGATGCTGTTCCAGACCATGGGTCTGGACATTCCCCGGAACCTGATCATGATGGTACCGTACATCGTAACGGTCATCGCAGTTCTGGCGGTGAGCAAGCAAAGAGTGGGGGCCCCGAGAGCGCTGGGCGTACCCTACGAAAAAGCCTGATAAGAATCAACAACGACTGTTGATTGATTTTTATACATTAAAGATTCAAAGGGAGGAAGTAAAATGAAAAGATTCAAATGGCTGGCGTTTTTGCTGGTGGCAATGATGGTCGTGATGGCTGTAGGGTGTGGTGGCGGAGCCGCCGAACCCCCTGCAGAGCCTGGAGACGACAACGGAGACGACGCACCACCTGTTGCGGCTCCGAAGGTTGCCATTCTGATTCCAAGTTCCCCCACGGACGGTGGATGGGGACAGGTTGGTGCAACCGGACTGACCTATGTTGCTGAACAGCTGGGCATTGACCCTGTGATCGTCGAAGCAGGAACAGCTGACCTGATGCGGGAAGAAGCCGAAGCTCTGGCAGCCGATGGCTTTGACGTGATCTTCGGCCATGGCGGACAGTATGCTTCACCATTTTCTGAGATTTCCGGCGATTATCCGGACACACTGTTTGTTACCGCCGGTGGAAACATCGTGACGGACAACCAGATGCCACTGGAGTTTGTTCTGGAGCGTTTGACCTACATCCAGGGTGTGATGGCGGCTGAACTGACCGAATCCAATATTCTGGGCATGGTGATTGGCGGAGAGTTCCCTGCATACACCAAAACATCCAGAGCGTTTGAAATGGGTGCACATTCAGTCAATCCGGACATCAATGTCCTGCTGGGCGTGACCCAGGATGCCAGTGACATGAACGAAGGCTACGAGCTGACACTGTCTCAGATTCAGGCCGGTGCTGATATCGTTTGGTCCAACGCCAACCAGGCCACCCAGGGTTCTGTGGCTGCGGCCCGTGAAACCGGCACCTGGATTTTCGGAGCTGTCGCTGACATCTCCGGTGAAGCACCTGACCAGACAATCTCCACTGCTGCCCAGTCCTTCGGTCCTGCCATGCAGTCTGCAGCTGAAAGATGGCTGGACGGTACCCTGGAGTCCGGAGTGATTCTCATCGACGTGGATGCCGGCGGGATCTTCTGGGTCTGGAACGACAATGTGGTAGACGATCTGCCTGCTGACGTGGTGGCTCTGTATGATGAACTGATGCCGAAGGTGATGTCCGGCGAGATTTACGTTCCCCGGGAAAATGAAGGCTGGTAAGACTGTAAGGGTGTTGTTGCCCGGACGGCAGGTCTGATGCAGCAACATGAAGGCCCGAAGGAAGAACCGCTTCCTTCGGGCCTTTTTGAAGCTTGCAGGGGGCCAAAACAGGTTTTTCTTCAATAATGAGGTAGGATCTTCTATACTGAAGACAGCAGAACGTTCGCAGCAATTGGATGTGAAAGGTTGTGGTTGGATTGAAACGAATGCTCATAGTGATGTTAGCGGTCGCGGTTCTGTTGGCAGCTGTCGGTTGTACAGATGCGGCAGCCCCGGTCCCGGATCCGGATCCCGGGCTTCTGGAGTCGTTGGAACCAGCGCCGGTGGAAGGGCCCTTCAAGGTGGCGCTTCTGGTTCCTTCGACGGTCACTGACAAAGGCTGGTCGCAGTCGGCCTACGAAGCCCTGTTGCTGATTGAACGGTATCTTGGAGCCGAGATCAGTTACGTTGAGGCCGGCCCCCGTCAGGCCAAGATCGATGCAGCAACCCGCTTCGCGGAAGAAGGATACCATCTGATTTTCGGACACGGGTTTCAGTATTCAGAGCCCTTTTTGCAGGTGTCCCCCCTCTATCCGAAGACGGTTTTTGTGACTGCGGGAGGCGAACATGTGACGGGCAACCAGCTGGTGCTGGAAAACATGCTGGAACAGGTCACCTACGTGGCCGGTGCCATTGCGGCCAACATGACAGAAACCCGAAAAATAGCCTGTATTGGCGGTGTGAACATTCCTTCCGTGGCGAAAACCTTTGAAGGATTCCGCCGCGGGATCCACAGCGTGGATCCGTCCATCGAGGTGCACATTTCCTATGTGGGCAGCTGGGACAATATCACAGGGGGGTATGAAGAAGCCCTGCGGCTGATCGATGAAGGCTATGATATTCTTTACCCCAACGCCAATGCGGTGGGTCTGGGGGTCATTAAAGCCGCAGACGAAAACGGGGTTTGGGTCTTTGGCCAGTCCATCGACCAGTCGGATCTGTCGCCGGAATACATGATTGCCTCCATGACGGAAAATCACCGCAACTCCTACATGGAAATCGCCACCCGGGTGCAGGAAGGGACCTGGGAGCCAGGCCAGCGGGTGCAGTTTGGTCTGTCCCAGGGAGTGATCGATCTGACCTGGAACGATCAGGTCCGCCGGGAGCTCCCGCCGGAAATTCTGGTCATTCAGCACAATCTGGAAGGGCGGATCAAGGCTGGCGAGATCTATATTCCCTCTGAGACAGAAATGTAAACGCCTCCGGAGGCCGGAGGCGTGGGTTAACAGGATTCACGGACGATGAGTGTTGGCGGAAGGTAAATGCGCTGGGGCGGCAGTGTCGGGTTGGTCATTTTGTTCAGGAGCACACGGGCTGCCGTTTTGCCCAGATCTTCGGTCGGTGTTTTGATGGTGGTCAGCGTGGGGTTGAGATACTTTGACAGGACGATGTCATCACTGCCGAGAATGGCCAAGTCCTGTGGGATCCGAAGGCCGTGGTCCAGACAGGCTCTGACGACACCGATCGCAATGATGTCATTGAAGCAGAAGAACACCGATGGGCGGGGGGCCCCGGAGTCCAGGAATCGGTTCATGATTTGGTGGGAGGTCTCAATGGAATCGTAGGAAGACCCCAGGATCCATTCTTTGCGGGTTTCCAGGGCGAACTGGGCATGCAGCTGCTCAATGTACGTCATTTTCCGCAGTGTCAGATCCAGATCAGCCCCGCCATGGACAATGCCCAGCGTCTCATGCTTTCTCTTCTTCAGGTGTTCAAAAGCCAGCCAGATGCCCGTCCGTTCGTCCACCAGAACACAGTCCAGCTGATTGCTCTCCGGTGCAGGCTCAATGACCACACAGGGCTTCTTGATGTTGGGGATGGACTTGAGATACGTGCTGTTGAAAAAGTTTGATCCGGCCAGAATCAGACCGTCGAAAAACCCCTCGTTTCCGAAATCCTCCAGCACTTCCCGGATCCGTTCGGCCCGTTCGGACAGGTGTTTCTGCACATTGTAAATATGCAGATAGTATCCGTATTCGTCAAACAGGGATTCCGCTCCGGCAGCCAGCTGGGAAAAAAAGGGGTTCATGGTGTTGGGCACAATCAGCACCACGTTGTTTGTTTTTCCGGGAGACGCCAGATTCCGGGCAAACGGATTTAGACTGTAGTGGTTGTCATCTACAATCTTCATGACTTTATCCAGGGTGTCTTTCCTGACTTTCTCGGGATTGTTCAGAGCCCGGGAAACAGTGGCCGTAGAGACCCCGGCTTTCTTGGCAATGTCCTTGATGTTCATGGCTTTGACCTCATATGGTATTATCATAATTGTAACAGAAAAGCAGGTTTTATTGAATTGTTTTGTAAAGGTTTACATTTTTCAGGTTGCTGACTGCTGGCTCTGGTGGGTCGGTGAGATCGGGACAGCCCATGATGGGGCAATGGGACTGTCAAATACCGGATTAATCGGCTATAATAGCAAAAGATGAGTGAAACTAATTACATTCAGGAGGAGAAAACGATGGCGAAAATCATTGGAATCAGTGGAAGTACGAGGAAAAATGCGACAGACTACGCATTGCAGGAAGCGTTGAAGGCGGCGGCAGAGATCGATGGAATTGAAACGGAATTCTTTTCGGTGCGGGGCAAAACCATTCATCCATGCATTCATTGTGATCGGTGCATCAAAGAAAATTACATGGGCTGTCTGGTGTACAAAGACGATGATATGGACGAGATCTATCACCGGTGTCTGGAGGCAGACGGCCTGATCGTGGCCAGTCCGGTGTTTGAAATGGGCATCAGCCCGCAACTGAGTGCATTTTTCTCCCGTTTCCGTTCAATGTACAATGTTCTGAAAAAAGATCCGGAAGCCTACGGCAAAGTGGTCGGCGGTGCCATCGCGGCCGGGGGAACCCGAAACGGGGGCCAGGAAATGACCATTGCCTGCATCCACAATTTCTATCATACTCAGGGATGTGTGGTTACCGGTGGCGCCCTTGGTGTCTATGCAGGGGCATCGGTCTGGACACAGGACAACCGCAAGTTCAATGACGACGTGGACCCCATCGGTTGTGAAAACGCCCGGAAACTGGGTCGGAAGGTCGCCAGGACCGTCCTGAAAATGTCTGCTGAGTAGCATCTGACCATCAAACGCCGGGAGCCCGTCATGGACGGTCCGGCGTTTTTTGAGGTTTCCTTCATGCAGGGAAGGGTTTTCTGCTAGAATGAGACGAATCGGTGTGGCAAGGGGGGGTGCTGGAATGAAAAGGATGAGAATTGGCATTGATCTGGATGGGGTGGTGTTTATGACCCTGCATCGTGTGCTCGAAAAGTACAATGCGATCCGGGGAAGCAAGTACACGGTGGATGATGTGAAAACATGGGACTCCCATCACTGGCTGGATGGTGACCTTCTGGTGTACGACCTATTCCGGGATCCCCGGATTTACCGGGATCTTCCGGTCTTTCCCGGTGCCCGGGAAATCCTGTTTGAACTGGATCAGAAACATGATGTGTTCCTGGTCACCGATACGCCTGTACAGTGTCTGCCGGAACGGATGAAGCAGCTGGAAGAGTTGTTTCCTCCGGAAGAATACCGGTTTACCCGGGAGCGGCAGATGTTTGTTGGAAAGCACAAGGAACACATTGTGCTGGATGTGCTTCTTGATGACAAACCAGAAAACATTGAACGGTTTCAGGAGGCGGGATATGGGATTCCGGTCGTTTTTGACTGGACCCTGAACCGGCATCTCCATGGGTATCTGCGGGTCAGAAACTGGAAAGAATTCGGTGAACTGATGGCGCGGTTGGAACAGGAACCTGACCATCCGGAAAAATGCAGGGAAGACAAGTCTTGATCTTGTCTTCCCTGCATTTTGTTGTCCTGATTATTCCTGTTGTTCCAGTTCATCCTGCAGTTCCAACATGATTTGGACGCTGGTGCTGGCACCAAGCCGGTCGGCCCCTGCGTCGATCAGGCAGCGTGCGTCTTCCAGGGTGCGGATCCCCCCGGAGGCTTTCACGAGAACGTCGGGACCGGTGGACCGTTTCATCAAGGACACATGGTGAACGGTGGCCCCTCCAGACGAAAAGCCGGTGGACGTTTTGACAAAGCGGGCGCCCCCCTGTTCCGAGGCACGGCATGCACCGACAATCTCATGATCAGCCAGAAGGCATGTTTCCAGGATTACCTTGACAGGCACACCGGGACCTGCGGCATTCACGACGGCCCGGACTTCGTTCGTGACCAGGTCGAACCGTCCGTCCTTCACGTCACCAATGTTCAGGACCATGTCCACTTCATGCGCTCCCAGGGAAACCGCTTCAGCCGTTTCTGCTGCTTTGGCAGCCGGCGTGCTGGCCCCCAGGGGAAATCCGCAGACCGTACAGATTTTCACCGGCGTAGAATCGAGAATGGATTTGGCCAGAGGGATATGAACCGGATGAATGCAGACCGTTTGGAATTCCCAGTCCCGGGCCTGTCGGCAGAGGCGGGTGATCTGCTCTCTGGTGGCGTCCGGTTTCAGGTTGGTGTGATCAAAGTATTTGGCAAATGAATGCATCATGAGTACCTCCTCACTGCAAGAATTGGCAACGGTTTCCCGCAACCGGCCGATACAGTCCGAAAGAAAGTCTTTGTAGTCGTGCCGGATCACGTCCCAGGCAGCATCGATCATTTCAGAAATCTGACCGGGGGTGATCTCCAGCCGATAGTGCTGATTCAGGCGCCGGGCGTATTGCGCGCTGAGCACGTCAGGATCTGCGTTCAGATGCAGAAAATGGGCGATCAACGGAGAAATGGCCCCGGTGACACCGTACAGTGAGCGGATCTTCTGTTCCACAACCCGGAGCAATGCCCGATCTTCGTGGGCCGCCTTCAAATGGCGGAACAACTGTCTGTGGGTGTGGCCGATCTGGATTTCAATGGCCATTTCCACCTGGTTGTGTCCCCGCCAGATCAGGTCACTGTCCGGCAGGCCCAGCCCTTTCATCCGGTCAGCGATGTGACGGGCTTTGGAAAAAGCGTATCCGGGGCCTTTGTTCCAGGACTGATCGGTGAAATGATCCAGTCCGGGCAGTCCAACGCCGTGGAGGGCGTCTCCCCGCTGGATGTCAAGCGGCCAGCCTTCACAGGGTTTCAGGGCGTGGGAACGGTCCCAGCTGATGCCCAGACCGGCGAGGATGTCCGGAAGGACACTGCCCAGGGCCAGTTCTGGAGTCATCGTTCCGGTGACTTCCTGGTTGACGTAGAGGTGCGTCAATGGGAACATATCAGCGCCCCGCTGCCTGGCGGATGGTTTTTTTCATTTCCCGGCCAACCAGATAATAACGGAAAGCGGACACCAGCGCCCCACTGTAAAACAGCCAGGGCAGGTACCCATAGATTCCGGAGTCATGACCAACTGAAACGCGCAGCAGCACCAGGTTGGTGGCCACCAGGGCGCCCGTCAGAAAGGTGGTGGCCGCAAAAATCATCCGGACCGACGACATTCTGTAGGTTTCAAGGTACGTCTTGCTGATTTTGCGCCTCAGGGTTTTGTTGAGCCCCAGATGGCGGCCGGGATCATCACTGCGGACAAGAAACGCATAGGAAAAGCCCGTCAGCAGGGCATACAGGACCACAGAGACCAGTGCCAGATAATTGGCCCGGTACCAGGTCGTGGTCACCTCATTGGTAAACTGTCCGGTGACTGTCAGACCTGACGGCATGGTGGCCGGCAGTCTGGGGTAATAAAAAGCCGTGATGATAAATCCGGCTGCGATGATTCCCACCGGGAGCAGCTGCAGTCCCAGGGGGATGTATTTCTTGAATTGTCGAATCAAAGCTCTTCCCTCCTCAAGGTCTCCATTCATTCTATCAGTAGAATGAAACCTCCGTCAATCGGACAGTGTCCGCTGTGCTATAATGTCATCGGGAGATGAGACATGATATACGCTGAAATTTTATTGGAAATTCATACGAAAGAGCTGGACCGGCTGTTTACCTACAAGGTTCCGGAAGCTCTTGCCGGCAGAATCCGTCCGGGAAGCCGGGTCCGGGTGTCTTTCCGGGGCCGGCCGGAAACCGGTTATGTTCTGAAACTGTCGGATCAGACGGAGTTCGGTGGCAGAATTCTGCCCGTGTCCGGGGTTGTGGATGAGGATGTGATTCTGTCGTCCGAACTGATGGATCTTGCGGAATGGCTGGCCGATTACGGCTTTGTTTCCCGGGCCCAGGCATACAGCACAGTCTTTCCAACGCTGGGCAATACGCGTTTTGACCGGGAAAAGGCGTCCCTGACCCTTTCAGAAGTGGGCCGGCAGGCGCTCGAAACCATGCGCCGCTGTCCCTCCCGAAAAGCCCTGGAAGCGCTGGCGGAGAACGGGCGGACCGACTGGCAGGATCTGGCCCGGGAACTGGAACTGGGCCGGGGCATTCTGGACCGCCTGGTCAAAGAGCGTCTGGTTCAGCTGCACCCACCGCTGCCCGGGGTGTTCCCCGTGGACCTGGGGTCCCTGACGCAGGCTCAGCAAAAGGTGTTCCGCCGAATCCAGGGTAGCCTGGAAGCCGGGACCCCGGAACGGTTCCTGCTGTTCGGGGTCACCGGGAGCGGCAAGACAGAGATCTATATTGAAGCAATCAAGGATTGCCTGTCCCGGGGCAGACAGGCCATGGTGCTTTTGCCGGAGATCGCCCTGACCGAAGAAATGATCGACCGCTATCAGCGGGTGTTTGGTGACCGGGTGGTGGCCTGGCACAGCCGGATCAGTCCCGGACGGAAAAAAGACATCTGGCAACGGTTGCAGTCCGGTGAAGCCAGTGTGCTTCTGGGAGCCCGATCAGCGGTGTTTGCCGGCATGCAGGATCTGGGACTGGTGATCGTCGATGAAGAGCAGGAGTCGTCTTTTCGCCAGTCAACAGCCCCGGCCTACGATGGCCGGGAAGTGGCGCTGCTTCGGGGCCGGGCCAATCAGGCGGTGGTCATTTTCGGATCGGCCACACCGTCCACGGAGACCTGGCAGCGAACGCAGACCGGGGAAATGGAGCGGCTGACCCTGAACGACCGGTTCGGGGGAAGCAACCTGCCACAGATTCAGGTGGTGGATATGCGTGAAGAGCTTCGTCAGGGGAACCACACCCTGTTCAGCCGGGAACTGACCCGGCTGATCGACCGGTGCCTGCATGACGGCCGGCAGGTCCTGCTGTTTCTCAATCGGCGGGGGTATTCGGGGGCGTTTGTCTGCCGTGCCTGTGGACATACCGTTCAGTGTGGCCAGTGCGATATCCCGATGACCTATCACCGGGTCGAAGACCGGCTGAAATGCCATTATTGCGGCGAACACAAACCCGCTGTCCGGACTTGTCCGGCCTGTGGATCTGATAAGATCCGCTCCTTCGGGACAGGGACACAAAAAGTGGAGGAAGCGCTCCGGGACGTATTTCCCAAGGCCCGGATTGCCCGGATCGATGCCGATGTCTCTATGGCCCGGGGGCACCGGAAAGGCCTGATCGACGATCTCAAGTCCGGCCGGACAGACATTCTGATCGGTACCCAGATGATTGCCAAAGGGATCGATTTTCCGGATGTAGGCCTGGTGGCGGTTCTGGCGGCCGATCTGGGGTTGAATATTCCGGACTTCAGGTCCCGGGAAAAAACCTGTCAGCAACTGATCCAGGTTGCCGGAAGAGCCGGTCGGGGGAAAGTCCCGGGTTCCTGCCTGATCCAGACATATCAGCCGGAAAACCTGGCCATTGTTTATGGTCGGGAAGACCGGTACCAGTCCTTTCTTCAACGGGAGCTGGAGGACCGAAAAGCCATGGGCTATCCGCCGTTTCGACAGGTGATGCGCATTCTGGTGCAGGCTCCTGAAGAAGAAAAAGCCGCCCGGGCGGCCCGTTTACTGGAGAAGGCCCTGGAAGAGGAAAAATCCGATTTTCTGGGACCTGTCCCGGCAGCGTATGTTAAAATAAAGGGGATGTACCGCTGGCATCTGATTGTTCGCGGGCCCCGGCTCGAGGAACTCAAAGAGATGGTCCATCGGGCAATCAGGGGGTATGCGGAAAATGAATCCATCCCGGGGGTGCTGCTCAGTGTGGAGTGCAATCCCGGGTCGATGCTATAGAGGGAGGGTGATGAAATGGCTGTATTGAATGTGGTGAAAATCGGGGATCCGATTTTGCGGCAGGAATGCCTGGAAGTGAAAAAGATCAACGCGAACATCGAAAAATTGTTGGATAACATGGCAGATACGATGCACGCTGAACTGGGTGTGGGCCTGGCAGCTCCTCAGGTCGGGATTCCCAAGAGGGTTATGATTGTGGAGGTTGAAGACCGGCTGATCGAGTTTGTCAACCCGGTGATCATCAAA
Source organism: Bacillota bacterium (assembly GCA_007121025.1). Lineage (GTDB taxonomy): Bacteria > Bacillota > TC1 > TC1 > UBA5767 > SKMO01. Next base: position 10,667 of record SKMO01000149.1, on the reverse strand, counting down.
CGCGAGGGCAAGCAATACGGGGAAGAGGGTTGCCTGAGTATTCCCGGGGAATTCAAAAACGTGATCCGCTCTGACCAGTTGGTGGTCAAAGCGCAGGATCGCTCCGGCAAAGAGTTTCAGGTGACCGCTTCAGGCCTGTTGGCCCGGGCGATTGAACATGAAATCGACCACCTTGACGGGATCCTGTTTGTGGACCGGGTGGAGGAGTCCGCCCAATGAGAGTGGTGTTGATGGCCACAGCGCCATTTGCCGTTCCGTCACTGCAGGCCATAGCGGGCCACAAGGAACTGGAACTGGCTTTGGTGGTTACGCAACCGGACCGTCCCAGTGGCCGGGGGCATAAGATTCGCTTCACGGGGTTGAAACAGGCTGCACTGGAGGCCGGATGCACACTCTACCAGCCCGAAAACGTTAACACCCGGGAGTCACTGGAACGGATCCGTCAGGCAGAGCCGGATGTCCTGGTGGTCGTGGCGTACGGTCAGATTCTGAACGAATCCCTGCTGGCGCTGCCCAGGCTCGGGGCAATCAACCTCCATGGAAGTTTACTTCCGGCTTACCGGGGAGCAGCTCCTGTCCATCGGGCGGTGATGGATGGGGTCCGGACCACCGGGGTGTGCACCATGCACATGGTCCGGGCGTTGGATGCCGGCGATGTGATTCACTGCACAGAGGTTCCGGTGGGGCCGGACATGACTGCCGGCGACGTCTACGACCGTTTGGCTCAACAGGGTTCCGGACTGCTGGTCAGGACCCTTTTGGAACTGGACAGGGGGGAGGCACCGCGGACGCCGCAAAACCATGCAGAGGCAACATACGCCCCTAGTATCCGCAAAGAGGAGCAGCGGGTTGATTGGTCAAAAGACAACAGCGCTCTTCATAATTTTGTCCGCGGGCTGCAGCCGTGGCCCGGAGCAATCACCCGGTTTCGCGGCCAGCCATTCAAAATTCTGGAAACGGAAACAGTGGAAGATGACTTTGGGCCGGGAGAACCTGGGACCATCGTCCAGGCCGACCCCCGCAAAGGGCTGGTGGTACGGACCGGACATGGGGCTCTGAAACTGGTTCGGGTGAAACCGGCCGGGAAAAAGGCCATGGCTGCCCGGGATTTTCTAAATGGTGTCAACATTTCTGAGGGGGAGCCCTTCGACGGAGAGGAGGAGTGACCATGGCAGAAAGACGCTTCACAGGCGGAAACGAACCGCGGTACGGGAGTAACGATGAATGACATGAATGCCCGCAAAGTGGCTTCAGATGTGCTGATCCGGGTGGAAAAAGAGGGGGCTTACTCTCACATCGCCCTGAAAGAGGCTCTGCGGGAAGGGAATCTCAGTCCCCGGGACCGGGGTCTGGTCACCGAATTGGTGAACGGTACCATTCGCAACCGGGCTACCCTGGATCATGTGGTGGATTCTTTCCTGAAAAAACGAAACCTGAGGCCGGAAATCCGGTCTGTACTGCGCATGGGTGTGTACCAGCTGCTGTACATGAACAAGATTCCCGTATCTGCTGCGGTGAATGAATCTGTGAAACTGGTGCACTTATACCGGATGAACAGCCAGAAGGGGCTGGTGAACGCCGTCCTTCGAAATGTGGACCGCAACAGGAGCAGGGACTTTTTTAGTGATCTGACCGATCCGGTCCGGAAACTGGCGGTGACCACGTCCCATCCGGAGTGGATGGTGTCTTTGTTTATCCGCCGCTTTGGGCCGGAAAACGCCCAACGGCTGCTGGAATACAACAACCGGCCGGCGCCCAGCGTGATCAGGATCAATACCCTGCGAACCGATGAAGCCACGTTGCGTCGGGAACTGGAGGAGGCCGGATTCACAGCAGAACCCGGCCCGGCACCACAAACACTGGTTTTGGGGGGCCGGGGATCAGTCAACGATCTTCGGGCCTACCGGGAAGGCCATTTCATGGTGCAGTCACCTTCGAGTGTGCTGGCAGCCGTTGCCCTGGGAGCCCGTCCGGACGAGACGATTCTTGACTGCTGTGCGGCCCCCGGAGGAAAAACATTTGTTCTGGCCCAGGACATGAAGGACAGGGGAACCATTCTGGCCACGGATGTCCATGAACACAAAATGGAGCTGATCCGCAAGGGGGCGGCTTTTCTGGGCATCACCTGTGTTGACGCACAGGTGCGGGACTGGACCAGGGACCAGCCGGATCTTGAGCAACGTTATGACCGGGTTCTGGTTGACGCTCCCTGTACAGGTCTGGGCATGCTGTCCAAACGGCCTGATCTTCGCTGGCGTAAAGAGCAGGGGGACATTCCCCGTCTGGTGGGACTGCAACGCAACATTCTGTCCACGGCCAGCCGTTCGGTTCGTCCGGGGGGGATTCTTTTGTACAGCACCTGTACACTGACCCAGGAAGAAAACGGAGATCAACGGCAGTGGTTTTTGGAAAGATTTCCGGACTTTGAGCCCTGGTGCCCCGGACTGGAGGAGATGTTTCCCGCTGGTAAGGACCAGGAAGATCTAAAGAATGGTCACCTGGAGATCACCCCGTTTGCCCACGGGATGGAGGGGTTTTATCTGGCGGTGTTTCGCCGCAGGTCAACGTGAAGTGCACGAAAAAATGACCGCATAACAAGGCGCTTTCCCAAACGGGGGAGTGCCTTGTTACGCGGTGCATCCGATGCGCTGTACAGTGCGGATATCCTGAGATAAAATGCTGTCCTGCCTGTGGGTTAATGAAAGACGATGCCAAAGAGATAGACATCGGACAGAACCAGCAGACTGAGCAGTCCGACGTAGACAATGAACGGTTTCAGGGATTTGTGTTTCAGGATGTTGACCATGGCCGCAATGGCTACATAGCCGGTGAGAAAGGACACCACGAAGCCTGCAATCAGTGGACCGATGGAGGCATCCACACCCTGGCTGTAAAGCTCGGGAATCTCGAGAACCGTGGCCCCGGCGATCAGGATCAGGGAATTGATGAACGAAAATGCGGCGGCCAGCTCCCTGTCAATTCCACGGGTCAGCCCCGCTGAAATGGTGATCCCGGACCGGCTGACTCCGGGGAAAATGGCCAGGCACTGAGCAAGACCCACTGTCAGGCTGTCCCTGACGTTTAGATCCCGTTCCACCCGGTGACCCTGGGAAATGGATTCTGCGATGACCAGTGAAACGGTGGTCAGCAGAAAGGAAAAGCCAAGGGCGGAAGGCCGGGTGTAAATATTGCGGAAAAATCCGCTGAAAAAGACACCCACAACCCCGGCCGGCACGGCCGTTAGAACAATCAGAAAGTTGAACCGGGAAAACGGGTGTCGAAGCATGTCAAGAAGTTTCCTGCGGTAATAAAAGATGACAGAAAACATGGTGCCGAAATGCACCACAATATTGAACGACAGGGCTCCCTCTGTCAGCCCCATGATGTTCTGAAACAGAACCAGATGCCCGGAACTCGATACGGGCAGGAACTCGGTCAGTCCCTGTATGATGCCCAGAATGATTGCTTCAAAGATACTCATGATGACCTCCTCCTCAGGATTGAACGGAATCATTATATCAGATCCCTGCTGTGGAAAGTAGAAGGCAATTGAGATATAATTGAGTCAATTGATTTGGAGGGCTGCGGATGAACAGCAAACTGCTTGAACGTTTTGACATCAGAATAAATCCTGCCCAGGCCCTGGTCATCGGGTTTGCTGTGGTGATTTTGGTCGGATCAATCCTGCTGTCCCTGCCTGTGGCGACGGTCAGCGGGGAGCCCACACCGTACGTGGACAGTCTGTTCACGGCCACCTCGGCTGTCTGTGTGACCGGCCTGGTGGTGGTCGACACGGGGACGTACTGGAGTCTGTTCGGGGAAGTGGTGATTGCGATCCTGATTCAGATCGGCGGGCTTGGCTTTATGACCTTCGGCGTTCTGTTTGCCCTTTTACTGGGCCGGAAAATCGGGTTGAAGTCCCGCTTGTTGCTGCAGACCCAGTTTAATGAGTTTACCCTTCAGGGAGTGGTCCGGCTGGCCACCCGGATTCTGATGATCACCATTGGGATTGAACTGCTGGCCACCGCAATTCTGGCGATCCGCTTGGTTCCCCGCTATGGCTGGGGGACCGGTGTCTGGGTGTCCTTTTTCCATGCCCTGTCTGCGTTCAACAATGCGGGGTTCGACCTGTTTGGGCGCCTTGAAACGCCCTTTAGTTCCCTGACCACGTTCTACGGTGATCCATTGGTCATGGGGGTCATTGCCCTGTTGTTCATTGTTGGCGGGATTGGCTTCACCGTGCTGATTGATCTTGTGCGCAAACACAGCTTTCGGAAGTTCACCCTGCACACGAAACTGGTCCTGGTGACCACCGGGCTGTTGATCTTCACGGGAACAGTGGGGATTGCCCTGATGGAATGGTCGAATCCGGCAACACTGGGGGCCATGAATGTGGGTCAGGCTCTGGGAAATGCGTTCTTCCAGGCGGTGACCCCGAGAACCGCCGGGTTTAACTCTCTGAATATTGGAATGATGACCATGGGTTCGCAGTTCCTGATCATCATGCTGATGTTTGTGGGCGCGTCTCCCGGTTCCACCGGGGGCGGGATCAAGACCACGAACCTTGCGGCGCTTTTTGCCGGAGCAAAAGCCATCGTGAAGGGCAGCAAGGGTGCGGTGCTGTTTAACCGCAAGCTGCCTGAAGACCAGATCAACCGGGCCACTCTGGTCCTGATGATCGCTGTGACCCTGGTGGTGACCAGTACGTTCGTCCTGACTCTGACGGAAACGGCCGACTTTCTGGTGATTTTTTTTGAAGTCGTGTCTGCGTTCGGAACGGTGGGTCTGTCGATGGGCTTGACCACAGAACTGTCCACAGCGGGTCGCCTGATCATCTCACTGACCATGTTCGTGGGAAGGCTGGGACCGGCGACCGTGGCTTTTGCCCTGGCCCGCCGAAAACACTGCAACATTATCGGTTTTCCGGAAGAGAAAATCATTTTGGGATAGGGGCAAGTGATGGACAATCTGTACGGACTGACTGAACGTGAAATGACAGACCTTCTGACTGGCTGGGGCCAGCCGGCATTTCGGGGCACCCAGCTGTTTTCCTGGGTGCAGGGAAAGCAGGTGGAGGATTACTCCCGGATGGTCAACCTGCCGGGGACCCTGCGGCAGGAACTTGACGCGCACTACAGCCTTTACCTGCCGGACGTGGTCACGATGCAGACCTCTTTGAAAAACGATACCCAAAAAGCCCTGCTTCGTCTGGAAGACGGCCTGACGGTTGAGACAGTCCTCATGCGCTACCGTCGCCGGGATGCCCGGGACCGCAACACGGTCTGTGTGTCGTCACAGGTCGGGTGTGCAATGGGGTGTCCCTTTTGTGCCACCGGTCAGGGTGGCCTTCAGCGAAGTCTCTCGGCTGCTGAAATTCTGGGGCAGATCGTCCGCATGAACAAACTGCTAAAAAAGGACCACCCACAGGACAAAGTCACCAACGTGGTGTTTATGGGGATGGGTGAGCCACTGCACAACACGGCCGCCGTGCTCAAGGCCATCCGGCTTTTGGGAGACCCGGGGGGGTTAAACATCGGGGCCAGGCGGATCACCGTGTCCACCTGTGGTCTGGTCCCCGGGATCCGTCAGTTGGCCGGGGAAGGACTTGGGGTTACACTGGCCGTGTCCCTTCACGGCGCCACCAATGAAGTGCGGGACCGGCTGGTGCCGGTCAACAGAACGTATCCTCTGGAAGAACTCATCGACGCCTGCCGGGATTATTTCGAGACGACCGGCCGGCGGATTACATTTGAATACGCCCTCATTGAAGGGGAAAACGACCGGCAGGAAGATGCCCGGCAACTGGGACGATTGTTGCGCGGACTGAACTGCCAGGTGAACCTGATTCCGCTCAACCCCATCCAGGATGGCCAGTACTGTCGTTCCCCTGGTGTCCGGGGCTTTGTCCGGCTGTTGGAAGGTCAGGGCATTGAAGCTGTGGTCCGGGAAGAAATGGGCGCAGACATTGATGCAGCCTGTGGCCAGTTGAGCAGTACACAAAAGGAGATGTAATAATGGGCGTGGCTTATTTTAGTGATCAGGGACTGGTGCGAAGCCGCAATGAGGACAGTCTTTTCGTGGATGAAACACAGGGGGTCTTTATCGTGGCTGATGGTATGGGTGGGCACCTGGGTGGAGAGGTGGCCTCCGAACTGGCAGTCAGGATCGTCCGGGAACATTTGCTGGAAGGGAGCCCGCTGAATGAAGACGCGGTGGAAGCGGCACTTCTGGAAGCAAACCGGGAAGTCTATGGGCTTTCCCTGCAGCAGGCAGAACTGTCCGGCATGGGGACAACTCTGTCGGTGGCTGTGCTCGGGGGGGGCAGGCTGATTTATGGCCATGTGGGTGACAGCCGGATTTATCTGATTCGGAAGGGGCAGATCAGCCGGATTACCCGGGATCACACCATGGTGGAAGAACTGGTGGAGCAGGGGGCCATTTCTCCTGAGGAAGCCAGAAATCATCCCCGAAAGAACGTTCTGGTGCGCGCTCTGGGCACGGATCCCGATCTTCTGGTTGACCGGGGGTCACTGCCCATCCAGGCCGGAGATACATTGGTCCTGATGACGGATGGCGTGTATGGCTATCTGGAGGATCAGGAAATACTGCAGGTATTGGAAGAAAAGTCCATTGGGGACGCTGCCCGGACCATCCGGCAGCAGGTGGTCACACAGGGCGCTTCGGACAATCTGACGCTGATTGCAGTTCAAGTGGAAGCAGGGTGGTTGACGTGAGTGGTTTGACAGGGAAGGTGTTTGCCGGCCGATACCGGATTCTCGAGCGGGTCGGATCCGGTGGCATGGCCATCGTCTATAAGGCGCAGGATGAGGTTCTCGGCCGCATGGTGGCCATCAAGTTTCTGCGGGAACAGTACGTGGACGATGAGCAAAATCTTCGGCATTTCCAGAATGAGGCCCGTGCAGTGGCGACGCTTTCGCATCCGAACATCGTCAAGATTTATGACGTGGGGATGGAAAACAATCTGTATTACATTGTCATGGAATATCTGGAAGGCAGAACCCTGAAGGACATTGTAAGAGAAGAAGGCCCGTTGCATCCCCTGAGGGCCGTTGACATTCTCCGGGGTGTGTTGCGTGCCCTTGATCATTCTCACGGGAAGGGGATTATCCACCGGGACATCAAGCCGCATAACATCATTGTCACGGAGGAAGGCAAGGTCAAGGTCACGGATTTTGGCATCGCCCGCAGCAACAATGCGGCTACAGTGACGTACTCCGGACAGATGGTGGGCAGTGTGTATTATATCTCTCCGGAACAGGCCCGGGGAGGAAACACCACCTTTGCCTCCGATCTGTATTCGAGCGGGGTGATGCTCTATGAGATGCTGACAGGAAGAGTGCCGTTTACCGGAGACAATCCGGTGGGCATAGCATTGAGCCATGTGCAGAAAACCGCAGTCCCGGTGACGTCTTTGAACCGGAGAATACCGGAATGTCTCGAAGAGGTGGTGACCCGGGCCATGGAGAAAAACCCTCGGGACAGGTACGATTCGGCCCGGGATATGGACCGGGAACTGGGACAGGTCCGTCAAATGATCGCCGAGGGAAAGGCAGGCCGCAGATTGCGGTCAACACTCAGGAAACACAAAAAACCCCTGTTCATCGGGGGCGGAGTCCTGGCGGGGCTTCTTCTGGCGGCTCTTCTGGTTAGTTCGTTCTGGGGAAGAGCCACTCAGGCAGAAGTCCCCGATCTGGTGGGGCTTTCCCTGGAGGACGCAGAGGTTCTGTTGGAGGGTGCCGGCTTTTTGGACTGGGTTATCGGCCAGTCGGTCCACTCCGATGAGTTTGAGGAAAATGTGGTGATGGGGCAAAGGCCGGAACCGGGAGTGCAGGTCAGTCCGTCCAGGGAAGTGTCGCTGACGGTCAGTCTGGGCCCGGTCCGGGAGCGGGTGCCCTCGGTGGTTGGACAAAATGAACGAAACGCGATCATCAACCTGGGAAATGTCGGCTTTGAGTCGGAGGTCAGCTACGCGTATTCCGACAGTCTCCTGTTCCGGGAGGGGGATGTGATTGAGCAGCTTCCTGTGGCCGGAGAGGATGCTCCCCGGGGATCTTTGGTACAGCTGGTGGTCAGCCGGGGCCCGGAACTGCGGGAAACCCAGGTGCCGGATGTCCGGGGTCTGACGTTGTCAAACGCAGAGGCCCGACTGATAGCCGGTGGGCTTGAAGTCGGGAACATCTCGAACGCTACCAGTTATGAATACTTCAGTGGTCAGGTGGCTTCCCAGGAAGTGGCGCCGGGGGAAGTGGTCATGGAGGGGACCCCCATCGGACTGGTTCTTTCCGGAGGGCCCGGACCGGTACACTCCACCTCAACCATCCAGTTCACACTGGATGAGGGAACCGAAGAGGACGTTCTTATTCTGGTGGTCGTGGAAGATGAAAGCGGAACCAATGAGGTTTACCGGCAGCGGCATGCTCCCGGGGAAACACTGAGAATTGATGTGGACCACGTGGGCAGCGCTACGGCGACCGTCTACCAGAACGATACCATGATTTTTCGCACGAGTTTACCTTAAGGAGGGCAGTGTTTTGACCGAAGGAATCATCCTGAAAGGGTACAGCGGCTTTTACTATGTTCTGTCCGGTGAGATCGTCTATGACTGTGCTCTCCGGGGCCGGCACAAATTGACCAAAGAAACGTTTTTGCCAGGGGACCGGGTGCGCATCAGCACAGATGGTTCCGACCGGGCGACCATTGAGGAAGTGTTCCCCCGGCGCAACCGTTTGGTCCGGCCGCCGGTCGCCAATGTATCCCTGATTGTGGTGGTTCTGTCACAGTCAAACCCAAAACCGGATCTGCCGCTATTGGACAGGATCCTGGTTCTGGCGGAAGAAGAGCAGATCAGGCCGTTGATCGTCTGGAGCAAGGTGGACGTGGGGGAACCGGAGCAGGCAGCAATTCTGGAAGCCCAATACAAAAACACGGGGTACCGGTTTCTAAAGACCAGTGCCCAGACCGGAGAAGGGCTGGACGAACTGCGCAGGGAACTGGTGGGCGAGACCACCGTGTTCGCCGGTCAATCCGGGGTGGGCAAAACCAGCATCATGAACCGGTTTCTTCCTGAGGTTGATCTGAAGACCGGATCGGTGGGAGAAAAGGGCCGGGGCCGGCACACCACCCGCCACATCGAACTGTTTCCTTTTGTTGGTGGCTATCTGGCAGATACACCGGGATTTAACCGGTTGTATCTGCCAGGTATGGACCCGGCCCGTCTGCAGTACTGTTTTCCGGAGTTCAGTCCCCACCTGGAGGACTGCCGTTTTGCATCCTGCCTGCACCGCAGGGAACCGGACTGCCGGGTGAAAGAAGCTGTGGAGGATGGACTGGTGGGCAGGCGCCGTTATGAGAATTACCTCTACCTGTTGCAGGAACTGGAAGAAAAGGAGAAAACCTACCGATGATCAAAATTGCCCCTTCATTGCTGGCCGCAGACTTCACCCGCCTGGGAGAAGACCTCCAGGCAGCGGAACAAGGTGGTGCAGAGTACCTGCACCTGGACATTATGGATGGGCACTTTGTGCCAAATATTTCTTATGGTCCCCACATTGTTGCGGCCCTGCGTCCCCTGAGCCGGATGGTGTTTGACGTGCATCTGATGATCGAAAAGCCAGAGCGATACATTGATCCGTTTATCCAGGCCGGGGCCGATCTGATCACTGTTCATGCGGAAACGTGTCCCCACCTGCACAGGACCGTCCAGATGATCCGGGAACGGGGTGTGCAGGCAGCGGTGGCCCTGAACCCGTCGACGCCCCTGGTGGTTCTCGATCACGTGTTGGCGGATCTGGACATGGTTCTGATCATGAGTGTGAATCCGGGATTTGGAGGACAGGCGTTCATTCCAGGTTCCCTGGACAAAATCCGGGCCCTGCGGGAAACCATTGACCGCAAGGGTTACAAAGCACTGATTCAGGTGGACGGAGGGATCAACGACAGGACGGCAGCGTCTGTTGCGGGCGCCGGAGCACAGGTTCTGGTGGCCGGTTCGGCAGTCTTTGGAAGCGGAGACATCGCCGGCGCGATTCGCGATCTCCGGGCCGCCGCTGCTGACAGCAGCGCGCTTGACTAGGCGACGTTGCGTGGTATACAATAAATCTGATAAAACCAAATAGAACTTCGGGGACAGGTGAAATTCCTTACCGGCGGTCAAAGCCCGCGAGCCTTCAAGGCTGATCTGGTGTGATTCCAGAGCCGACAGTATAGTCTGGATGATAGAAGAGAAACGGACGGTCCCTGCATGCAATGCGGGGATTTTTTCTTCCCCGGAGAGGAGGAAATGCGATGAAACGAAGTGAAAAAACCCGGAAAATGATCCAGATCTCGATGCTCTCAGTGATTTCCTTTCTGTTGATGTACCTGATTGAGTTTCCCATTCTCCCGGCCGCACCCTTTCTGCAATACGATCCCAGTCAGATTCCATCGCTGATTGCGGCGTTTGCCTTCGGTCCGCTGACCGGCGTGTTGGTGGAGCTGATCAAGTCGTTTCTGTTCTTGCTGTCCGGGAAATCGCCGGCGGGCATTATCGGTGTTTCAGCGGCGTTCGTGGCCGGTGCCAGTTTCGTCATTGTGGCTGGTCTGGTGTACAGACTGAAAAAATCCAAGTCCAACGCGGTCCTGGCTCTGCTGGCGGGGACGATTGGCAT
>SKMO01000156.1 GCA_007121025.1 Bacillota bacterium | reverse complement strand
CGCGTTTTTGCAGCGCCACCTGATCAATATGGGCGTGGGGCTGTTGGCGTTCGTCCTGATGATGCTGATCGATTACCGGCAGTTCCGCCGGTTTGCCCCGGTGGTGGCCGCAGGAGGAATCCTCCTGCTGATCCTGGTGCTGATTCCGGGGATTGGGCGGGTGATCAACAATGCACGGCGCTGGATTTTTATCGGATCGGTGTCCATCCAGCCCTCGGAAATCGCCAAACTGCTGTATGTGCTGGTGTTTGCCTCCTGGCTGCACTTTCGGCGGGGAAAACTGGAGACCATCTGGCAGTTTCTGCCCTGTTTCGGGCTGATGATCATCCCGACGGTCCTCATCATGCGCCAGCCGGATCTGGGGACGGCCCTGGTCTTTGTGGTGATCACCCTGTTCATGATGTATGCGGCCGGTGCGAACCCCCGGCTGCTGGGTCTGCTGGTCTTTGGGGGAGCCGGTGCGCTGTTTCTGATTCTGTTTTTCCATTTCCGGTTTGGGATGCCCCTTCCGCTGGCCGACTATCAGATCATGCGCCTGACGGTGTTTCTCGATCCCTACAATGACGGCCGGGGGGGACTGGGTGCCGGGTACAACATCATCCAGTCGCTCATTGCCATCGGTTCAGGAGGGCTCTGGGGACAGGGCTTCCTGCAGGGGGCCCAGAGCCAGTCCAATTTCCTGCCCTATCACAATACGGATTTCGTGTTTGCGGTGATCGGCGAGGAGTTTGGCTTTGTCGGCAGCATCACCGTCCTGGGACTGTTTCTGATTCTGCTGTTCCGGGCGCTGCACATTTCACGGGAGGCCAATGATTTCTATGGGTATCTGGTGGTTGTTGGCATCGTGGGCATGTTTTTCTTTCAGGTGGTGGAGAACACGGGAATGACCATGGGTGTGATGCCGGTCACCGGGCTGCCGCTGCCCCTGTTTTCGTATGGGGGGACCAGCATGTGGGTGTCCCTTGCAGCACTGGGCGTGGTGGCATCGGTGAATCTGCGCCGCAAAGACATCTCGTTTTGACAGAAGGGACTGGTTAAATGAAAACGCATGTGAGACAGACGGATCTTCGGACCGTTGTTATGGACAAGGTGTTGCCCCGGGTGGAAAAACCGGTCCGGTACGCCGGGGGCGAGCTGGGAGCGGTACACAAAAACTGGGATGAACACCCGGTTCGTTTCGTGTTTGCGTTTCCGGACGTCTATGAGGTGGGCATGAGCCATCTGGGTCTTCAGATTCTCTACCACAGTGTGAACCGGGAAGAGGGAATGCTGATGGAGCGGACCTTTGCCCCCTGGCTGGACATGGAAAACCTGATGCGCACAGAACAGATCCCGCTTTACGCCCTGGAGTCGTTCCGCCCGGTCCGGGATTTTGATCTGCTGGGTTTTACGCTCCAGTATGAAATGAGTTATACGAACATTCTGAACATGCTGGACCTGGCCGGGTTGAACCAGCGCCGGGAAGACCGGACCGGGGACGATCCCCTGGTGATCGGGGGCGGTCCCTGCGCGTTCAATCCGGAGCCCCTGGCGGATTTTTTCGATCTGTTTGTGATCGGGGATGCCGAGGAAGTTCTCCCCCGGCTTCTGGGGGCCTACAGGGAGTGGAAAGCCTCAGGAGGCGGGGACCGGGAGCGCTTTTTGGTGTCGGTCTGTGGCTGGGACGGGATTTACGTCCCCGGGTTTGTGGACGTGTCCTGGGCGGAGGACGGCCGGATCCGGGAGGTCCGGGCCAACCGGCCGGAGATGGTCCTGCCGGTGCGAAAAGCCCTGGTCAAAGACCTGGAGACGGCCCCTTTTCCCCAGAAGCCGATCGTCCCCTACATGGACGTCATCCATGACCGGGTGATGCTGGAAGTCCTCCGGGGCTGCACCCACAGCTGCCGCTTCTGTCAGGCGGGGACGGTCTACCGGCCGGTCCGCGAGCGAAGTGGTGAGCTTTTGCTGGAACAGGCCCGGACCCTGGTGGCGGCCACCGGTCATGAGGACATTTCCCTGACCAGTCTGTCCACGGCGGACCATACCCAGCTGTCTGAGCTGGTGAGCCGTCTGCTGGATGAATACCGGGAACAAATGGTGTCGATCAGTCTTCCGTCACTGCGGATCGACTCCTTTTCGGTGGGCGTGGCCCGGGAGATCTCATCGGTCCGCAAGACCGGACTGACCTTTGCGCCGGAAGCGGGCAGCCAGCGGATGCGGGACGTGATCAACAAAGGGGTGACCGAAGAGGACCTGTTCCGGGTGGTGGAGGAGGCCTTTGGGGCCGGCTGGCACCGGATCAAGCTTTATTTCATGATCGGCCTTCCCTTTGAGAACGAAGAGGACCTGGCGGCGATCATCCGGTTGGGGGAGCGGGTCCTTGATCTGGGCCGAAAAGTGGCCCGGGAGCGGGGGTCCAGACAAAAGGTCAGTGTGACGGTCAGCGCGTCGGGCTTTGTGCCCAAACCCTTCACGCCGTTTCAATGGTGGGGCCAGGACGAACTGGAGACCCTCCAGCGCAAACAGCGTTCGATGAAAGAGGCTGTGCGGGCCCGCAATCTGGTGTTCAACTACCATGACGCCCGGCTGTCGCACCTGGAGTCGGTGTTTGCAAGAGGAGACCGCAGGCTGGCCGGGGTTCTCCGGCGGGCCTGGGAGCTGGGATGCCGGTTTGACAGCTGGGATGAGCAGTTTCGGTTTGACCTGTGGCAGCAGGCCCTGAATGAAGAGGGACTCTCATCGGCCCGGCTGGCCGGCAGGACCTTTGAAAAAGAGGAGATCCTTCCCTGGGACCACATTGATGCCGGGGTCCGGAAGAGTTATCTCTGGCAGGAATACGAAAAGGCGGCGCAGGGAGCCCTGACCCCGGATTGCCGGGAGGCAGGCTGCACGGCCTGCGGGATCTGCCCTGACTGGGGCGTGCGGATGGAGTTGAAAGGAAAGCGTTATGAGTAAGCTGCGGATGGAATTTGAAAAAGGGCCTGACGTGGCGTTTATTTCGCATCTGGAATTGATGAAGGTCTTTGCCCAGGCCATCCGGCGGGCGGGCATCCCGGTGGCCTGGTCGGAAGGGTTTAATCCCCGGCCGAAGCTGAGTTTTTCATCGGCCATTGCGACGGGAATGACCAGCCGCAGGGAGTGCATGGATCTGGAGCTCACAGAAGACCGGCCGGCCGGGCAGGTGATGGAAAGCCTGAACCGGATGCTTCCCCCGGGACTGACGGTCCACCGGGCCCGGCTTCTGGAGGGGAAAACAAAATCCCTGATGGCCCTGATGCAGTTTTCCGATTACCGGGTGCATCTGGCGGTGGACGAACCTCTCCCGGCTGACCGGCTGGCCCAGGCGGTCCGGCGGTTTCTGGAACGGCCGGAGGTAATGTGGACGGTCCATTCGCCCAGGGGGACCCGGATAAAAGACCTGCGTCCGGGAATTCTCCGGCTTGAAGCCTGCGCGGACGGCCGGGAACTGGTTCTGGACTGGACCCTGAAGGCGGGCAGCGAAGGAAACATCCGGCCGGAGCATGCGACCGGAGCGTTTCTCGACAGTGCCGGAATTGGCGGGCAGGGTCCGCTGAAACTGGATAAGACGGCGGTGTACGGCCGGCGGGAGGAGGAACAGGTCAGTTTGTTTGACCTTTGATGCGATGAAAGAATTGCTGGTACAGGAAACGAAACAGGAAATTCTGGTGGCTGTGATTGAATCCGGCCGCCTGATGGAAGCGTATATTGAACCCAAGGAAGACATGAGCATTGTGGGAAACGTCTATGCCGGGGTGGTGCAGAATGTTCTGCCCGGGATGCAGGCGGCGTTTATTGACGTGGGTCTCGAAAAGAACGCCTATCTGTATGTGGAGGACGTGGTCAGCAAGGAAGAGTTGAGCCAGGCCAAGGGGAAAGGACGCAGTCTGCGGATTGAACACCACCTGAAACAGGGACAGACGGTGCTGGTGCAGGTCAAAAAGGCTCCGGCCGACGAAAAGGGCGCCCGGGTGACGCTGGACATCACGCTTCCCGGCCGCTACCTGGTGGTCATGCCCCTGAACAATTACATTGGGGTCAGCAAGAAAATCCGGGACGGCGAAGAGCGGGAACGGCTCAAGGAACTGGCCGGAGAGATGATTCGGGAGGGCCGGGGCATCGTGATCCGGACGGTGGCCGAGGGACGCTCCCGGGAGGAGCTGCAGGAGGATTACGACCGGCTGAACCTGGTTTGGGGGGAGATCACACAGAAGATGCAGGCGCACCAGGGAAAACCGGTTTTGGTCCGGTCCGACCTGGAATTTACCACCCGGATTTTGCGCGATGTGGTCCGGTCCGACATCGACCGGATCATTGTGAACACGCCGGAGAACGAAAAGCTGGTTCGGGAGTACGTGGAAAATTTCATCCCGGAACTGCGGGGCCGGGTGACACTGCAGCGGGAGGGGGGCGTCTGGACGACTTATCAGTTGCAGAACATGCTCCAGAAAGCCCTGAACCGGCGGGTCTGGCTGGACTGCGGCGGGTACCTGGTGATCGACCGGACCGAAGCGATGACCGTGATCGATGTGAACACAGGAAAGTACACCGGCCGGGAAAGCCTGGAGGAAACCGCCTTCCTGGTGAATATGGAGGCGGTGGGTGAGATTGCCCGGCAGATCCGTCTGCGCAACTGCGGAGGAATTATTCTGGTGGATTTCATCGATATGAAGGTGGACAAGCACCGCTTTCAGCTGGTCCAGGCTCTGGAGGAAGCTTCAGCCGGTGATTCCAACAAGGTGCAGGTGATGGGACTGACCCGTCTGGGCCTTCTGGAAATGACCCGGAAGAAATCCAAGCGGTCCCTGTCGCACCTGATGGAAGTGACCTGTCCCATGTGTCTGGGAAAGGGGCAGGTGCTTTCCGAGGAAAACCGGCTGAAACTGGTGGAACAAAAAGTGGCCAACTCCATTAAAAAGCTGGGGTCCGACCAGATCATCCTGCGGGTCCACCGAACCATGGCCGAGTATCTGCACACCAGTGGACACCGGTTTCTGCAGCAGCTGGAAGAAAAGTATGACCGCAAGGTCTACGTCCAGGCAGACCCGGATGCACGCTACGATGAAATCCATGTGGAGGGCGGCCCGGAAGCGGGAATCTGGTATTGACAAAGGGGCTCGCCCCGTGGTAAAGTCTTAAGGTGATGGTAGTTTGTAACCGCATGGACAGGGCTTTAAACTCCGTTGGAGTGCCCCGACAGCGAGTCTGAGACGAAGGAGGTGCGTGCATGTACGCGATTATTGAAAACGGAGGCAAACAGTACCGTGTGTCCCAGGGCGATGTGGTCCGGATGGAAAAAATCCAGGCTGAGCCGGGAGATGTGGTTGGAGCCGAGAAAGTCCTGCTGGTGGCAGACGGAAGCGATGTGAAGGTCGGTCGTCCGGCAGTGGACAATGCAATAGTGTCATTGAAAATCAACGGGCATGGCAAAGGCGAGAAAGTCATTGTCTATAAATACAAGCCCAAGAAAGACTACAGAAGAAAGCAAGGACACCGGCAGCCGTATACGGAAGTTGTTGTTGAAGCGATCGAGGTTAAATAAATGATTCGGGCGGTGTTTACCGGGGACCGGCTGGGCCTGTATAGGGCCAGCATCAGCGGGCATTCCGGAACGGCACCCAGGGGTGAAGACCTGGTCTGCGCCGGCGTATCCGCCATGGTGCAGGGTGCATTGAATGGTCTGGATCATTTTCTGCCGGGACAGTTCGGGTATTCGGTGGATGAGGGTGCCGTCACGGTGATCCTGTCCGCCACGATGCAGCCGAAGGACCGGGCAGACGCCCACAGGATACTGAAAACACTGGAGCTGGGATTGCAGGCACTGCGGCAAGAGGCTCCGGAAGCTATTGAAATCCACAATGAGGAGGTGGAACAGGATGATTCGCATTGATCTTCAATTGTTTGCCCACAAGAAAGGGCAGGGAAGTTCCCGGAACGGACGGGACTCCGCAGGAAGAAGACTGGGACTGAAAAAGAGCGACGGAATGGTCGTGAAAGCCGGCAATATCTTGGTGCGTCAGCGGGGAACGAAAATCCATCCTGGCAACAACGTGGGAATCGGCAAGGACGATACACTGTTTGCGCTGGTTGACGGTATTGTGAAATACGAACGCAAGAGCAAGACCAGAAAACAGGCCAGCGTGTACTCTGAACTGGCATAAACAGGACAAAAGCCCCTGATTCCCAGGGGTTTTTTGCTTTTCGGGCCGGAAAATAAGGTATAATGGATTGATAAGCTACAATCCATCGGAAGGAATGTGACAGGATGTTTTTGGATCAGTCAAGAATCAATATCAAGGCCGGAGACGGCGGGGACGGCTGTGTGTCGTTCAGACGGGAAAAATATGTGCCGGAAGGCGGTCCCAACGGCGGGGACGGCGGCCGGGGAGGTTCTGTGGTGTTGCAGGTGGACGGTTCCCTGCGCACGCTGATCGACTTCAAGTACAAGCGGCACTACAAGGCGCCCCGGGGGGTACACGGCCGGGGGTCCAACATGCATGGAAAAAATGCAGAGGATCTTGTGCTGCGGGTTCCTCCGGGAACCCTGGTGCGCGACGGGGACACCGGAGAATGCCTGGCCGATCTGGTCGTGGAAGGACAGGTCTTCACGGTGGCCAAGGGGGGCCGCGGGGGCCGGGGAAACGCCCGGTTCATGACCAACCGCAACAAGGCGCCCCGGGTGGCCGAAAACGGTGAACCGGGGGAGGAACGGTGGCTGGAACTGGAACTCAAGCTTCTGGCTGACGTGGGTCTGGCCGGATTTCCCAATGCGGGCAAATCCACGCTGATTTCGGTCCTGTCGGCGGCCAAACCGAAAATTGCCGACTACCCCTTTACCACCCTGAAACCCCATCTGGGAATGGTCAGCCACGGAGACAAGAGTTTTGTCATGGCCGATATTCCGGGATTGATTGAAGGGGCTCACCAGGGGGCGGGTCTTGGCCATGCATTCCTGAAACACCTGGAACGGACCCGTCTGATCATCCATGTGGTGGATGTGGGCAGCGCCTTTGAGGGGCTGGACCGCGATCCGTACAGAGACTGGGAGACGATCAACCGTGAATTGGTCCGTTACAATCAGAACTTTGACCGGAAACACCAGGTGGTGGCCGCGACGAAGATGGATCTTCCCGGCTCTGCCGAGCGGCTGGAGGTTCTGAAGGAACAACTGCCGGCCGGTGTGGAAGTCTTTCCCGTGTCCGCTGTGACCCGGGAAGGAACCCGGGAGCTGGTGTCCCGGATCAGTGCACTCCTGGATGAAGTCCAGGAAGAGGTGATCCTTGACACGACAGCCTACAAAGTGACCCGGCCTCAGGAAGAAGTCAAGTTCCAGGTGGACCGGGAACCGGACGGAACCTTTGTGGTTTCCGGTCCGG
Source organism: Bacillota bacterium (assembly GCA_007121025.1). Classification (GTDB taxonomy): domain Bacteria; phylum Bacillota; class TC1; order TC1; family UBA5767; genus SKMO01. Next base: position 14,620 of record SKMO01000156.1, on the reverse strand, counting down.
AAGTGGAACGCCAGTTCATCATGAACCGGATGGATTCCGATGAGGCCCTGATGCGCTTTCATCACATCCTCAAACGGATGGGCGTCATTGAGGCCCTGCGGGCCAAAGGGGTCTCCGAAGGCGATGTTGTCCGGATCATGGACATGGAATTTGAATATGTGGACGAGTAGAAGACCGGAGGAAACACAATGCTGACAGGAAAACAAAAACGAGTTCTGCGCTCTCAGGGCAGTCATTTAAAGCCGGCGGTCGCGCTGGGCAAAGACGGGCTGACGGACGCGGTGATTGAAGAAACCCGGCGCCAGCTGGACAGCGGGGAACTGGTCAAGGTGAGGATTCACCCCAACAGTCTCTTGCCTGTTCCCGAAGCGGCCAGGGATCTGGCCAACCGGACAGGAAGTGAACTGGTTGGCGTGACCGGGGGAACGGCTCTGTTGTTCTCCCCGAAGAAAAAGGACAGTGCGTTTGATCTTCCCTAAGAGAAGGGGGGCACGAGGATGAACCGGATTGACAGATTAACAAGCGCCCGCCGGGTGGTGGTCAAGGTGGGTACCAGCACGATCACCCATCCCACGGGACAGCTGAACCTGCACCAGATGGAACGGCTGGTCCGGGCATTGGTGGACCTGAAGAACGGGGGACGGGAAGTGCTCCTGGTGTCTTCAGGAGCCGTGGGTGCCGGAGCGGGAAAACTGGGCGGGATCAAACCGACGTCCATTCCCCAGAAACAGGCCATGGCGGCCATCGGGCAGGGCGCCCTGATGCACATGTATGAAAAATTTTTTGCGGAATACGGCAAAACCACCGGACAGGTCCTGCTGACACGTGAGGACCTGGCCGACCGGCGACGCCACCTGAACGCGCGGAACACGCTGTTTGCCATGCTGGAATACGGGGCCATTCCGGTCATCAATGAAAACGACACGGTGGCCGTCGATGAAATCCGTTTCGGGGACAACGACACGCTGGGGGCGCTGGTGGCCACACTGGTGGATGCGGACCTGCTGATTCTTCTGTCGGACATTGACGGGTTGTACAACGTCAACCCCCGGGAGGATGCGGGAGCCTGCCGGCTGGAACAGGTGGACCAGATCGACGAAGAAATCCTGGCCCTGGCCGGTGAAGGCGGTGCGACGGACTTTGCCACCGGGGGGATGCTGACCAAATTGCAGGCCGGTCGGATCGCCACCAACGGTGGCGTGTCCATGGTCATTGCCAATGGCAGCGAGGAGGGCATCCTGCGGCGGATTCTCTCCGGGGAGGTCTGTGGGACCTTTTTCTCTCCCCAGGACCAGCGACAGACCAGCCGGAAGTGCTGGCTTGCCTGGAGCACCATGCCCAAAGGCCATCTGACGGTGGACGAAGGCGCCGTCCGGGCACTGACCCGCTCGGGGCGAAGCCTTCTTCCCATTGGCATCACCGCAGTTCAGGGAACCTTTGACGTGGGTTCTGTGGTGGTTGTGGCCGATCCGGCGGGACAACCGCTGGCCCGGGGAATCGTCAACTATTCCTCGGAGGACATCCGGCGGATTGCCGGAAAAAAGACCGGTGAGATTGCCGGAATCCTTGGTGAAAAAGATTATGATGAAGTGATCCACCGGGACAATCTGTCCCTGGTGTAAGTCGAACGTAAGGAGAGAACCATGCTGAAAGAAACGATCTATGCACAGGGAAAAAGTGCCCGTCAGGCCTCCCGGGAGTTGGCCCGGATGTCGGAAGCCGACAAAAATGCGGCCCTGGGGGCCATGGCCGATGCACTGGAGGCCAACGTGGAGCAGATTTTGGAGCGTAACCGGGTGGATTTGGAAAGCGGCCGTCAGGCGGGGCTGACCAAAGCTCTGACCGACCGGCTGATGTTAAACGAAGACCGGATCCGTGCGATGGCCGCGGGTCTGCGTCAGCTGATCAGCCTGAAAGATCCTGTGGGGGAAACGGACACCATGTTCCGGCGTCCCAACGGACTGGAAATCGGGAAGGTCCGGGTGCCCCTGGGGGTCGTGGGGATGATCTATGAAGCCCGGCCCAATGTGACGGTGGATGCGGCGGGGCTGTGCCTGAAAACCGGAAACGCGGTGATTCTGCGGGGTGGATCCACCGCCCAGCAGTCCAACCGGGTGCTGACCAATGTGATTGCTGAGGCGGCCACCGCAGCCGGTGTCCCGGCCGGAGCCATCTCACTGATCGACACCACGGACCGTGAAGCGGTGGACATCATGCTGCGGATGAACGAGTATCTGGATGTTCTGATCCCGCGGGGAGGCGCCGGTCTGATTCAGAACGTTGTCCAAAACGCCACGGTACCGGTGATTGAAACCGGTGTGGGCAACTGCCACGGATACGTGGATGAGGAAGCCGATCTGACCATGGCCGTCGACGTTGTGGTTAACAGCAAGACCCAGCGTCCGGGAGTCTGCAACGCCTTGGAGACGGTATTGGTCCACCAGAACGTGGCCGGACGGTTCCTGCCGGCTTTGGAAGAACAACTGGTGGCAAAAGGAGTGGAAATCCGGGCCTGTGAGCGCAGCGGACGGTTTCTGAGGCAATGGACACCGGCCACCACGGAGGACTGGAAGACCGAATACCTGGACGCCATTCTGGCCTGCCGGGTGGTCGATTCCATGGATGAGGCGCTGGAGCACATTCACACCTACGGGACCCGGCATTCTGAGACCATTTTGACGGAAAACTACCACCGGGCCCGCCGCTTTCTGAGTGAAGTGGATGCGGCGGCGGTGTATGTCAACGCCAGCACCCGGTTCACAGACGGCGAGCAGTTCGGGTTCGGAGCAGAAATCGGCATCAGCACCCAAAAGCTTCACGCCCGGGGCCCGATGGGACTGCGTGAGCTGACCACGTACAAGTACGTGGTGTACGGTGACGGACAGGTGAGGGGCTAGGGGTGGACGACAAGACAACGCGGATCGGCGTGATGGGCGGCACCTTCGATCCGGTGCACAATGGACACCTGGTTCTGGCGGAAACGGTCCGCGAGCAGTTCAGTCTCGATGAAGTGCTGTTCGTCCCGGCCGCAGACCCCCCGCACAAACTGCACCGGGAGATCACGCCGGCTGCACACCGGCTGGCCATGGTCCGGCTGGCTGTGGACACCAACCCGCACTTTCGGGTGTCTACGGTGGAAATCGACCGGGGGGGCATCTCCTACACCATTGACACCATCCGGGAGCTGCGCAGACGCTCCGCTGAACCGGTGCAGTTTTACTTCATCACCGGGGCGGACGCCATTATGGAGATTCTGTCCTGGAAAGAGGTGGAAACCCTGTGCAGTCAGTGTTTTTTCGTGGCGGCAACCCGCCCGGGGACCGATGGGGACAAGTTGACGGCATTTCTCGAAAGCCTGCCGGCATCGGTCCGGGAATGCATCCATCTGACCCGGATGCCGGCGCTGGAGATTTCGTCCACGGACATCCGCCGGAAAGTATCGGACGGCCGGAGCATTCGCTATCTTCTTCCGGAGACCGTCAGACTATACATTGGAAATGAGGGACTCTATGTTTGATGAGGGCTATTTGCCGTCGGAAGACACGGTGATGAAATACATCGTCCGGGAACTGTCGGACTACAGGGTGGAACACTGCCTGGGCGTGGCCCGGGTGGCCGGGGAGCTGTGCTACCTGGCTGAAGTGCCGGAAGCCCTGGGGCGGATGGCCGGACTGCTCCATGATCATATGCGGGAGGTGCCGGATGGTGAACTGCTGGCCATCGCCCGGAATCTGGGGATCACCGTGGGGCCCATGGAAGAGGCCCATCCGGTCCTTCTCCATGCCGTGGTGGGCGCAGAACTGTTGGAAGACAAGTTTGGCATCCGCAATCCGGACGTCACCCAGGCAGTGCGAACCCATACCACAGGGGGCCCCGATATGGGTCTTCTGGCCCGGATCATCTACATTGCAGATGCAGTGGAGCCGACCCGGAATTATCCTGAAGCCAGGGGCCTGAGGGACCTGGCTTACGATGATCTGAATGCGGGATTCCGGGAGTGCGTGAAAGCCCACCTGCGCCATCTGGTGAAACGGGAACGGGCCTTTCATCCGGATACGGTGGCCTGCTGGAATCAGCTGTTAAGTGAATAGGAGGACAACGTTGGACGAATTGATTAAGACAAAACAGATGGCTGCTTTTCTCGAAGAAAAACTGGCCGATGACATTGTGGTGCTGGGCCTGGGGGGCGTGTCCCTGATGGCCGACACGTTTATTCTGGCCACCGGACGAAACGCCCGTCAGAACAGGGCGCTGGCTGATTATCTGACAGAAGAATTCTCCCGGAAGGACATCCGGCCCCTGCGGGTTGAAGGTTACCGGGAGGGAGGATGGATCCTGGTGGATTACGGCGATGTGGTTGTGCATCTGTTCACGGAGGAACAGCGCCGGTTCTATAACCTTGAAAAACTCTGGGCGGACGCCCGGTTGATTGCATGGCAGGAGATCGAAGAACCGAAAGACCGGACGCAGGACGGGCCGGAACAAAACAGTTAGACAGGGGGGGCTATCGTGCAGGACAGATACAATTTTGGGGAAATCGAAGAAAAATGGCAGAAAATGTGGTCGGAACAGGACATTTACCGGACCACAGAGGATTCGGACAGGGAAAAGTATTACGTGCTGGAAATGTTTCCCTACCCATCGGGCAATCTGCACATGGGACATGTGCGCAACTACTCGATCGGGGATGTGGTGGCCCGGTACAAGACCATGGCCGGTTACAATGTGCTCCACCCCATGGGCTGGGACTCGTTTGGGCTTCCGGCTGAAAACGCGGCCATTCAGCGGGGGGTTCACCCGGCCGACTGGACACTGGCCAACGTGGAAAACATGCGTGTGCAGCTGCAGCAGCTGGGTCTGGCCTATGACTGGGAACGGGAAGTGACGACCTGTCTGCCGGATTACTACAAAGAAACCCAGCGGATCTTTCTGGAATTCTATAAAAAGGACCTGGTCTACAAAAAAAAGGCGGCCGTGAACTGGTGTCCGGACTGTGCGACGGTCCTGGCCAATGAACAGGTGGTGGACAGCCGCTGTGAGCGGTGCGATTCCAAAGTGGAAAAAAAGGACCTGTCCCAGTGGTTTTTCCGGATCACGGAGTACGCCGACCGGTTGCTGGGCGACCTGGATCAGCTGCCCGGATGGCCGGAAAAAGTCAAGACCATGCAGAAGAACTGGATTGGGCGCAGCGAGGGGGCTGAGGTGGTCTTTACCGCCGGAAGCGGCCAGAAGCTGCCGGTCTTTACCACCCGGCCGGATACGCTCTTTGGTGTGACCTACATGGTGATTGCTCCGGAACACCCCATGGTGGCCGAGCTGACCACCGATGAACACCGGGAAGAGGTGGAGGCGTTCGTCCGGAAAGTCTCCATGCAGTCGGCCATTGACCGGATTGCCGCGGATACCGAGAAAATGGGCATTTTTACCGGTTCCACGGCCACCAATCCCCTGAACGGGGAAGAGGTGCCCATCTATATTGCCAACTACGTGCTGATGGACTACGGGACGGGCATTGTGATGGCGGTTCCGGCCCACGACCAGCGGGACTTTGAGTTTGCCCGGAAGTACGGCATTCCGGTCCGGGTGGTCATCCAGCCGGAGGAAGAACACCTGGACGGGGACACCATGACCGAAAGCTTTCCGGCGGAAGGCATCATGGTGAATTCCGGCCGCTTTGACGGCATGCCCTCGGAACAGGCCCTGCAGGAGATCACGGCGTTTCTGGAGGAGCGGTCCTTCGGAAAGGCCATGGTCAATTTCCGTCTCCGGGACTGGCTGATTTCCAGACAGCGCTACTGGGGTTGTCCGATCCCGTTTGTTTACTGTGAGACGTGCGGCGTGGTGCCGGTCCGGGAAGAAGATCTGCCGGTGCTGCTTCCCACGGACGTGGGTTTCAACCCCGGAGGGGAGTCCCCCCTGGCCACCAGCAAGGGTTTTCTGGAAACCACCTGTCCCACCTGCGGTGGCCCCGCCCGGCGGGAAGTGGACACCATGGATACCTTTGTGGACTCGTCCTGGTATTTCCTGCGTTACTGCGATCCCAAGAATGAACATCGTCCCTGGGATCCGGAAAAGGCCGGATACTGGATGAACGTGGACCAGTACATCGGCGGGGTGGAACACGCCATCCTGCACCTGATGTATGCCCGGTTTTTCAACAAGGTCTTCTTTGATCTGGGCTGGACACCGAAAGAAGAGCCCTTCCAGAACCTGCTGACCCAGGGGATGGTCCTCAAAGATGGCACCAAAATGTCCAAGTCCAAAGGAAACGTGGTGTCGCCCGAAGAAATCATCAGCCGTTACGGGGCGGACACCGCCCGGCTGTTCATTCTCTTTGCCGCCCCACCGGAGCGGGACCTGGAATGGAACGACAAGGGTGTGGAAGGCTGCTTCCGGTTCCTGAACCGGGTGTGGCGGCTCTACACCGGCCTGCACGAGAAGATTGCCGACACCCCGGTGGCCGACCGGGCCGTGTCCACCGAGGACAAGAAACTGCGGGCGGTCATTCACGGGACCATCCGAAAAGTGACCGAGGACGCCGGCGGACGGTTCAACTTCAACACAGCGGTCAGTGCCCTGATGGAACTGGTGAACGCGCAGTACCATTACATGGATGACGTTTCGGTAGAAGACTGGAACAGGGGATTGCTGCGGTTTTCCCTCGAAAATCTGGTCCTGATGCTGGCGCCCTTTACCCCGCATATCGCGGAGGAACTCTGGCACCGGATGGGCGGAACGGGAACCGTTCATCACCAGAACTGGCCTTCCTTTGATCCTGCGGCCATTGTGCTCGATGAGGTGGAAATGGCCGTTCAGATCAACGGCAAGGTCCGGGACAAAGTGGTGGTGACCCGGGGAACCGATGAAGACGTGCTCAAAGAGATGATCCTGTCCCGGGAGGCGGTCGCCCGCTACGTGGACGGCAAACAGATCGTCAAGTTTATTCTGGTCAAGGACAAACTGGCCAACATTGTGGTGAAATAACGGTTGCGGACAGGCAGGAGGCCGGCAGACCCCTTTTGAGGAAGGGTCCTGCCGGCTGTTTTTTGTCCGTCAAAAAACCGCAAAAGAACCGGAAAAACCCGGGAAACGGCAAGGGATCCGGCCAGGGCTGCCGAATGAAGTGTCCGAGGTGATGGACATGCTTCGGTTGAATCTGAAACTGAAACGAACGTTGGTGCTGGTGGTGGGCATTGGGGTGCTGGGAAGCGGCGTCTGGGTGGGGGAATGGCTTTTCCACCGGGAAGAGACCCTGGTGTTTGCCGAAGAGCCGGCAGGCCCGGCAAATCCACGGGGACAGGGGACTGAACCGGACAGGGCAACCATTGCCGTTCATGTGTCCGGGGCCGTGGAGCATCCGGGGCTTTACACCCTCCTGGAAGGGTCCCGGGTGGATGAGGCGGTCCGGCAGGCGGTGCTTCTGGAGGAAGCCGACCTGTTCACGGTGAATCTGGCCGCCATCCTGCAGGACGGCCAGAAAGTGCACATTCCATCGGAGGATGAACGGCTGGAGGGCGGTTGGGACAGCGGGCTGGTCAACGTGAACACCGCAGATGAAGCACGGCTGACCACACTGTCCGGGGTTGGTCCGGTGACAGCCTCGGCGATTGTCCGGCACCGGCAGCAGAACGGTCCGTTTCTCGACAAGGATGATCTGCTGGAGGTGGATGGGATCGGTCCGGCCCGGCTGGCCCAGATCCGGGAGCAGGTGACGCTCTATTGAACGGGCGGGTCTGGTTTGGTCTGTTTGTGGCGTTGTATGTGGGGACTCACCTGGGGCTTCATGGCGGAGCGCTGGGGGCTGTGCTCTTTGTTCTGGCTCTGGGCACCGGGGTCTTGTCCCTGGTTCGCGGCCGGCTGGATCTTTCTCTGCCCGCTTTGGCCCTGGTGGTGTTGCTGGGGTTTGGCCTGGCGGGGGTCCACCAGAGCCGGTTTGACCACCAGGTGCTCGCTGTTATGGAACACTCCCGCCTGATGCTGGAGGTTCAGACGGTTCCCCGGCAGACGGGGTACGGGTACCGGTCGGACGCGTCAGTCCGGGGTGGACTGTCGCCGGTCCGGGTGCGGCTGCACACCCGGGACGCGTACAGTCCGGGAACCGTCCTGGAGGTTCCCACCCGCCGGTTGAGCATCCCTGAACCGGCCCGGGGCCGGGGACAGCCCCACTGGCAGCAGATTCTCAAAGGCAGCCATGTGGGTCTGCAGGGGTTTTTGGAGCCCGGTGAATTCCGGGTGGCCCAACCGGCGTCCCCGGCCCTGAGGCACCGGCTCCTCAGGCGCCAGGAGCGGTTTCGTGACCGGCTGGAGACCGTGGTTCCGGACCAGGGACCGCTTTTGACGGCGGTGCTTTTTGGGGACACCACCGGGCTGGAGGAGGACTTTCTGGCGGACACCGGCCTGCTGGGCGTCCGCCATCTGTTTGCGGTTTCCGGAATGCATGCAGGGGCCTTTGGCCTCCTGCTGACCGGCCTGGCGGTGCTGCTTGGTCTTTCCGGGTGGCTCCGGCTGTGCCTTCTGGGCGGGGGCATGGGCCTGTTTTGTCTGCTGACCGGCATGACACCGTCTGCTCTGCGGGCGTCCTCCCTGATGCTCCTGCACGGGGTGTTCCGGCTGCAGGAGCGGGAAGGGTCCCTGCTGGCAGCTCTGGGGATCACCGGGCTTTGGATGCTCCTGTGGCGGCCGTTTTACGTGTACAGCGTGGGGTTTGGTCTGTCCTTTGGGGCTGTGGCCGGCCTGGCGGGGATCTATCCGGTTCTGCGGCGGTTCCTGCCGGGCCCGGCCCCCGTGCTTGCCGGGTTTTCCGCCTGGGCCGGAGCCCTGCCGTTCCAGCAGGTCTTTGGCCGGTCCTCCCTTCTGGGAATCGGGCTGACTGCTGTTTTGGCTCCGCTTCTGGGCCTTCTGGTCCCGGCGGGGTTTCTTCTGTTTCTGCTGCCCCCGGTGTTCTGGACGGAGCCTCTCATCCGGGGGCTGGGGCTGTTGTCCCGGTTGTTCATGGCACCGGTCAGTGGGTTGACGGAAACCATGGGGTTGCGGGACTGGCTTGACACCCTGAGGGTTGTGCTTCCTCAAACCGGTGAAATCCGGATTCTTCTGTACTACGGGTTTTGGATGGTGATTGGGCTGGTGGGGTGTCGGCCGGAAGGGGAGAACGAACAACCGCCGGCCACCGCCCGCTGGAGCCTGGGGGCCTGCTGCGTGCTGCTGGTGGCCTTTTTGTCTCTTCCGGTGGTCCCCCGGGGACTGCACATCCATTTTCTGGACGTGGGACAGGGTGATGCGATCGTGATCCGGCAGAATGACTGGGTGGTCCTGGTGGACGGCGGCACCCCTGCCGCGGGCCGGCGCAGTGTGATTCCCTGGCTTGAGGCCGGGGGGATCCGCAGAATTGACCTGATGATCTGCACCCATGCCCACAACGACCATCTGGGGGGACTTCAGGAGGTGCTGGAGGCGTTTTCTGTGGACCGGGTCCTGCTGGGCATTGATGCGCCTGTGGAGCCGGGATACGAGGGATTTCTGGAGCGACTGGAGGAATTGGACATTCCGGTGGGGTTTCTGGGACGGGGGGCGTCTTTCCGGATGGGATCGGTGTCCTTCCGGGTCCTGTCTCCGGATGAAGAGACCACCGGAGGACCCAACGAACGTTCGCTGGCCCTGGGGGTCCGGAAAGGAACCCTTTATGCCCGGCTGACCGGGGATCTGGAAGGGCATGCCCTCCACAACCTGGAACCGGCTCCGGACGGGGCCGAGCGCGTGCTCCACCTGGTGCCTCATCACGGAAGCCGCCATTCTCTGGACCGTCCGGCTCTCGACCGGCTGGACGCCCATCTGGCGGTGATTTCCTGTGGAACGAACAACCGGTACGGACATCCGCACCCGGAGGTTCTCGACTACTACGAAGGGGTGCGAAATCTTCCGGTTTTTCGGACCGACCGGATGGGGGAGCTGTGGTTTCATTATCGGAGGGGACGGCTGCGGGGACAGACTTTTCTGCTTGATGAGGTCTGGATGTGGTAGAATAGTCAGAGATACAACCAACAAGGAGACAGACGGATGGAACGGATGGAAGACCGCATCAACAAAGACGGGCCCCGGCCTTTATACCTGATTCACGGGGAGAACGAATTTCTGCGGGAACAGCATCTCAAAGAGCTGATCCGGATCTTCCGGGATCAAAAGGGGCTGGAACTGGAAGTGTTTGAAGGGGCGGCCCCCCTGACGGAAGTGTTGCTGTCTGCCTCCATGCTGTCGCTGTTTTCCCAGGGGAAAATGATCCTGCAGCGAAACCCGCAGTGGCTGAAAAAGGCGGCGGACGCCGATGATCTGCTGGAGTGGCTGGCCCACTCCGGGGATGACCATGTGCTGGTGTTCACCCTGGACAGCAAACCGGACGGCCGGCAGAAGCTGACCAAAACCCTGAAAGCCCGGGACATGCTGGTGGACTGCCCGCTGTTGCGGGAATGGGACCTTCCGCCCTGGATTGTCGGCCGGTTCAAGGCCCGGGGCAAGCGGATCAGCCGGGAGGCTGCTGAGATTCTTCTGGCCCGGGCGGGGAGCAACCAGGCGGTTTTGGATGGGGAAGTGGCGAAGATCTGCCTGTTTGCCGGAGACCAAAAAGAGGTTACCGGGGACATGGTGGAACAGCTGGCGGCCAGTTCAGCCCTCTCGGGCATTTTTGATCTTCTGGATGCGTTCAGTGCCCAGGACGGCCCGAAAACCCTGAAGCATTACCGGTCGCTGGTCCAGATGCGGGAGTCGGAAATCAAGATCCTGTTCATGCTGGCCAGGCAGATCCGGATCCTCTACGGAGGCAAACTGTTGCGCAATGCCGGTCATGACGACGGATCCATCGTGAAGACACTGGGGATCAACCCGTATGTCTGGAAAAAGGCCCGGGCCCACGCCCTGCGGATGGACGAGGGGTTCCTGCGCCAGGCACTCTACGAGGCAGGGGAACTGGATCACCGGATGAAAACCGGACGGGGCCGCCCGGAGATTCTGATGGAGATGTTTCTGGTGGCGTTCTGCCAGGGGGCGTTTCCCGTTTCACCCGATGCGGCGGAACAGCGACTCTTTGGCAGAGTGGCCAACAATGGTCTTTCCGAAAAATTGTGATACAATAAACGAAACAAGAAGAACCGCATTTGGAAAGCAGGGTGAAATTCCCTCACAGTCCTGGCTACCGTACAGTCGGAAAACAGACCGGTTTCATAGCTCCAGGGGTGGCTCCGCGCGATCTTTGTGCTGCCTCCGGGCAGCTTTTTTTCGGGAGGAGCACCCATGAACGCCAAGGACATTGCCTATGCCGCCCTGTTTGCGGCCCTGCTGACCCTGGGAGATGTGATCTCCTTTTACAACTTTCAGATCGTGACCACGGTGATGGTGGTCTGCGCCGCGTACTGCGGCCGCCGGGTGCTGTTGGCGGCGACCTTTGTTTACGCGGTCATTGACGTGATCATGGGCATCGGGATGTACTGGGCACTGGTGCCCAGCTGGATGGTGGCCGCCCTGACGGTGGTCCTGGTCCTGAAGGGGTTCCCCCAGGCTTACGGGGTGGCCTCCGGTCTGGCGTTTCTGACGTTTTCGCTGACCGATGCACTGATTGCCCACCTGGTCCTGGGGTTTCCCCTGGTGGCCTACCTGATTGCCGGCACGTTTTTTGTGATCCGGGGAATCGTTTCGGGTGTTGTGTTGTCGGCCGTTCTGGTCCGTATTTTACTCAAAAGGAGCAAAGAAGCATGCAGAGAAGAACATTTTGGACAACCGTAATGCTGATCGTTTTTCTGGTGATTGCCGGATGCACCCCGGGCGCCGGGGGATCCGGTGAGGGCCGGGACATCATACTTGTGGTGGAGGCGCCGGAGCTGAATCTGCGGGAAGTCCGCGAGGTGAGCACCGGGGCGGACACCCTGGGGGATCTGCTGGACGAACTGGACATCGCCGTTTATGAGGAGTCGTCCATGGGACGTTTTCTGGTTGAAGTGGATGGGGTTGAGGCCGATCCGTCCGGGCAGTACTGGTCCATCCTGGTGGACGGGGAGTACGGCATGTATGGCGTGGATGAACAGAAGCTTTCAGACGGGGAGGAATTTACCCTGGTGCTGACGGACTTTTAGCCACCCGGTGTCCAGAATCCGTGCAGGGCCATCTGACAAACAAGAAAACAAGCACAATAACAAAACAATCATCAAAAAGATAAAACAAAGGAACACAACAAAAGGGAATCCATTCGCGGATTCCCTTAAGTTGTGTTCCTGTCTGTTCGTGCAGGACGCCGGCATCTCAGAGAGAGCCGTTCGCACCCGGAGGGATTTACAGCCGGACCAGGGTGCCTTTTTCTAAGGACTCGTCGTTGCGGCGGGCGGATCAGGGTGATCGGGGCTTTCAGGAATCATGAGGACGCCATGGCCCAGGCAACAGGACCTAGAGGATCCGAGGGGCGTCGTCTTCAGTGGACGGGGCCGGCAAGGCCCGTTCAGTGATGTTCAGTGCTTTGAGCTGGCCGTTTTCGTCGACCAGGTTTTCCCGGCTGATCTCCACCAGATAGCCGTGGAGAACCATGTCAGTGGTCCCGAACTCCGGATCGATCCGCAAGAGGGTGATCCCGATGAGTGCTCCGTTGTCCTGGATCTGTTCAAACAGGTAGCCCAGGGAACTGGAGCCTTGTTGCCCGTAGACCATGATCAGGGCGTTTTCTGCAAAGAAGCTGTCATCGTAGGCGAGATTCTGTCCGTCGGCCAGGGACTCCAGATGATACCGTGCGATCAGTGCCTGCAGGGAGGAGGCGTCTTCGATCACTTCGCCATGCAGCAGATTCTGCTCCGCCAGCTCCTGCTGGATGACGGCCAGTTTTTCGTTAAAGCTCCCCCGGACGGGAATGGCAAAAGGTGGATCCGTGAGGTTTCCGGGTGCGGGAACTCCGGCCGGAGGACTGTCCGGATTGGCGGGACTGCCCGGTTCAGGGCCAGGGGCTCCGAGTCCTGCCTGGGCGGTACAGCCTGTAAACGCCAGCATCAGGACAAGCAGCAGCACCAGCAGGCTTCGGATGGTGTTTGATTGGTTTCGCATCATCGTTTCCTTCTTTCATATTTTTGTTGTCTATCCGGTTAGTCGATGCCTGTGGCAAAAGGTTCCCTTTGAAAAATATATTTATCGAATGGGATTTCAATGGCACTCAAACCCCTTGTTTCAGGCTCAAACTGCAGGAAATCCCGTCGTTTAGCAGGAACACGACGATCAAATAAAGAAGTATACCCATTGTTAGCGACCTTCCATGAGCTGACATGGAATACCCACCAAGGCAAACAAACGGACAGTCTGACAACGAAGCTGAGCCGGAGTGCTGTTTTTATGCACTATTGGAACATGGCCCTGTCCGTGTTTGTGCCGGGAATGTTCCAACGGTGCAGCTGTGGTTGCGTGAAAAGGGTGGTTGGATGCCGGAAAATGGGGAGCGTCTGGAGACGGACATCAAGCGGGTGATGACCCGTTGCTATAAGGCGTTGTACGGAAAAGGACCGGAGGAAACAGTGGTCCATGTGCTGGATGATCTGGTGATCGTCCGCTGTGATGGGGTTCTTACGCCCATCGAAGAATCCCTTTGTACCACCGAAGAAGGCAAGTCCCTGGTGAAGCAGATCCGGGATGAGATGGTTCACCGGAACCGGGAGGATTATGTCCTTCCTCTGGAACGCCATTTGGGCAGACAGATCGAGGGGGTTGAATACCATTTCAATGATTGCCGGAATCTCATGTATCTGTTTATCATTCTGGCTGCAAAGGAACCGTGAATCACAGGTCTACAACTGAATCATTCAGGGCCAGGCACCGGCTGGAGAGGCCGGCTGCTCCCAGAGTGCAGCAAAAAGACAGTATCTCCAAATATTGTCCCGGGCAGCATTCACAAAGACACGTTTCTTTGGGGTGCTGTTTTTGTTTGTTTTGGTGTTGTTTGTCCAGTCTTTTCTCTGCTTTATGTAGAATATGCATACATCTTATTTTAGAAGGGAGAACATGATGTTTCGAAAGAGTAGCAGGATGATCTCTGTTGTGTTGGCGCTGCTGATGGTGATGGGGATGCTGGTTCCGGCATCTGTACTGGCGACACCATCGGATATCGAGGGCCACTGGGCTCAGGACGTGATCAGTCAGTGGCTGGATGGAGGACTGGCCGGGGGTTACGCTGATGGAACGTTCCGGCCCAACGATCCGATCACCCGGGCGGAGTTTATGGCCTTTGTGAACCGGGCTTTCGGGTTTGAGGATGAGGTGGATGTCCCGTTCACGGACGTTCCGGCGGATGCCTGGTATGCACCGGTGATCCGGCAGGCCATGGCAGCGGGCTATCTGGAAGGGTATCCGGACGGGACGGTTCGGCCGAACAATCCAATCACCCGGCAGGAAGCTGCTGTGATCATCATGAAGGTGCTGGAGCTGGAGGCAGATCTGGCAGTGCTGGACCAGTTCATGGATGCGGATGAAATCCCTGAATGGAGCAGATCGTTTATCAGTGCCGTGGTAAAAGCCGGTCTGATGTCCGGGTACCCGGACGGTACGTTTGGTTCGGGAAACAACATTACCCGGGCGGAGTCCGTGGCAGCCCTGAACAATGCAAGAGAGT
>SKMO01000032.1 GCA_007121025.1 Bacillota bacterium | reverse complement strand
GAGGTTTTGGCCTTTCCCTCCCGGTTGAGCTGACCAAAATACATACGGATGTGCAGGTGGGTGACCCCTGCAGGTTCAGGTTTTTCCCCCAGTTGAGGCACCTTGTCAATCAGGAACCGTTCAAACACTTCCAGATCGCGGCGGTAGGCGGCGATGGTTCGGGGCGAGTAATTTTTCTCCTCTGACAGGATCTTCAAATAGAGCTCCCGGGCCCCAGACAGATTCATGGTTAAATCCCCTCCGATTGGCGAAACGCCTGCAGGCTTCTGCGGGCCCGCATGGCCAGCTGGGCGTTACGTTGTTTCTTTTGTTTGACACGTTTTTCCAGGGGGGGCAGCAAGCCCCAGTTGATGTTTGTGGGTTGAAAGTGATCCGGCTCGGCCGTCACAATGTAATCCATCAGGCCTCCAATGGCCGTTTCTGGTGGAAACATAACAGCGGGTTGTCCCCGAAGAAATCTGGCCCCGTTGATGCCAGCCACCAGTCCGGAAGCCACACTTTCAATGTAACCTTCAACACCGGTCAGCTGACCGGCGAAAAACAGCCCCGGTGCCTGCCGACAGGCACCGGTGGCCTGAAGGACCACCGGGCTGTGGATGTAGGAATTCTGGTGCATCATTCCGTACCGGACGATTTCAGCGTCTTCCAGTCCGGGAATCAGGGTCATCATCCGGCGCTGTTCTGCGTGGATCAGGCTGGTCTGAAACCCGACCAGATTAAACAGGCTGCGCTGACGATTGTCTATCCGCAGCTGGACCACGGCAAAATGACGTTTCCCGGTGCGCGGATCAATCAGGCCGACGGGCTTGAGTGGTCCGTACGCCAGAGTCAGAGGGCCCCTGCGGGCCATTTCCTCAACAGGCATGCAGCCTTCGAAATAAGATGATTCCCCTTCGATTTTCGGGATGTGTCTGGTGGCATTGATCAAAAAATCCACCAGAACATGGTACTGCCCTTCGTCCAGGGGACAGTTGATGTAATCCGGAGTCCCCTTGTCGTAACGGGCGCCCCACCAGGCCACCGCCATGTTCACCGATTCGGCTGTCACCAGTGGTGCTGCGGCATCAAAGAAGTGCAGGTATCCGGTACCCAGGCGACGCTGAATGTCCTTGGCCAGAAGACCGGTGGTCAGCGGCCCGGTGGCCAGAATCACCAGGTCCCCCCCGGGGATCCGGTCCAATTCTTTGCGGTGGACCCGGATCAGGGGATGGCTGGACACCCCTTCCGTGACTGCCCGGGCAAACCCTTCCCTGTCCACCGCCAGGGCTCCTCCCGCCGGCACCCGGGAACGGTCAGCCGCGTTCAGAACCAGAGAATTGAGAAAGCGAAGCTCCTCTTTGAGAAGCCCCGCTGCGTTTTCCGGGCTGTCTGCCCGCAGGGAGTTGCTGCAGACCAGTTCTCCCAGCCAGCCGCTGTGATGGGCGGCAGTGGGCACGTGAGGCCGCATCTCGTACAAATCGACCTCAATTCCCTGCCGGGCCAACTGCCAGGCAGCCTCTGATCCGGCCAGTCCCCCTCCGACAACAATGGCTCCCATTATTCTTTGTCCTCCGCTCTTTTCTTTTTCGACGGTTTTTTCTCGGAGTAATCACAATCCTCGTTCAGGCAGTATTTGTAGCCCCCAAAGCGTTTGGTTTTCTGTCCAAGGGGGTACGAGCACTTGGGGCAAGGTTGGGCCAGAGGCAGATCCCAGCTGACGAAATCACAGTCCGGATAGAGGCTGCATCCGTAAAAGGTCCGTCCGGTGCGGGTCTTCTTTTCGACCACTTCTCCCTCGCATTTGGGACACTTGACGCCTGTGGACACGATAATCGGTTTGGTGTTTCGGCATTCGGGAAACCCGGGACAGGCCAGAAACTTACCGTAGCGCCCCATTTTAACCACCATCTGCCGGCCGCACTTTTCGCAAACTTCATCGGAGACTTCCTCTTCCAGTTCAACCTTGCTGATTTTTTCCTCGGCGGTTTTGAGTTCCCGGGAGAACGGTTCGTAGAATGACCGGATCACGTCCTTCCATTCCAGTTCTTCTTCTTCGATCCGGTCGAGGCGGGATTCCATCTCTGCGGTGAACGCAGGGTCGATCACGTCCGTGAAATTTTCTTTGATCAGTTCCACCACGATACGTCCGAGCTCTGTTGAGTGAAACTGTTTCTGCTCTTTGACCACGTACCCTCGGCGCATAATGGTATCAATGGTCGGGGCATACGTGCTTGGGCGTCCAATGCCCAGCTCTTCCAGTGTCTTGACCAGTGTGGCCTCTGAATACCGGGCCGGAGGCTGGGTGAAATGCTGATTGGGATTGAGCGCCTCAAGTTCCAGCGGGTCACCCTGGGAAACCTCCGGAAGAACGATTCCTTCCCGGGCAGTCTTCAGTGCCTCCCGGTCCACCTTCAGGTACCCTGGAAACTTGATCACCGAACCATTGGCCCGGAACATCGCGCTTCCCTTCCCGGAAACGGCCTCAATGTCAATGGTGGTTGCAGCCATCACCGCAGGAGCCATTTGGCTGGCGACAAACCGTTCCCAGATCAACCGGTAGAGCCGATGCTGGTCTCTGGACAGGTATTCTTTCAGGGCATCCGGGGATTTTGCCGGCATGCTTGGACGAATGGCTTCGTGGGCGTCCTGAATGTTCTTCTTGCTCCCGTATTGTGCCGGCTTGGCCGGAAGATACTCAGGTCCAAATTCGTCTGTAATGTACGTCCGCACTTCTTCAACCGCAGTCGGAGACACCCGGGTGGAATCCGTACGGATGTAGGTAATCAGACCGACCGTTCCCCCATTGGCTTTTCCCAGGTCGATGCCTTCGTACAACTGCTGCGCCGTCCGCATGGTTTTGCGCGCCGTGAAATTCAGCTTCCGTGAGGCGTCCTGCTGCAAGCTGCTGGTGGTGTATGGTGCGTAGGGATTCTTCTTTTTTTCTTTTTTCCGGACATCTTTCGCCTGGTAGCGGGCGCCCTCCAGAAGTGTCAGAACACTGTTCATCTCTTCTTCACTTGAAAGCTCCGCTTTTTTTCCATCGATCCGGTTCAGTTTGGCATCAAAGGCCTCTTTCCCGTGTTGAAAGCGACCATCCAGTGTCCAGTATTCCTCCGGAACGAAAGACTCAATCTCATCTTCCCGTTCACAGATGATCCGCACGGCCACAGATTGCACCCGGCCTGCACTCAGGCCTTTTTTGACTTTTTTCCACAGAAGTGGACTCAGTGAATACCCCACCAGACGGTCAAGCACTCTCCTGGCCTGTTGGGCGTCAACCTTATTCTCTTCAATGTTCCGGGGTTCCTTCACCGCCTCCCGGATGACATTCTGGGTAATTTCATTGAAGACGATCCGGCAGGATTCATCTCTGTCAATGCCCAGCGCCCTCTGCAGGTGCCAGGCGATGGCTTCACCTTCCCGGTCCGGGTCAGTGGCCAGAAGGGTTCGCCCGGCCCGTTTATGGGCATCCTTCAATTCTTTTAACAGAGGGCCTTTCCCCCGAATGGTGATGTACTGTGGTTCGAAATCCTGTTCAATGTCGACGCCCATTTTGCTCTTGGGCAGATCGATCACATGACCCATGCTTGATTTCACCACATACCGTGAACCCAAGGCTTTGTTAATGGATTTGGCTTTCGCCGGTGATTCCACAATGACCAGGGTTTTTTTTGCGACCTTTTTCTTTTTCGTGGTTTCGCTGGTTTTGTTTGTCTGTTTCGTTGCCATATTCCCTCTCCAATACGAATTGCACCCGCGTCAGTCCAATAAATCCTCCCAGTGAAGAGCTGGAAAAGCTCCGTCTCTGATCAGGCGGTTGGATCCGGCACTGGTGTTGCTGTTGATGTTTCCGGGTACTGCGTACACATCCCTGCCCAGATCCAGGGAAAACCCTGCGGTAATCAGACTCCCGCTTCGCTCTGCCGCTTCCACGACGAGCAGACGATCGCTCAGGGCACTGATGATTCGGTTGCGTTCCGGAAAATGCAGTCGTTGCGGACCGGTCTGTGGCGGGTATTCACTCAGCACCAGACCGTGTGCAGCAATCTCATCCGCCAGGAACCGGTTTTCGGGCGGATAGATCCGGTCAAGACCGCTTCCAAGAACAGCAACGGTCTTTCCGCCACCCTCCAATGCACCCCTGTGGGCCCATTTGTCCACGCCCCGGGCCAGGCCACTGACAACAGTCACGCTCCGGGAAGCCAGTTCCCGCCCGAACGTTGTTGAGATGGTCTGTCCATACACGGTGCACTTTCTCGATCCCACCATTCCGACAGTCGGACGGTCCAGACAGGCCAACTCGCCCCGGCCATACAACACCGCCGGAGGATCCGGCAGTTCCCGCAATGCTTCCGGATACCGATTGTCTCTATACGTTAACATAAAAAGACCGCATTGCAACAGTTTTTTGTACCTCGTCAGGGCCAGTTGCGGATCGTAACGATCAAGCAGCCGGGCGATCTCCGCTCCAACAGGATACCGCCGGATCCTCTTCAGGGTGGCCCGTTTTTGTTCCATCCCGTCCCACAACCGCAGGTTCAGCCCGTGGTATAGACGACGGATCTGACCGGGATTTCCGGTGGTTTCGCTTAAGAATAGCCAAAAGGGGTGTTCCTGATTCATGAGTTCTTTCCTCCCTGCATTCTGTCATCGCCTAACATTATACAGAGTGTTCCCGCAAGTCCCCTGACATCCCCGTTCTTTGATCAAATTTTCGCGCTTTCTTCACATTTTCTTTGCAAAAGCTTCCTATTGTCAAGTCTGCAGGGTTGGTCTATACTTTACAACGGACAACGAGAAAGTGAAAGTGAGGATTATCCATGCCATTACGCTGTGGAATCGTGGGACTGCCCAATGTTGGCAAGTCCACCTTATTCAATGCCATTACCCAGGCGGGCGCTGAGTCCGCCAATTATCCGTTTTGCACCATCGACCCCAATGTGGGCGTGGTCAGTGTGCCGGACAAACGTCTGGATTTTCTGACCGCTTTATATCAACCCCCGAAAACAATACCCACAACGTTTGAGTTTGTGGACATTGCCGGGCTGGTGGAAGGGGCCAGCAAGGGTGAGGGCCTGGGCAATAAATTCTTGGCCCACATCCGGGAAGTTGATGCCATTGCCCATGTGGTCCGCTGTTTTGAAGACGACAATGTGACCCATGTGTCGTCAACGGTGGATCCTCTGCGGGACATTGAAGTCATCAATCTGGAATTGGCCCTGGCGGATCTTGAGTCCACCGAAAAACGCCTGGAGAAACTGGCCAGCAAAGTCAAGTCCAAAGACAAGGAAGCGGTCGCTGAGTACGCGCTTTTGCAGCGGATCAAGGAAACCACCCTGGACGCCGGAAAACCGGTCCGGTCCATGGAACTCTCTGCTGAAGAACAAAGGCTGGTCAAAGGTTTTAACCTGCTGACCTCCAAGCCGATTATTTATGTCGCCAATGTCAGTGAAGATGACGCTGTGGATCCTTCCACCAATCCTCACATTGCTACCATCGAGGATCTGGCTGCGAAAGAAGACGCCAAGGTCATCCCGATTTCCGCAAAACTGGAATCAGAGATAGCCGAACTGGATCCGGAAGACAAAGCCGCCTTCCTGGAGGATCTCGGTCTTGCGGAATCCGGACTGGACCGGATCATCCACTCAGCATACGAACTGCTTGGACTGATCACTTTTCTGACTGCCGGACCCAAAGAGGTCCGCGCCTGGACGGTCATCCGGGGAACCAGAGCTCCCCAGGCCGCCGGTGTGATTCATACCGATTTTGAACGGGGCTTTATCAAAGCAGAAATCATGAGTTATGAAGATCTGGAAAATGCGGGCACAGAAGCCGCCGTCCGGGAACGGGGCCGGCTGCGCATCGAAGGAAAGGAATACATCATCAAGGACGGTGACATCATTCACTTCCGGTTTAATGTCTAGACAAAAATCAGGCCGGATGTTGTACAAGAAACCGCAAAGAAAAGAAGCTCCACCCTCCCTTCAGGATGGCGGAGCTTCTTTTTGGAAACACCAAGAATCAGCATCGCACTTACACGTCCAACAGGCTTGTAAAGTGATACGGGTTGACACATCAACTCCAGCCGGAGACAACCAGGCATCTCCATGAAAAACATTCATAAAGCAAACAGCTTCCACCTGCACTTGCAGGTGGAAGCTGGCACAGGGGATCAGATCTGAGTGATTTTCTCAACCAATTCTTCTTTGCTGGGTATCAGGGAGTCATAGTGGAGTTCGCCGTTGATATAGATGCTGGGGAGATTGGATACCCCCACTTTTCTCATCCTTGCAATGTCTTCCAGTTTATTGTATCGGTAATCTCCCCAATCCGCTTGAGCCCCCAACTCTTCTTTCGCCTCTTCAAACACAGCCAACATGTACGTACAGGCCGCGCAGGCAACTGGATCCAGGGTGAACAACTCCACCAATGGTCTGTCCAAATTGTCGTAATCGGGAATCTCGACTTCAATTCCTTCAGTCACGTCCACTTCGGAATAATTGGCCAGCAGCTTTCTTGCGCCCTCAGGGTCACGTACCGCCTGGGCACAGGCTATGGCGTTTTGGACAGGGACAGAGTACGGCATGTCACATCCCGGTGCTATGATCAGGTTTTCATGGCTTAAGTTGTCCAGCATATCCACCACGAACTTCATGTTGTCCTGCTGATTGCCAAACAGCATCACCGTTGTCAGGGGAATGTTTCCCCCCACAACAATGTTGTAACGGTCTGTAATCGCCTTGACTTCTGCCATGGAGAGATTTTCATCCACCGAGATCGCGTCCGGACCCGTCTGGCACATAACTTCAATATTCTTAATTGCGTTCCCACAAACAAAGAATGAGGACAGAGAGTTTTTGTTGCGGATGTGATCGAAAATTTTCCGGTAGGACTCACTGCAATAGCTTTCAAAATGCTTAGGTGAAATCTGGGAGATCAATGGGTCCACGGGAGCCACGACATCGATTCCACATTCAATATAGAAATCACACATCGCCAGTGCAATATCCGTGCACCAATTCATCAGTCTGACCATGTAGTCGGGATCCCTGAGCATTTTCAGAAAGATTCCGCTCCCCTTCATGTGGGATGCCAGGGTAAACGGTCCGCAGAACAGGCCATAGAGGGCCACGTCGTTGCCTACTTCTTGTTTAAGTCTTTCCGCGACGTTGGTCAACAGAACACAGACTGTCCAGCAGGCAGTCCTGAACGGGTGTTGAAAGAAAGCATGCACCAACCAATGCAGGAGCATGGCTGATCTTTCGAATAATCTCCGGAACCCCTCT
>SKMO01000024.1 GCA_007121025.1 Bacillota bacterium | reverse complement strand
TACATCCCGGATGAGATCAAAGACCTGTACCAGATGATCGACGTGAACATTTATCAGGAGAACACCTTCCACACCAAATGCAAGCTTAAGGAGTTCGATCTGGACAATTACCTGTTTGGCTGCAGTCAGGACTGTCTGAGCGATGAGGAAGTGGAGTTCATCACCGGCCGGCTGCAAAAGGAGATGGATGAAATCTTTTACTCCAAAAACATTACGTACGGAGGCGAATAGCATGGACCACCACAAGACACCGGTGTTCACGGCTCTTGGAGAGGCGGCTGCCTCCGGGGTGGTGCATTTTGATGTGCCGGGCCATAAAAAACGGATGCAATACGGCACGCAGGACCCGTTTTGGGACCAGATGCTCCGCTACGATTTCAATTCAACCAAGGAACTGGATCTGCTGTCCAGCCCCACCGGGGTCATCCGGGAGGCCGAAGCCCTGATGGCGGACGCTTACGGGGCGGATGAGGGGTTTTTCCTGGTCAACGGTTCGACCTTCGGGGTGCTGGCCATGATCATGGCGGCGGTGGATCCCGGAGAGAAGATTCTGCTTCCCCGAAACGTCCACAAGTCGGTGATCAACGGGGTGATTTTAAGCGGTGCGGCCCCGGTCTTTGTGGACCCGGAAATCGACTATGACAATGGGATCGCCAACGGGCTGTCGGCGCAAAAAGTCCGGGAGACCATTGAAGAACACCCGGACATCCGGGCGGTGCTGGTGATCAATCCGACGTACTTTGGTGCCGCCAGTGACCTGGCGTCCATCGTGGCGTACTGCCACGACCACCAGGTGATCGTCCTGGTGGACGAAGCCCACGGGGCCCATTTTCCGTTTCACCCGGACTTTCCACCCTCGGGCATGGCCGTCGGGGCGGACCTGTCCACCGCCAGTGTGCACAAGACGGGAGGCTCTCTGACCCAGAGCTCGATTCTTCTTCTCAACGAGGGGATGGTCACCCGGACCCGGGTGCGGACGGTGCTCAATCTGATCCAGACCACCAGTCCGTCGTATCTGCTGATGGCCAGTCTGGATCTGGCCCGCCGGAAACTGGTTCTCGAGGGGCAGACAATCTACGACGAGCTTCTCCGGGAAATCCGCCGGGTTCAGGAGCAGATCAGCCGGATTGCCGGGTTGTCCGTGCTGACCCGGGACTACGTGGATCCCAAACGGGGACGGACGTCCTTTGATGAGACAAAGATCGTCGTGAACGTCCGGGGTCTGGGGATGACCGGCTTTGAGGTGTACGACCGGCTTAAGGACGAATACGGCATTCAGGTGGAACTGGCGGAAACCTATGTGATTCTGGCCCTGGCCTGCATCGGGGACGACCGGAGCACCCTGGACGCCCTGGTGGAAGCGCTCAGCGATTTAAGCCGGCGGTTCTACGGGGAAGCCCCCACCCTGGATGTGCCCCAGAAAGGGTTTTTCGACAAACCCACCACGGTGGTGTCTCCACGGAACGCCTTTTACAGCCCCAAGAAGAAGGTGCGCCTGGAAGAGGCTGAAGGCGAGGTCTGCGGGGAGTCCATCATGATTTACCCTCCGGGCATCCCGTTGATTATCCCGGGGGAAAAAATCACCCGGGACGTGATCAACCACTATCTGTTTTACGAAGAACAGCATTGCATGATCATCAACAACGACGAGGATCCCCACGTGCTGCTGGTGCTGGGAGAATAGGAGAAGACACATGTTGGATTTATGGTACTCAGAATATCACACGGAGGATGTCCGGTTTTCCATCGGGGTGACCCGGCATCTGCACAGCGAGCAGTCCCCCTTTCAGCAGATCGACTTTTTTCAGTCGGACACCTTTGGGACGTTTTTCACCCTGGACGGACTGATGATGGTGACCGAAAAAGATGAGTTTGCCTACCATGACATGATTGTCCATCCGGCGTTTGCCACCAACCCGGACATCCGCCGGGTTCTGATCATTGGTGGCGGAGACGGGGGAACGGCCCGGGAGGTCTCCCGCTACCCGGGGGTCGAGTCCATTGACATGGTGGAAATCGACGAGCGGGTGGTCCGGCTGTGCCAGCAGTATCTGCCACAGACCGCCGGACAGCTGGACACCGATGAGCGGATCCATCTGTACTTTGAAGACGGACTGGCCTTTGTCCGGCAGGCCCCGGCGGAGAGCTACGATCTGATTCTGGTGGATTCCACCGATCCGGTGGGCCCCGGTGAAGGGCTGTTTACCGTGGACTTCTATGAGCATTGTTACCGGGCCCTGCGGCCGGAGGGCATTTTGATCAACCAGCATGAGAGTCCCTACTACGAACAGTACGCCCGGGAAATGAAACGGGCCCACCAGAAGATCCGCCAGACCTTTCCGGTGGTCAAGATCTATGAGTTTCATGCCCCGACCTATCCGTCGGGTCACTGGTTGTTTGGCTTTGCCTCCAAAAGCCTCCACCCGGTGAAAGATGCCCGGCTGGACCAGTGGAAGAGCCTGGGACTGGACACCCGGTACTACAATGCCGGACTGCACCAGGCCTCCTTTGCCCTGCCCACGTATGTCCAGCAGATGCTCGATGACCATGAATAGGCAGGCCTTTCTGGACCACCGGTTTCTGGGGTGCCAGCAGGAACCGCAGGACGCAGGGATCTGGGTGTTCGGGGCACCTTTTGACGGAACGGTGACCTTTCGTCCGGGTACCCGGTTTGGACCGGAGGCGATGCGGCGGGAATCCATTGGCCTGGAAACCTACAGCCCCTATCAGGATCTTGATCTGGAAGAGGATATGAAGATTGCGGATCTGGGAGATCTGGACCTTCCGTTTGGCAACCGGGACGGTTGTCTGGACCTGATTGGCCAGACCGTGGGGGACATTGTGGACCGGGGCCGCAGGCCCTTTATGGTGGGCGGGGAACATCTGGTCAGCCTGCCGGCTGTGCTGGCGGTGCACCGGGCCCATCCGGATCTCTGTCTGGTGCACTTTGACGCGCACACCGATCTGCGGGCAGAATACCTGGGGGAAGAACGGTCCCACTCTTCGGTGATCCGCCGGATCTGGGATCAGCTGGGGGACGGACGGATCTGGCAGTTTGGCATCCGCTCGGGCACCCGGGAGGAGTTTTCCTGGGCGTCCGGGGGGCACACCACCATGGAGCGGTTCCGGGCAGACACAGTTTCCGATGCCCGAAAGGCACTGGAAGGAAGGCCGGTCTACGTGACCGTGGACCTGGACGTTCTGGATCCCTCGGTCTTTGCGGGAACAGGCACCCCGGAAGCCGGGGGGTTGTCGTTTCACGAGCTGCTGGAGGGTCTTCTGGGGCTGTCCGGTCTGCAGATCGTGGGGGCCGACGTGGTGGAACTGGCTCCGCATTACGATCCGTCCGGGGTTTCCACGGCCGTGGCCTGCAAAGTGATGCGGGAGCTTCTGCTCCTGATGGGCCGTTGCGTTTGACACCCGGCGGTCAAACATGCTATTCTCATAAGGCGAATGGACAGGATTGTGAAGTACGGTTTCTGATAATCCGCCGCGGTGAGACGGGTCATGCTCCGGCAGGACCGGGACAAGCCGCAGGCACAGGGAAAAAGGGAACGGGAAAAACGTTGGTGCAGGAGCTGGGGCTTGGCCGGGGTCTGGTGACAGGCAATGGCGATGCTATGGAAATGGCATAGTGTGAGTCTGATGAGGCGAAACACAGGCACTCTAACTCTGTTGTGATACAGGGGAAGGGTGCCTTTTTTTTGCTGGGCCCGTGTCCTCTGACTAGGAGGAATTGACATGCAGGAAGCGATCAGAATAGCGCGAAATCACATGGAAGCCCGGGAGGAAGAACACCAGGAATGGGAAGGACTCCCCTCGTGGAAGGACTGGCGGTGGCAGTTGGAGCATACCATCCGGGATCCGGAAACCGTTGAAGCGATTTTGGGGGTCCGGTTCACAGACGATGAACGGCGGGTGGTCACGGAGACGATCCGGCGGTTTCCGATGGCTGTCACGCCGTATTACCTGTCGCTTGTCGATCCTGAAAAATGGCGGGAAGACCCGATCCTCAGGCAGGCTTTTCCCCACGGGGATGAACTGAAAATTTCCCGATGCGACATGACCGATCCACTGTGCGAGGACACCGATTCCCCGGTGCCGGGGATCACCCACCGCTACCCGGACCGGGTGCTCTTTCATGTGAGCAATGTGTGTGCCATGTACTGCAGGCACTGCACCCGCAAGCGCAAGGTCGGTGATGTGGATTCCGTGCCCTCCCGGATGCAGATCCAGAAGGGGCTGGCCTACATCCGCTCCCATCCGGAGGTCCGGGACGTGTTGTTGTCCGGGGGCGATCCCCTGATGCTCCCGGATGACACTCTGGACTGGCTCCTGGGGGAACTGCGGGCCATTGATCATGTGGAAATCATCCGGATTGGCAGCCGGATTCCCGTGGTCCTGCCGTACCGGATCACCGACGGACTTATCCGGGTGCTTTCCCGCCACGGCGTCATCTGGCTGAACACCCACTTCAACCACCCCAACGAAATGACGGATTCCGCCTGCCGCGCTCTGGAGCGTTTGGCGCTGGCGGGGGTCGTTCTGGGAAACCAGTCGGTTCTTCTGCGGGGCGTCAACGACTGCCCCCGGATCATGAAGTCCCTGGTCCAGCGGCTGGTCCGCAACCGGGTGAGACCCTATTATCTGTACCAGTGTGACCTGTCCGAGGGGCTGGAGCATTTTCGGACCCCTGTGGGAAAGGGCATTGAGATCATGGAAAATCTCCGGGGCCATACCAGCGGGTTTGCGGTGCCCACCTATGTGATCGATGCCCCAGGGGGCGGGGGCAAGATTCCCGTGATGCCCAACTATCTGGTGTCCTGGTCTTCCGACAAGGTGATTCTGCGCAATTATGAAGGGGTGATCACCACCTACCGGATGCCCGAGGAAAGCGGAAACACCTGTGATCTGGACTGCGCAAACTGCCGTTTGCAACTGGATCTGGACAATCCCCGGGAATTCAAGGCAGTGGGCATCTCCATGCTGCTGTCGGATCACCAGAAGGACATCACCCTGACCCCGGAAAACCTGGAGCGGGTCCGCCGGCGGGAGGTGGCCCAGTGAGCGATCTGATCGAACAGTACCGGGGGCAGTGGATCCAGCACGGTCCGGACAACGACCGGATCTACCTGATGGATCTCAAACTGGACAGAACCGAGGAGGTCTCCACCCTTCTGGATGGGCTGACCGCACTGGCCAGGGACCGGGGATACGGAAAGATTTTTGCCAGAGCCCCCGGAAGCCGGTCGAAGGCGTTTCTGGGGAAAGGCTACCGCCGGGAGGGGGTTGTCCGGGGACTCTATGGGGGCCGCGAAGACGGGGTGTTTCTCAGCCTTTATCTGGACCCCCGGCGCAGCCGGGACGAGCACCGGATCCGGCGGCTGAAGGTGCTTTCGGAGGCCAACCGTCTCCGCGTCCGTGAAACGCCGGCCCCGGATCCCGGTGTGCAGATCCGCCGGATGCACCCCGGGGACGGGCCGGCCATGGCGGATCTGTACCGACGGGTGTTTGACAGTTACCCGTTTCCCATTCTGGATTCCGGGTATTTGGCGCGCACCATGGAGGAAGAGGTCACCCGGTATTTCGGGGCATTTGTTGACGGGGAACTGGTGGCCCTGTCGTCGGCTGAAACCGACCGGGTCAACCGGTGTGCGGAGATGACCGATTTCGCCACCCTGCCGGATGTCCGGGGCCGCAGTCTGGCCCGCCGGTTGCTGCACCGGATGGAAGAGGATCTGGCCGGGGAGGGCTTTCTGACGTTCTACACCATTGCCCGGGCCCTGTCTCCTGGAATCAACCGGGTGTTTGCCCGCAGCGGATACCGGTACGGGGGCACCCTGATCAACAACACCCAGATCGGCGGGGGGATTGAAAGCATGAACGTCTGGTCCCGGGCAAGCGGTCCGGTCAGGCCGTCCGTCAAATAATGTTGGCCAACCGATTCCACCCCGTGGTGTTTTCGGCTATAATGGGGGAACAACAAACAGGACAGTTGGGGGGTCAGACCATGCGGTATAACCTGATATACAAGAAAGGCAAGAAGGAAATCGGCCGGGTCAGTGTGGACCATACGCCGCCGGTGCCCCGGGTCGGTGAAAAGCTTTGTCTGGACGGGAAGGGATACACCGTGAAAAGCGTTAAGTACATCATCTTTTCAAAAAACAAATCCCGGGAAGACACCACAGATGTGATGATCCTGTGCAGCGAAGACCCTGAAGGGGACGATTCGGTGCAGCCCGTCTGCACCGATTGATGAATAAAGGAGGAATGACAATGGGTATGATGACGTTTTCCGTTGAAGCGCACAGCGCGTCGCCGGCCAAGACCGTGGCCAAAGCAAGAGGATTTGAGATGATCATTGATGAGCCGGAAGAACTGGGGGGCAGCAACGAAGGCCCCAATCCGGTGGAATTCATGCTGGGTTCCCTTGCGGGCTGCCTGAACGTGGTCTGTCACTTGATTGCAGGGGAGATGAATTTTGAGCTTCGGGGTGTGAAAATCAGCCTGGAAGGCCAGCTCAATCCGGAGCGGCTCTTTGGCTCCTGCATGGACGAGCGGGCGGGATACCAGAACATTTCTGTCCGGATCACCCCGGACACAGACGCCGATGAAGAGACACTGAAGACATGGCTCAAGGCCGTGGAGGGACGCTGCCCGGTGAGCGACAACGTCTGCAATCCGACGCCGGTCGTCCTGGAGCTGGGCTGAAGGCGGCGGGGCCGGAACCAGCGGACAGAACAGGGAAAACAATCGGTGCATAGAAATGGAAGGAACCGACCGCACCGGTCGGTTCCTTCCATTTCTATTGTTTGTTCAAAGCGGTTTCGGGCCTACTCGTCAAAGGCCTCTTCGACTTTCCAGACTTTCCAGACGTTGCCCACCAGATCGGGTCCCGGTTTCAGCGTGGCCTTGCCTGGTTTCCATCCGGAGGGTGTTGCCTCGGTTCCCTGGCTTTCCCGGACCAGTTGGAAGGCCTTGATCTGCCGCAGGGTTTCACTGACGTTGCGGCCCACCGGTGGGGTCAGGACTTCAAAGCCCTGGACGTTTCCGTCCGGATCAATGAGAAAGCGGCCTCTGGTTTCCACGCCGGCATCTTCATCGTAAATGCCATACATCCGGCCGATGCTGCCATCCTGGTCGGAGAGCATCGGGAAGGGGATGTCACCATCGATCATCTTGGACAACTCGTTGTCGTTCCATACCTTATGAACAAAGACGCTGTCCACGCTGACGGAAAGCACCTGAACGCCCAACTTTTTGAATTCTTCATTTTTGGCAGCAACTGCTGCCACTTCGGTCGCTCAAACAAAGGTGAAATCACCGGGATAAAAACACAGGACGACCCACTGGCCTTTGTACTCATCCAGGCTGACATTCATGAATTTTCCTT
>SKMO01000112.1 GCA_007121025.1 Bacillota bacterium | reverse complement strand
AGAAGGTGGACTGCAGTTTTAAAAGGAGGGAAACCGAGTGCAAAGAGCAAAGCGCGAAAGAGACAGCGAATTTGAAGAAAAAGTTGTGTCTATTAACCGGGTCGCCAAGGTTGTAAAAGGCGGCCGGCGGTTCAGTTTCAGCGCCCTTGTCGTGGTCGGTGACGGGAAAGGCAGAGTCGGTGTCGGATACGGCAAGGCTGCTGAAGTTCCCGAAGCCATCCGTAAGGGTGTGGAAGAAGCGAAAAAGAGTCTGATCAAGGTTCCGCTGAAGGGGACCACTATCCCACATGAGATCATCGGGCGTTTCGGAGCAGGAGCAGTCTTACTGAAACCGGCTTCTGAAGGAACCGGTGTGATCGCAGGAGGTCCGGCCAGAGCGGTGATCGAGCTGGCAGGCGTAAAGGATATTCTGTCCAAGTCACTGGGATCATCTAATGTGAACAACATGGTTTACGCGACCATTCAGGGGCTCAAGAGCCTGAAGACAGCCGAAGAAGTTGCCAAACTGCGGGGAAAAACCGTGGAAGAACTGATGGGTTAGGGGAGGTATTGGCATGGGAAAAGAAATCAAAGTGACCCTTGTGCGCAGTACCATTGGTCGCAATAAAAGACAAAGAGAGACAGTGAAGAGTCTGGGTCTTGGAAAAATCAACAGTTCCGCCATCCAGAAAGCAACTCCCGATATTTTGGGAAAAGTCAAAGCTGTGTCTCATCTCGTTAAAGTCGAAGACATCAGCGAATAGGAGGTGGATGCATTGAAACTTCATGATATGAAACCTGCGGCAGGTTCACGGCCTAAAGCCACCCGCAGAGGAAGAGGAACAGGTTCAGGTCTGGGCAAAACGGCCGGTCGTGGACAGGACGGTCAAAAGTCCCGTTCCGGAGCCAGCATTAAGCCAGGATTTGAAGGGGGACAGATGCCGTTGATCCGCCGGGTCCCTAAACGCGGATTTACCAATATTTTTGCCAAGCAGATCGTCAGTGTGAACGTTGAACACCTGAACCGATTTGACGAAGGCACGGAAATTACGCCCGAACTGTTAAAAGAGCGGGGCGTCATCAAAAAAACAGGGGACGGAGTCAAGATTCTTGGTGGTGGCGAACTGCAGAAGAAACTGACCGTTAAAGCGAACGCATTCAGCAAATCTGCTGTGGAAAAGATTGAAGCAGCCGGTGGAAAAGCAGAGGTGATCTAAGTGCTCGAGACGCTACGCAATGCTCTCAAAGTAAGCGACATCAAGGAAAAACTGATTTTCACTTTGCTGATGATCCTGGTGTACCGGGTCGGGGCGCACATTCCTGTGCCCGGACTGGACAAATCTGTTTTGGAATCGATGTTCCAGGGAGATTTCTTCGGTTTTCTGGACATTATGGCCGGTGGAGCGTTTCGAAACTTTACCGTCTTCGCGTTGGGCATCATGCCTTACATTAATGCGTCGATCATCATTCAGCTGTTAACCGTTGTGATTCCCTATTTGGAAAGGCTGTCAAAAGAAGGTCCTGAAGGACGCAAAAAAATTGTACAGTTGACCCGGTATGGGACAGTTGTTCTCGGCACGCTGCAGGGGATCGGCATGACCGTCTATCTGCGCCCGGCGCTGCTCAGTCAAACATTGCCATCGTACATTGTGGTTGTGGCGACACTGACTGCTGGAACAGCGTTTCTGATGTGGCTTGGTGAGATGATTACCGACAAAGGCATTGGAAATGGAATATCCATCATCATTTTTGCGGGGATTATTTCTGCGATTCCTGGGGGCATCATGACCCTGTACACCTATCTGGTGTCTGGCGAAATGGGCTTCATGGCGCTGATTGCATTCCTGGTGATCGCATTGGCTGCGATTGTCGGCATTGTGGCGATCCATGAAGGTGAACGCAGAATGCCCGTTCAGTATGCCAAGCGGGTGATCGGCCGGAAAGTTTACGGCGGCCAGAGCACCCATATCCCACTGAAAGTCAACCAGGCCGGGGTTATTCCCATTATCTTTGCGATGAGCATCCTGATGTTCCCGGCAACGATTGCGTCCTGGTTTCCAGAAAGCGGGTTCGCGAACGTCGTGTCCAGAGTGTTTGACTTTACGTCGATCTGGTATTTGCTGACCTATGCCCTGCTGATCTTCTTCTTCACCTATTTCTATACGGCAGTCAGCTTCAATCCGGCTGACGTGGCAGAAAACCTGAAGAAACATGGCGGATTCATTCCGGGGTACAGACCTGGTCGGCCAACAGCATCATACATTGAGCGTGTTATGAGCCGGATCACCTTTTCCGGAGCGCTGTTCCTGGCGCTGATCGCCCTGATGCCTAACATCATCTCGGCTTTCACGGGAATCAACACGCAGATCGGTGGAACGAGTCTTCTGATTACCGTTGGTGTTGCCCTGGATACAATGAAACAGCTGGAAGGTCAGCTGCTTATGCGGCATTACCAAGGTTTCATGAGCTAATTTACTGAAAGAAGGAACAGGAAAATGAGATTGCTTGTATTAGGACCTCCCGGATCAGGGAAGGGTACTCAAGCAGCCATTCTTTCCGATAAACTGGGTGTTCCCCATATTTCTACTGGAGAAATGTTCCGAAAAACCATCCGCAACGGTTCAGAACTGGGTCTTATGGCCCAACAATTCATCCATCGGGGTGAGCTCGTTCCGGATGACGTGACCATTGCTCTGGTCAGGGAGAGGCTGAGTCAGGAAGATTGCCGTGCAGGCTATCTTCTTGACGGGTTTCCCCGGACTGTGGAGCAGGGTCGTGCATTTGACAACATGTTGAAGCATTTGGGACAGGCCATCGATCGGGTGATCTACCTGGATGTTCCTATTGCCAGACTGATCAAGCGACTGACAGCCAGAAGAGTATGTGGAGTTTGTGGTTCCGTTTACCATATGGAAAACAAAAAACCGAAAACGGAAGGTATTTGTGATCAGTGCGGTGGTCCGGTAGAGCAGCGTGATGACGACAGCGAAGAAACGGTTCTTAACCGGCTGGATGTCTACAACCAGATGACCAAACCACTGGCGGGCTTTTATCAAAAGAAGGATCTGTTGTGTTCTGTCAGCGGTGACCTTTCGATCGAAGAGACCACCAGGATCATATTTCAGAGCTGTTTGAGGAGAGACAATTGATCAAAATCAAGACAGAAACAGAAATTGAACATATGCAGAAAGCGGGAAGCATCGTAGCTCAGGTCCACGAGCTGATGAGGAGCCTTGTGCGGCCCGGAGTGACCACTGCAGAGCTGGATGCCAAGGCTGAGGAATTGATTCTCAGACAGGGAGCCGTACCCAGTTTCAAGGGCTATGGAGGTTTCCCAGCCAGTATTTGCACGTCAGTGAATGACGAAGTTGTTCACGGCATTCCGTCGTCCCGGGTGCTCCTGGAAGGCGATATTATCAGCATCGACGCTGGCGCGCTGATCAACGGTTACCATGGTGATGCAGCGCAGACCCTCCCGGTGGGTACAGTTTCGCCGGAGATAGAAAAACTGTTGAAAACGACGGAACAGTCTCTTTATCTGGGAATTGACCAGGCTGTTGCCGGTGCGAGACTGGGAGACATTTCCCATGCCATTCAGTCTTGGTGTGAGCGCCAGGGATTTTCTGTGGTGAGGGAATTTGTCGGTCATGGCATTGGCGAAGACCTGCATGAAGACCCTCAGGTGCCGAACCACGGACCGCCTCACAAGGGAATCCGACTCCAACCAGGGATGGCCATTGCCGTGGAGCCCATGATCAATCTGGGGAAGCCCGGGGTCAAAGTCCTTGATGATGGCTGGACGGTCAAAACAGAAGACGGTAGCCCTTCGGCCCATTTCGAGCATACGATTGTGGTCACGAAGGCAGAACCGTTGGTTCTGACCAAATGGTGAATGCTATGGAACGCATTTTCCCCGAACCGGGGATGTTGGTTTTCTCAACCGCTGGGCGTGATTTTGGAAGCCCGTATCTGATCATCTCGATCGTTGATGAGCGCTTCGTTTTCGTTGCGGACGGGGAGATACGGAAACTGGGTAGGCCAAAACGCAAAAACATACGGCACCTTAGCCTGACTGGCTTGACAGAAGAGAATATCAGTGTAAAATTGAAAGAAGGGTCTTTTTCAAGTGACGCGGAGCTCAGAAGAGCGATCGACGGATTGGTTTCAAGCCAAAATAATGAGCAAAGGGGTTGAATTAATGTCCAAAGCTGACGTGATAGAAATTGAAGGCAAGGTAATTGAATCACTGCCAAACGCTATGTTTCGAGTTGAACTAGATAACGGACATCAAGTGCTGGCTCATGTTTCTGGCAAGATCCGAGTCAATTTTATTCGCATTTTGCCGGGAGACCGGGTGACAGTAGAATTGTCGCCGTATGATCTGACCAAAGGTAGAATCACCTATCGATTCAAATAGATACTATTTAGGAAAGGAAGGGGTTTGTGATGAAAGTAAGAGCATCGGTTAAACCCATCTGCGAAAAGTGCAAAATCATCCGCCGAAAGGGCAAAGTGATGGTTATTTGTGAAAATCCGAAACACAAGCAGGTACAGGGATAATCAGTCCGGTCGCGGCTGTCATCTTCGGGTGAATTGACCGACTGTTGAATATACCGAATAAATGGCCTTCAGGGGCCTTGTCGATGTGCAACGAATGATTGTGAGAAATATACGGAGGTGTAGCTTAAATGGCTCGTATTTCTGGGGTTGACCTGCCAAGAGACAAGCGGATCGAAATCGGTCTAACATATATCTACGGCATTGGAAAAACAACAGCTCAGAAAATTCTGGCAGATACCGGGATTGATCCGGATACCAGAGTCAGAAATCTGACCGAAGATGAAGTCAGTAAACTGAGAGAAAGCATTACTAAACAGTATTCAGTGGAAGGTGATCTGAGAAGAGAAATCTCCCTGAACATCAAACGCCTCATTGAGATTGGTTCCTACAGAGGGATGCGGCACCGTCGCGGATTGCCTGTGAGAGGACAACACACCAAAAACAATGCCCGGACCCGGAAGGGACCGAACAGAGGCGCAGTAGCGAGGAAGAAGTAAAGGGGGGAAATCGTTATGGCAAAAAGACAGACACGTGGAAAACGGAAAGTCAAAAAGAACATAGAATACGGCGTGGCACATATCAAATCGACGTTCAACAACACGCTGATTACGTTGACAGACAGAGACGGAAATGCGATTTCCTGGGCCAGTTCTGGAGGAATGGGCTTCAGAGGGTCACGGAAAAGCACGCCCTTTGCTGCTCAATTGGCCGCTGAAAAAGCAGCCAAAGCCGCTATGGAACACGGGCTCAAACAGGTTGAATGTTACGTGAAGGGACCAGGATCAGGCC
Organism: Bacillota bacterium; assembly: GCA_007121025.1. Lineage (GTDB taxonomy): Bacteria > Bacillota > TC1 > TC1 > UBA5767 > SKMO01. The sequence goes on along the minus strand of SKMO01000112.1, from coordinate 17,151 downwards.
GGGAAGCTGCGATCAGAGCACTTCAGGTGGCAGGTCTTGAGGTTACGATGATCAAAGATGTAACCCCGATCCCCCACAACGGCTGCAGACCGCCGAAACGCAGAAGAGTATAATCGAGGAGGTGTAGTGCAATATGGCAAGATATACTGGAGCAGTGTGTCGACAGTGCCGCAGAGAGGGCACGAAGCTGTTTCTGAAAGGTGACCGCTGCTATTCAAACAAATGCGCCATGGAAAGAAGAGCCTATGCCCCGGGACAACACGGACAGGGCAGAAAAAAGGTCTCTGAATATGGTACCCAGCTTCGGGCGAAGCAGTTGGTCCGCAGAACCTATGGTGTATTGGAGAAACAGTTCAGATTGTATTTCAAGGAAGCAGACAGACAAAAGGGTGTGACCGGGACAAATCTGCTTGTGATGTTGGAAAGACGGTTGGACAACGTGATTTACCGTTTAGGGTATGGACAGTCCAGAGCAGAAGCCCGTCAGCTCATTCGTCATGCACATTTTGAGTTGAATGGTAAAAAGGTTGATATCCCTTCTATTCAAGTCCGGATTGGCGACGAAATCACTGTCAGGGACAAAAGCAAGAAGTCCGAAAAATTCCGGTTGCTGGCTGAAAATGCCAGTGGCAAAAATGTTCCTGCCTGGTTGGAATCCAACCCGGGAGACATGTGGGCAAAAATAGCCGCCATGCCGACCCGTGAAGATATCCAGATTCCAGTGGACGAGCAGTTGATCGTCGAACTGTACTCCAGATAGTACGGTGTTCTATTTCGTTTCCGCTGCTGTATTGGAAGGAGGGCATTTATGCTTGAAATAGAAAAACCTGACGTGACCTTTGTAGAAGGCAACGAAGACAAGACATACGGGAAGTTCGAAGTCCAGCCTCTGGAAAGAGGATATGGAACCACACTGGGCAATGCTCTTCGCAGAATTCTTTTGTCATCCCTTCCTGGTGTGGCAGTGAATTCAATTAAAATAGACGGTGTCCTTCATGAGTTCTCAACAATCCCGGGGGTTGTTGAAGATACCACGGATATTATCCTGGCGATGAAGGATCTGAAGTTGGCGACTGACAGCAACGAAGTCAAAACCTTGCGTATTGAGGCGGAAGGTGAAGGTGAAGTCAAGGCCGGAGACATCATCGCTGATGGGGACGTTGACATCCTGGAGCCGGACATGCACATTGCGAGTCTCGAATCAGATGGACGGCTTTTCGTGGAGATCAAGGCCAAACGGGGGCGCGGCTATGTGGCCGGCACCCGGAACAAGCAGGAAGACGATCCCATTGGGACAATTTATGTTGATTCCATTTATTCTCCTGTCCTGAAGGTACACTATGAAGTGTCAGACCTGCGGGTAGGAGAACGGACCGACTTTGACAAACTGACACTGGAAGTCTGGACGGACGGCAGTGTTACTCCGGATGAGGCGGTCAGTTCGGCAGCCAAGATCCTGGACGATCACATTCGTCTGTTCATGGAGCTTTCTGAGCAGAACGCCGCGGAAGTCCCGCTGGTGGAAAAAGAAGAGGAACAGAAGGATAAGATCCTGGAAATGACCATTGAGGAATTGGATTTCTCAGTGCGCTCGTACAATTGCCTGAAACGGGCCGGAATCAACACCGTGGAGGAGTTGGTGGCGAAGACGGACGCTGATATGATGAAAGTCAGAAATCTGGGCAAAAAATCACTTGATGAAGTAAACGGCAAATTGGCCGAGCTAGGCTTAAGCCTGAAAACGGGCGACGAGTAGGCTGACATTGCGGGAAGAAGGAGGGAAAGACCATGGGTTACCGTAAACTGGGAATGACGTCCAGTCATCGCAGGGCCATGTTGAGAAATATGGTGACTTCTTTGCTCAAAGAAGACCGTATTGAAACGACAGAACCCAAAGCGAAAGAAGCAAAGAGAATTGCAGAAAAAATGATTACGCTGGGCAAGAAGGGCGATTTGCATGCAAGAAGACAGGCGCTGGCATACCTGATGGAAGAAGGGGTAGTGGTGAAGCTGTTTGACACGATTGCTCCAAAATACAAAGAACGTCAGGGCGGTTATACCAGAATGATCAAAACCGGGCACAGACGCGGCGACGCAGCCCCGATGGTGATTCTTGAACTTGTTGACTAATCACTCAAATGCAATAGAAAAGAAATGCTTCTGTACCGGTACAGAAGTATTTTTTTTCTGTTGATTACGGTTTGGCAGGCAGCCGTTGTCTGTGCGTATTGCCACTCGGATTGTTCTGCGGTATGATGCATATAGTTTATTAGAAAAGAAGTGGGAACATTGATTGAAGTCAAGAACGTCATTCATCAATACAAACGGGATTCAGAGCATCAGATCATGGCGCTCAATGACATCTCCCTGACCGTTCAGGAGGGAGAGTTTTTGGTGATCATTGGGCACAACGGATCAGGAAAATCCACCCTGGCCAAACATTTCAATTCACTCTTGATTCCTACATCCGGAGAGGTTTTGGTGGATGGGATGTTAACCTCTGACTGGGATCATGTTTGGGACATTCGGACGCGGGTGGGCATGGTGTTTCAAAATCCGGACAACCAGCTGATTGCCACAACAGTGGAAGAAGATGTTGCTTTCGGACCTGAGAATCTTGGTCTGGATCCGGCGACGATCCGAAGCCGGGTCGATGAAGCCCTGGACAAGGTGGGCATGGGTGGTTTCCAGAAAAGGGAGCCTCACTACCTTTCCGGTGGCCAGAAACAACGGGTAGCCATCGCTGGTGTGATTGCAATGAGACCGGAATACATGGTGCTTGACGAACCAACAGCGATGTTGGACCCCAAGGGAAGACGGGAAGTCATGAACACCGTGCGTCATCTCAACAAGAATGAGGGGTTGACGATCATACACATCACCCATTACATGGAAGAGGCCATCGGGGCCGACCGGGTGATTGTGATGGAAGAAGGGAAAAAAATGCTCGAGGGTACGCCCCAGGAGATCTTCCGACAGGTTGAGCTGTTGAAGCACCTGCGCATGGATGTTCCCCCGATGGCTGAACTGGCATACCGTCTCCAGAAAAAAGGGTTGAACATCGTGGGTGACGTACTGACGGTGGACGAGATGGTGAGTAAATTATGTTGATTGAAATCAAGGCGCTGAATTATGTCTATAAACCGGGTAGTCCGTATGAGACGATCGCGCTGTCCGATGTCAGTCTTTCCATCGCTAAAGGTGAGTATCTGGGGATCATTGGGCATACGGGTTGTGGAAAGTCGACTCTGGTGCAGCACATGAACGGGCTTTTTTTGCCCACATCCGGGGAGATTATGATTGACGGGATCCGGTACTCGGAAAAAAAGCGTCCCAATAAAGCTCTGCGCCGAAAGGTTGGGATGGTTTTTCAGTATCCGGAAGACCAGCTCTTCGAGGAAACCATTTACGACGATGTTGCATTTGCTCCCCGGAATTTTGGCCTTGGTGAAGAGAAAACCCGGGAGAGAGTTCAGGCTGCCCTGGAGACTGTGGGACTCAATTATGAAGAACTGAAAGATCGGTCTCCGTTTTCCCTGTCGGGAGGCCAGATGCGAAAAGTGGCGATAGCCGGTGTGTTGGCGGCCGATCCTCAGATTCTTATTCTTGATGAGCCGACGGCAGGACTGGATCCCAAAGGCAGGGATGAGATCCTGGAGAGGATTGACCAGCTGCACCGGGAACGCGACATCACTGTGATTCTGGTATCGCACAGCATGGATGATATTGCAGCGCATGCCAGTCGCGTGATCGTCATGAACAACGGTTCAATCGCCATGGACGGGACCCCGCGGGAGATCTTCGGGCAAGGGGCCAGCCTGGAGGACTGGGGACTTGGCACACCTTCGGTCAGCCAGCTGATGCAGAGGTTGCGGGAAAAAGGCATCAACGTACGCAAGGACGTACTGACACTGGCAGAGGCTGAAGAAGAGATCTGGCGTTGGAAGACCGGAGGGAAGTAGATGTTTAGGGACATTACAATTGGACAATATCTGCCCGGTGAATCGTTCATTCACAGGCTGGATCCCCGAGCGAAAATCCTGTCGGTCCTTTTTTTCATGATCGGTATATTTGCAGTGTCCGCGTTGCAGTCATACCTTTTTGTCGCCGGACTGACCTTTCTGGTGATCTGGGTAGCGGGGATTTCTCCGGGTTATTTATTACGGGGATTAAAACCAATTTTTTTGATTCTGGTTTTTACAGTAGGGCTGCATACTGTTCTGACACCTGGTGAAGTGTTCTTCCAGTGGGGAATACTGAGCCTCACGATTGAAGGGTTGCAGCGTGCGGCGTTTATGGCACTGCGGCTGATCTTTCTGGTCCTGTTTACATCTTTGCTGACTCTGACCACAGCCCCGATGGCTTTGACGGACGGGTTGGAAAAATTGTTGGAACCATACAAACGGTTTGGTCTTCCGGCCCATGAGCTGGCCATGATGATGTCGATCGCCCTGCGGTTTATTCCCACGTTGATTGATGAGACCGATAAAATCATGAAGGCACAGAAAGCCAGGGGTGCTGACTTTGAATCGGGAAATGTTTGGCAGAGGGCTAAAAGCATGATACCCCTGCTCGTCCCATTGTTCATCAGCGCATTTCGTCGTGCGGATGATCTGGCGATGGCCATGGAGGCCCGCTGCTACCGGGGAAGTGAAGGCCGGACCAGAATGAAGCAGTTGTCTTATCGGACCGTTGACATCGCGATGATTGCCGTCATGGGAGTGTTGACGGTGAGCGCATTCATCTGGCTGTAGGTGATTGGATGAAAATTCTACTCGAATTGTCATATGAAGGGACCGGTTATAACGGCTGGCAGTCTCAGGCGTCGTCAGGGCACAGCACGGTACAGGAAGCGCTCGAAGATGCTTTGGAACAGGTTACCGGCCAGCGAATCCGGACGCTGGCCTCTGGTCGGACAGACGCAGGCGTACATGCGTTGTGCCAGCCGGTACAGTTCATCACAGACAGAACAATCCCCCCGGAAAGATACAAGCCGGCCCTGAACAGTTATCTCCCAGATGACATTCGGATTCTCAGGTCCCGGCAGGTTTCCGATGATTTTCACGCAATTGCTTCGGTCTGCACAAAGACATATCTGTATAGGATTCTTCGAGCAGAGGACCCGGATGTATTTCGCCGCAAGAGAATCTGGCACCTGCCGTACGCACTATCGATGGACAGTATGCGCCAGGCAGCTAGTCTTATGGAAGGAACTCATGACTTCAGAGCTTTCTGTTCTTCCCGCACCGATGTGAAGATGTTCATTCGAACGGTTAAGGAAGTCAGCGTCGGGTGTTGTGGGGATGAAACGCATATCCGGGTAACCGGGAACGGTTTTTTGCACAATATGGTCCGGATCATGGTTGGGACCATTACAGAAATCGGGCAGGGGCGAATGACACTGTCCACTCTGCAGTCTGCATTGGCGACAGGCGATAGAACGCAGGCTGGCCCGACAGCACCTGCCGCAGGACTATACCTTGAAAGCGTCCTTTACGATCCTGTTCTGCTTCAAGTGAATCAGGCTCAGACTGGATGCGCCGGATCAAGCGGGCGGGGAGATGAAAAGCAAAAACCACGGCAGCTGTATTGACAGGCAGTACCGGTTCGCATATAATTATGGTTGCGATTTGTAGAGATTGTATAAGCATGAGCCCCGTTTATACGACTTCTATAGCTCCAAACGAAATCAAAGGAGGGATACCGATGAAAACCTTCATGGCCAAACCACAGGACGTGGAAAGAAAATGGTATGTCGTGGACGCTGAAGGCCAGACGCTTGGAAGACTGGCAACTGCAGTGGCCTCAATTCTAAAAGGGAAACATAAACCAACATATACTCCTCATGTCGACACTGGGGACTTCGTGATTGTTGTGAATGCTGAAAAAATCCGGCTCACCGGGAAAAAGTGGCAGCAAAAAAAGCTGATTACTCATTCCGGTTACACTGGCGGAATCAAAGAAACGGTGTATGCTGATTTATTGCAGAAAAACCCTGCAAAAATCGTAGAGCATGCGGTTAAAGGAATGATTCCCCACACCAAGCTGGGCAAGCAGATGTCCGGGAAACTGAAAGTCTACGCTGGACCGGATCATCCGCACTCAGCACAACAGCCCGAAGAACTCAAAATCGGATCGTAGGAAGGAGGGGTCGATATGGCACAAGTTCAATACTACGGAACAGGACGCAGAAAGAATGCAGTCGCCAGAGTGCGAGTGGTACCAGGCGAAGGTCAGGTTGTGATCAATGGACGGCCGATGGCGGAATACTTCGGGAAGAAGACGCTGGAGATGATCGTCAATCAGCCACTGGTTGTGACAGAGAACAAAGAACGTTTTGATGTTATTGCCAAGGTTCACGGTGGCGGTGTCACCGGACAGGCCGGGGCCATCCGGATGGGAATTTCCCGTGCGTTGCTCGAAGCTGATGGCAACATGAGACCGTCGCTCAAAAAGGAAGGGTTCCTTACGAGAGACCCGCGGATGAAAGAAAGAAGAAAGTACGGTCTGAAAAAGGCCAGAAAAGCATCTCAGTTTTCAAAGAGATAATATGGTCGTTGAAGGACGGAGCTGGCGACAGTTTCGTCCTTTTCAAATATTATTTAGCGGACACGAACTTGTCTAACATCTATTGAAAATTCCCCCCCGTGTGATATTATTTTAAGTAAGTTTTTTTTGAGTAGACAATTTAAATCTGAGTGAAAAGAGGTGATATCCGTTGGCTTTGGAAGTAATGAAAACTGTCCAGCAGGTCGAGGCTCAGGCCGAAGAGATGTATAAAAAGGCACTGGAGGAATCCAGAGAGATTGGCCGCAAGGCAGATAAAGAAATTGACGAGGAAATTGCCAGAATGCAACAGGAAGCCGTCAGGGATGCCGAACAGAAACTCGCAGCAGCAGAACAGGAAGCAAAAGAGGAGATCGAGCGCCTGACGGCGTCCAACGAAGACATGTGCGGCCAGATGAAGGAAAAGGCCGCTGCGAATCTCGGTCAGGCTACCGCCCTGATCACGGAAAGGATTGTGAAGTCTCTTGATCATTGATATGCGAAAAGCCTATCTCGTAGGCTTGGAAAAAGACAAAGAGGCGATCCTGAAAGCATTTCAGCAGTCAAAGAGTCTGGAAATCGTGGAAACGGAAGAATATGACGAAGAGTGGTTTTCCACATTGACAAGAGGGGGGAATGAAAGCCGAATTGAATCCCTGGAACGGGATATGTCGGAACTGGAGTTCGCCCTGCGTTTTCTGTCGGAGCGGGCGGCGGTGGACAAGAAAGACAAATCAAAGATTCATGTCACTGACGTACAGCTTGAGGAAGTGATGTCTCGCAGAGATGAGATCATGAGAATTGTCGAGAAATGCCGCTCATTTGAAGCTGAGGAAAACGAAATTGACAGCAGAAAAAGCAGAAAGAAAGCGGCCATTGACCGTTTTTTACCCTGGATGGGTCTGAACTTAAGTGTTGAAGACATCCGGGATACGGGGGCCGTTAAGGTTCGGGCAGGATTCATTGCGAAAAGCAATGTGGCGCCGTTTCTGGAGGCCGCAGATGCACTGGACTATTGTGTGCTGAAATCAATCAGTGAAGCCAAAGATTATTCCTACTATTTCTTGGCCTGTCATGACAAGCAGGCGGATGATCTCTTTGAGATTGCCAGAAAATATGATTTCACCTACGACCATTTTGAGGGATACGAAGGAACTCCGGAAGAGATCATTAAGAATCTGGAGAACAAGCTTCATGATCTCTATGTTCAAAAGGATACACTGCATAAGCGGGCGCTGGAGATGTCCGAATCCATTGCGGACATCAAAATGCTCATTGACGCACTGCGGTTCGTTCTGTTGCGGGAGGAAGCCTCCTCGAGGTTTGTGAACACGGGAAAGGTCTTCGGTCTGAAAGGCTGGGTCAGAGAGCCAGATCAACAGAAGGTCGAAGACATTCTTGATGGGGTCACCGGTGCATACCATATCGAGTTTGTTGAACCGGATGAAGGGGAAGCGTTCCCGGTCGATACGCGGAACAGCCCGGTTGTGGAACCGTTTGAGGTGGTGACAAACCTCTACAGTGTTCCGGATTCCCGTGGGATTGATCCCAACGCAGTTGTGGCTCCGTTCCATGCTCTTTTCCTGGGGTTGATGATGGCGGATGTTGCCTACGGGCTGATCATGATCATCGGCGGGTATCTGTTTATCAAATTGAAAGACCCGGAAGGAGGCATCCGAAAACTGGCGGGTGTGGTAGTGCTTTCCGGAGTGTTCAGTATCGTCTGGGGAGTTCTGCTCGGAAGTTATTTCGGCGACCTCGGCCAATGGTTTGGTATTCGCGCCCTTCTGATCAATCCCATGGACAATCCTGTGGAGATGCTCGTGTTGTGCCTGGGCCTCGGAGTGTTGAACCTCTTCGTCGGTCTTGGTGTGAAGGCGTATGCATACATCAAAAAAGGCAAGTACATCGATGTTGTCTTTGATGTGGTCTTTTGGTACCTGCTGCTGATCGGACTGGGTCTGATGGCCACTCCATACAGCGGGATTGCAGGAGCGATGAGCATCGTCGGAGCGCTTGGTCTGGTTCTGACCCAGGGACGAGAGAAGGACAGCATTATGGGCAAGATTGCAGGCGGTCTGGGGAGCCTGTACGGGGTAACCGGCTATCTCAGCGATGTGCTTTCGTATTCCCGGTTGTTTGCGCTTCTGCTTGCCACCGCGGTTGTCAGCATGGTGATGAATCAAATTGCAGCCATGGTTGGCACAAATGTGATTGGCTACGTCGCCGCAGCGCTGATTTTCGTGGCTGGACACACATTCAATCTGTTTATCGGCGGACTTGGAGCGTTTGTCCATGGGAGCCGTTTGATTTTCGTAGAGTTCTTCAGCAAGTTTTTTACCGGGGGAGGGCACGCCTTCTCTCCGCTTCAAAAAGAAACCAAATACGTGAAGTTAAACAAATAAGGAGGCAAAACAAATGGAAATGGGTCAAATTTATGCTGTATTGGGTATTGCGATTGCAGTTATTCTGCCGGGTCTGGGTTCTGCTCTTGGTGTAAAAAGTGCAGGCGAAGCAGGTGCCGGTGTTGTGACGGAAGACCCTGACAAGTTCGGTCAGGTTCTGATTCTGGAACTGCTTCCGGGTACCCAGGGGATTTACGGATTGCTGATCGGTTTTATCATTATGACGCAAATCGACGTGTTTACCGGGATGCCGTCAATCACCACCAGTGACGGGCTTCTCTATCTGGCCGGTGCACTGCCAATTGCGATTGTTGGCTTCGGTTCGGCCATCGCGCAGGGGAAAGTATCCACAGCTGGGGTCAGCCTGGTTGCAAAAAGACCTCAGGAAGTGGGTAAAGCCATGATCTTGTCTGCGATGGTTGAAACCTACGCGGTATTGGCACTGCTTGCTTCTTTCCTCGTTGTTTCCTTTATTTAAGGAGTGAAGCACATGAAGGGCCTTGAAGCGATAAAAGAGCAAATCCTGGAAGATGCCAAGGCCGAATCCGAAAAAACGTTGGAGGCAGCGAGAACCAGAGCGGAAGCAAAAAAGAAAAGCCGCCTGGCTGCTGAAAAGAAGGTTTTGGCCGCAGCACTGAAGCAAAATGAAGAAGAAGCCATCCGCAGGAAAGAGCGGATGCTGACCACTGCCAAACTGGAAGCCAGAAAGAGCGTTTTGTCCTGTAAGCAGGAGATGATTGCACAGGCGTTTGGCAATGTATCGGAAACATTCAAGCAAATGGACCGGAAAGAATATGCCCGGTTCATGGCGCAGATCATGCTGCACCAAGTGGAAACCGGTGAAGAGGAAGTCATGGTGTCCTCCACGGACACCGATGTACTTGACGAGAAATTCATCCGAGAGATCAATCAGGAACTCAAAGATGCGGGCAAGCAGGGTGAACTCCGGCTTGCGGAAGAACCGGGAGAATTTTCCGGAGGATTTGTTCTCCTCGGGCGGAACGCGGAAATCAACTGTTCCATTGAATCTCTGGTTCGTCAGGTGAGAAAAAGTCTGGAAGCAGACGTCGCCGGGATCCTGTTTGACTAGCGTTTTTGGAAAGTGAGGTGTCAGCATGGCTCAGCCAAGCAATTTATATGGAGTAGCAAGAATCCATGCTCTTGAGCTGCGACTCCTGGACAGCGGAAAAATTGAACGGATGGTTGAAGCATCTACGCCGGATGATGTCCTGAAAATTCTGTCAGAAAGCGGCGAGTATGGATCATCCATGGCGGATATTCAGGGTCCGTGGGACTATGAAAAACTGCTGATTGGGGAAAGACAGCGTCTGGTAGAGCTGTTGGACAAAATTTCGCCCAGCCCTGAAATCACAGATATCTTTTTCATGAAGTATGACATTCACAACCTGAAAGTGTTGTTAAAGGCGCATTATCTGGAACGCAACTACGATGAATTTCTTTCGGAAACGGGCATCTATGATGTTCCAACCATGAAAGAAGCTTTGGCAGAAGGTGATCACAGACATCTGCCGCCGTTTATGGGTCAGGCCATTGAGGATGTGCATACGGCATCAGAAGAGAAGGTGGACCCCCAGCGGATCGAGGTGATCCTGGACAGGGCCTACTACAAAGAGGTTTTGTTCCGCTGCCAGAAGCACAAACAGCGCTTTTGCATGGATTATTTTTCCCGGGAAATCGATCTGGCCAACATCAAGTCGTATTTCAGAGTGGTGATCGCCGAATTGGATCCCAGTGCGTTTACCGCTGTTTTTATCCCGGGCGGAACGATTGAGGAGCATCTCTTCTGGAAGGCATATGATGAGGGATGGGAAAAAATTCCTGAAATGATCAGGTCAACCCGCTATGTGTCATTGGCGGAAAATGGTGTCACAGACATTCGCGAAAAGGGCAAACTGGGTGATTTTGAAAAGGAAGTGGACAACCATCTGTTTTCGTTCGTCCGTGAGAGCGCCCGCAACAGGTATGACAGCATTGAGCCGATTCTCGCCTACATCTTTGCCAAGGAGTATGAGGCAAAGGCGATTCGCGCGATTATGGTGGGGAAACTCAACGGCCTGGAAAATCAGGTGATACGAGAAAGGCTGCGTGATTCTTATGTATAAGATTGGTGTGATTGGTGACCGGGATTCCATTTTGGGCTTCAAATCTCTGGGGTTGGATGTGGTGCCCGTAGACGCACCCGAAGAAACGGCCAAAGCGATCAACCAGATGGCCCGCAAGGACTACGCAGTGATTTTCATTACGGAACAGGCGGCGGTACCTGCCAAAGAAACCATTGACAAATACACCAACCGGGCTTTCCCGGCCATCATTATGATTCCGGGGAATCAGGGATCGACTGGCGTGAGCATGCAGGCGGTCAAGGAAAGCGTGGAGAAGGCAATCGGTACAGATATTCTGTTCAAGGACGAATAAATCTAGAAGAAAGAGAGGAATGTCCATTGAGAGGAACGATTGAAAAAGTCTCCGGCCCCCTTGTGGTCGCCAGTGGTATGGCGGACGTGCAGATGTTCGATGTGGTCCGGGTCAGCAAACATCGGCTGATCGGTGAAGTCATCGAACTGCGGGGAGACCGGGCTTCAATTCAGGTATATGAAGAAACAACAGGACTGGGTCCGGGAGAAGAAGTGGAGTCGACCGGCGAACCCCTGAGTGTAGAACTGGGACCAGGACTGATCGAATCCATTTACGATGGGATTCAAAGACCCCTGACTGCCATTCGGGAAAAGGAGGGCGACCGGATCACACGAGGTGTTGAGGTCAGCCCGTTGGATACAGAGAAGAAGTGGGGATTTAAGCCCGTGAAAGCTGTCGGGGATGATGTGATTCCCGGTGACATCATTGGTGTTGTACAGGAAACGGCGGTTGTGGAACATAAGATCATGATCCCGGTCGGTGTTGAAGGAACCATTGAAGAGATCTTTGAAGGGGAGTTCACCATTCTGGAGCCCGTTTGCCGGTTGAAGGACGCATCCGGAACGATCCATGATATCATCATGCGGCAAAAAACACCGGTGCGGATCGGCCGGAAGTACAAGCGGAAACTGGCGCCTGAGATTCCAATGGTGACAGGACAACGGGTTATCGACACGTTCTTCCCTGTTTCCAAAGGAGGAACGGCAGCGGTTCCCGGTCCCTTCGGATCAGGAAAAACGGTCGTTCAGCATCAGCTGGCCAAATGGGCAGACGCAGAGATCATTGTCTATGTCGGCTGTGGTGAGCGGGGCAATGAAATGACAGACGTTTTGATGGAGTTTCCGGAACTAAAAGACCCCAAAACCGGTGAGTCCCTGATGAAACGGACGGTATTGATTGCCAATACATCGGACATGCCGGTGGCAGCACGGGAAGCGTCCATCTATACGGGCATTACCATTGCCGAGTATTTCCGGGATATGGGTTATTCGGTGGCCATTATGGCCGACTCAACCTCCCGTTGGGCTGAAGCACTGCGGGAAATGTCCGGTCGTCTCGAAGAAATGCCCGGAGAGGAAGGCTATCCTGCGTACCTGTCGTCCCGTCTGGCGGAGTTTTATGAGCGTGCAGGGCGTGTGTCCTGCCTGGGTTCGGATGAGCGAGAAGCGGCAATCACAGCGATTGGCGCCGTGTCTCCTCCGGGAGGCGATATCTCGGAGCCTGTTTCTCAGGGAACACTGCGGATTGTCAAGGTGTTCTGGGGACTGGACTCGGCGCTGGCATACAAACGGCATTTTCCAGCCATCAACTGGCTGAACAGTTACTCACTGTACACAACCCGGCTGGGTCCTGCTCTGGCAGAGTCTACAGAAGATGACTGGAGCGAGATGGTCCAACAGGCAATGGGATTGTTGCAGAAAGAAGCTGAGCTGGAAGAAATTGTCCGGTTGGTGGGGATCGATGCCTTGTCTTTGGAAGACCGGCTGGTGATGGAAACGGCCCGTTCGATTCGGGAGGACTATCTGCACCAGAACGCATTTGATGATGTGGACACTTTCACCTCACTGCGCAAGCAGTACAAGATGATGAAACTGCTTCTGACGTTCCATGTTGAAGCAGAGAAAGGATTCAAAGAAGGTGCTGAGTTTGAAGACCTTCTGAAGCTGCCGGTGCGTGAAAAGATCGGTCGTTCGAAGTTTATTCTGGAAGAAGACATCAGTCAGCTGGATGAGATCCGGGAAGAGATCAAAGAACAGATTCTGGCTCTGATACCGGAGGGGGATCTGCAATATGCTTAAAGAATACAAGTCGATCAAGGAAGTTGTCGGTCCTCTGATGCTGGTGGATGGTGTTGAAGGTGTCAAGTATGGAGAACTGGTTGAGATCGAACAGGCTGGTGGAGAGATCCGCAAGGGTAAAGTGCTTGAAGTCAACCAGGACAAGGCCATGGTACAGTTGTTTGAAGGAGCCCAGGGGCTAAGGATTTCAAACTCCAAGTGTCGTTTTCTCGGGCATGGTATTGAGCTGGGTGTTTCCGAAGAAATGCTGGGACGGGTCTTCAACGGAATGGGCGACCCGATCGATGGTGGGGCCAACATTATCCCGGAGAAGAACCTGGACATCAACGGTGAGCCACTGAACCCGGCAGCCCGGGACTATCCGTCGGAGTTTATTCAGACGGGTATTTCGGCCATTGATGGGTTGAACACCTTGGTTCGGGGACAGAAGCTGCCAGTTTTTTCCGGCTCCGGTCTGCCTCATTCTGAATTGGCGGCACAGATCGCCAGACAGTCCCGGGTGCTTAAGTCTGACGCAAAGTTTGCCGTTGTGTTCGGCGCCATGGGGATTACCTATGAGGAAGCAGATTTCTTCATTTCCGATTTCAAGCGCACCGGAGCCATTGAACGAACAGTTCTGTTCATGAATCTGGCGGATGACCCGGCGATTGAACGGATCTCCACACCACGGATGGCTTTGACCGCCGCGGAGTACCTGGCGTATGAAAAAGGGATGCATGTTCTGGTCATTTTGACAGACATCACCAACTACGCGGAAGCCCTGCGGGAAGTTTCCGCTGCGCGGAAGGAAGTTCCAGGCAGAAGAGGCTATCCCGGTTACCTGTACACGGATTTGGCCTCAATGTACGAGCGGGCCGGGAGAATCCGCGGACGTGAAGGGTCCATTACACAGATTCCAATTCTGACCATGCCGGAGGATGACAAGACACACCCCATTCCCGACCTGACCGGATACATTACGGAAGGACAGATCATTTTGTCCCGGGATCTGCACCGGAGCGGGATACAGCCGCCGGTCAATGTTCTGCCATCGCTGTCCCGTCTGAAAGACAAGGGGATTGGTGAAGGTAAAACAAGAGAGGACCATTCCGGAACGATGAACCAGTTGTTTGCGGCGTATGCCCGCGGTAAGGAAGCCAAAGAATTGGCGGTTATCCTGGGTGAGGGAGCCCTTTCTGAAGTGGACAAGCTTTATGCTAAGTTTGCGGATGAGTTTGAGAAACAATACGTTTCTCAGGGATTTGATACCAATCGGACGATTGAGGAGACGCTGGATCTGGGCTGGGAACTACTGTCCATTCTGCCCAAGTCGGAATTGAAACGAATTAAAGAAGAACATATTGAAAAGTATCTCCCATCTGATGAAGATGAAGGGAATGAGTAAGTATGGCGAAGCTGAATGTCAGTCCGACCAGGATGGAACTGACCCGGTTGAAGAATCGGGTCAAAGTGGCCATCCGGGGGCACAAGCTCCTGAAGGACAAACGGGACGAAATGGTCCGGCAGTTCTTGGAACTGGTCCGTGAAAACAAGAAGCTGCGGGAAGAAGTTGAGGTTGACATTTCCCGGGCGCTGAAAGATTTCTTGTTGGCAAGGGCAGTGACACCCAAGGAGAGCCTGGAAGCAGCGATCATGTACCCCACCAGGCAGGTGCGGTTGCAAGTCAGCAAGAAAAACATCATGAGCGTGTACTGCCCGGTGATTGACTACAAGGAATTTCACGATCCCGATGTCTCGCCGTATCCGTACAGTTTTGCGTCCACATCCGGAGAACTGGATGGAGCCATCCAGACGCTTTCCAAGGTTTTGCCCAAGATGCTGGCACTGGCGGAGAAAGAGAAATCCTGTCAGCTTCTGGCAGATGAAATCGAAAAAACCCGCAGACGTGTGAACGCCCTGGAACACGTGATGATTCCGCAGATGCAGGAGACCATCAAGTACATCACCATGAAGCTGGATGAGGACGAGCGTGGTGCCAGAATCCGACTCATGAAAGTTAAGGATATGATCGAGGCCAGGGAAGCTGCAGAGCAGCTTGCCCGACAGAATCAACAGTAAATGGAAGCCCGCCGAGCGGGCTTTTCATTTACTGAAAAGATGGAAAAAAATTTCAAAGAAAAAAAGGGTTTGGGAAATTATTATCGAATACAGAAAATAAGTTCCTAGTTGTGTGAAATATGGGGAAAAAAATTACAGGGAAAACAGGAGGAGAGCATGTTGAAAAGAAAAGCTATCGTTGGAGTGACAATCGTATTGCTGATGATGTTTTCAATCACTGCCTGCGGCGGTGGAGGAGCGTCCGAGGACATCGTGATCGGTGGTGGCGGAACCGGGGGCTCCTGGTATCTGCTCGGAGCACAGATCACGGAAGTGTTGGGAAACGAACTGTCGGATGTAAACATCAGTGCTGTTGAAGGTGGTGCCATTTCAAATGTCAGGCTGGTCAATGAAGGCATCGACCTGGACATCGGCATGGCGGCCCTGCCTGACCTGCTGGCAGCCCGCGCAGGGAAGGGTGCCTTTGCAGATGACAATATTGATAACGTCTATGCAGTTATGAACTTTGCTGCAGACATCGTTTTGTTCACTGTCAGAGCAGACAGCGGCATCGACAGCATTGCAGACCTGCATGATAAAGTTGTGCTTCCTGGGCCTGCAGGCTGGGGAATTGAAGGAATTACGCGTGATGTGCTTGAGCTTTACGGGATGTCGTATGATTCCATTCGTGCAGCCGGCGGAGATATTAACCACGTCAGCTGGGGCGAAGCACCAAGCCTGATCAACGACGGACACGCGCACATGGCCGCATTCAAGGGTTCCTCACCGAATGCAAACGTGATGGAGCTTGAGGCCAACAACCCGGCTAAGATTTTGCCCATCAGCCAAGACGTGATGGACCAGTTTATTGCCATGTACCCCGGATACTATGAAGTGGTCGTGCCGGAAGGCGAATACAGAGGACAGGACGAAGCTGCACCAACGTTGGGACACACATCCATCCTGATGGCCAACGGGGATGTTTCTGAGGACTTTGTGTACGCGCTGACCAAATCATTATTGGAAAATTCCGACACATACAACACCATTCAGGGACTGATCATTGGGCAGGATCCACTGTACGGGATTGATACAGAGATTCTGCATCCCGGTGCTCGGAAATACTATGAAGAAAACGGTTATCTATAACCCACAAACAGCAGGGAAAACAGAAATAACAACAATGGGGTTGCAATTTGATTGCAACCCCTTCCGACAGGGAGGCACAGTATGGCGAAGAGAAACGAAAAAGAAAAGGTAACTGATCTTCTTGAAGGTGTAGAGATCGGTGGGGGGACAGGTGTAGAGGAAATGGTCGCCGGTGGGTGGAAATCCATCCGGCCAGTCCAGCTTCTGTATACACTTCTGGCGATCACTCTATCAGGGTACTCACTGTACATCGCGGTATTCGGTATGGTCGAATCCTGGCGTTACCGGATGACACACCTGGTCTTGATTCTGGCCCTGATCTTTCTGTCTCAGATTGCATTTCCCAAGGAGAACGCAAAGAAATGGCTGGTCCGCCTGAACTACGTGTTCTTATTGTTCCTGGCCGGGCTGGCAGCGTATTCAGCCTGGGATTATTCCGCGATTATCCTGAGGCTGGGACAGCCGAATCAGCTGGACCGGATTTTTGGAACCATCATGATTGGTCTGGTGCTGATAGCCTGTTATAAGAAGATGGGCTGGGTCATTACGGCTCTTGGAGGCTTGTTTGCCTTTTATGCGCTTTATGGAAATGTGTTTCCAGGTGCGTTGTATCACCGTGGAATGAGCTATAACCGGTTTATCGATTTCATGTTCAACCAGACTGTTGGCGTGTTGGGGGTCCCGCTGAAAGTCGCTTCCGAATATGTGATCATGTTTATCATTTTCGGAGCCTTCTTAACAAAATCGGGGGCAGGAGAATTCTTTATTAAACTTGCCTT
>SKMO01000144.1 GCA_007121025.1 Bacillota bacterium | reverse complement strand
TTCTGGTCGTTGAACCTGCGGTTGGCGGTGGAAGCAAGGCCTGCATCGGTGCAGACAATGAACTTTGACTGTTGAAAATCCGCCAGGATTTTTTCTTCCAGAGGAATCAGGGTGGTCTGTTCATTGGTGTTCCCCCTTGTGATTTCAAAGGCCAGCGGGATGCCGTCTCCATCCATGAACAGACCCATCTGCACGATGGGGTTGGGACGGTGCTCTTTGCTGTGGCCATATTGTTTCAGGCCGCTTTCCTGCTCAATTTCGAAGAAGTAGTTGGTGCAGTCGTAGTAGAGAATGCCGGTGTTGCGTTTTGACACGTTGAGGCTGTTTTTGTACAGGGAGGACTGGATGAAGTCCGTTTCTTTAGCAATGACCTCAAGAGCACGGTAGACTTGGTGCAGGTCGAAATCCGTCTTCTCGAGAAATTGGGAAGCATGCTGATAAGTGGACAGCTTCGAAGAAGGAAAGAGGATTCTACCGTAAAGAAGGCGTGATATGATGGCATCCAGATCGTATGTAAACTTGTACTTGTCAGTGATCGCAGAGGCAATTTTGTCAATGTCAAGCTCATGGTAGATCTTTTGCAGGAACAGATAGCCGCCGTTGAAGGAGCGCTGTTGGTTGGCGGGAATCTGCTTAGCCGGAGAAAACCGGACCAGGACATCTTCATTATTCTTCTTTTCCTGCTCATTGAGCTCCTTGACGTACTGTTTGGCCCACTCAATGGGATCTTGCCCGCCCAGCTTCTCCAACAGGGAATCGTAGGTGCCCAGTTTCTCGACAACCTTTGTAGTTCGTTTGCCATCTACAAACACAGACTTGATGACGTACAGGGATTGAGCATTTTTGGATTTGGAAATCATGAGCCTCAAAGACAACACCTCCTACCTGCTTATATTATAACACAATACGTTAAAATACTCATTATATATTACAGAAATGAAAAAAAAGCCATACCAAGGCTTCGCGGGTTCTCACCTGATGCAACTGTCAAAGACCCGGTTCGGTTATCCTGATTCGCAAAGTGAGCCAGACGCTCCGGGAGTACCCCAGACGGGCTGGAATTCCTGCGAAAAAACCCCTGTGAGTGGCCGGTAGCGAATGCAACTGTGCTATAATAAGGAAGCGTAACATCCTGTTTATGCAGGATGTTTATTTAATATGGCGGTGATTGAATGGGAAAAGTGATAGCAGTGGCAAACCAAAAAGGTGGCGTGGCAAAGACCACCACCACCTTGAATCTGGGGGCGTACCTGGCCCAAATGGGGAAGCGGGTTTTGATTCTGGATTCAGACCCCCAGGGCAATGCCACCAGCGGAATCGGCATTGAAAAGTACAATCTTGACGATTGTTTTTACGATGTTCTGATCAATGATCTGGACATCCGGGAAGTGATTCTCGAGACAAAGATGAAAAATCTTTGGATCGTGCCGGCGACACTGCAACTTGCAGGGGCTGAAGTGGAGATGGTCGCTCTGGAGCAGCGGGAATACCTGGCCCGGAAGGCCCTGGGGCTGATTCGGGAGTCCTATGACTACATATTGATTGATTGCCCGCCGTCTCTGGGACTGTTGACGGTGAACGCGTTTACCGCCGCTGACACGTATCTGATTCCAATCCAGAGTGAATATTATGCCCTGGAAGGGCTGAGCCTGCTGCTGCAAACCATCGACTCAATCCGGAGATCCTCCAATCACGAACTTTCACTGGAAGGGGCTCTGTTGACCATGTATGACAACAGAACCAACCTGTCCGGGCAGGTTCGTGACGAGGTGAGTGCCTATTTCAAGGGTAAACTCTTCCGGACGGTGATACCACGGAATGTCAAGTTGGCGGAAGCGCCAAGCTTTGGTGTACCGATTTCTGTGTACGATCCGCAGTCAAAAGGTGCGACCGCATACCTTGAACTGGCAAAGGAAGTGATCAATAATGGCTAAGAAAGCGTTGGGGCGGGGGTTGGGCGCCCTCATCCCCAGTGAGGACACGAGTTTTTCAGAAAAAGAATCCATTCAGGAGATTCCGATTGCACGAATCGAAGCCAACACGTTTCAACCGCGATCGCATTTTGAAGAGCAGAAACTGAACGAATTGGCGGAGTCAATCCGGGAAAAGGGTGTCATTCAGCCGATTGTCGTGATCCGACAGGGAGAGGGGTATCAGCTTGTTTCCGGAGAGCGACGGACCCGGGCGGCTCTACTGGCAGGGTTTGATTCGGTCCCGGCGATCGTTCGGAAGTATTCAGACCGTGACCGTGCGGAAATTGCCATTGTGGAGAACATTCAGCGGGAAGATCTGAACCCGCTGGAGGAAGCGTCGGCCTACCAGACCCTGATGGAAGAATTCGGGCTTACGCAATCTGCCATGGCAGAACAGGTTGGGCGGAGCAGAGCGCACATCGCCAACACCCTGCGCCTTCTGGATCTGGGACAGCAAGCCCGGGCCTATCTGAGCAGTGGAAAAATTTCGGCCGGACATGCCAGAGCGCTGCTTGTCTTGAGCCCGGTTGAACAGGAACTGTTGGCGGCCAGGGTGGCTGCAGAGGGCTTGTCGGTCAGGGAAACGGAAAAGCTGGTGCGCCTGGCTCAGAAAAAACGGCAGAAGCGTGAGAAACCGGCGAAAGTAGTTCCTGTTGAGGTTGAAGACATGCAGATCAGACTTCAGGAACGTTTTGCGACGAAAGTGCGCATTCATTATGGTGAAGACCGGGGTAAAATTGAAATTGAATACTACAGCCCGGACGATTTGCTGCGGATTACGGATCTGCTGGCCGGCGAATAATGTTTCACGTGAAACAAACGCTCCAGGATGTTTCACGTGAAACACTCAAAGCAACCAGCTGGTTGCTTTTCTTTTTGCCAACAACTACAATATGAAGAGATTGGACAGAAATGAGGGGTGTACATGGGGAAAAAGGTAAGGGACTTGCCCACACCGGCCGTGCTGGTGGATGGTGCAGTCCTGCAGCGGAACATCAATCGCATGGCGGAAACGGCCCGCCGGTTTGACGTGACCCTGCGACCGCATGCGAAAGCCCATAAAACGGTGGAAATCGTACGGTTGCAACAGCAGGCGGGAGCGGATGGGGCCACGGTGGCCACACTCCGTGAGGCCCGTGTCCTTGTTGAAGCGGGGATCGATAAGATCACCGTAGCCACACCTCTCTGGGGTGACGATAAGTTGAGCAAAGCAGCGTTCCTGTCCGGGATGGCGGAGCTCACGCTGTTGGTTACCGACGGGAATCATGCCGATCACCTGAACCGCTATTTCAGTGGCCGGGGGATCACTGTTCCTGTGCAGTTGAAGGTGGATACCGGACTTCGTCGTTGCGGACGCCGGCCGGAGGAGATCGACGAATTGTTTGTTTCAGGACTTTGCCGTGCAACCCACCTGCGCTGGAGTGGCTGGCTGACTCATGCAGGACACAGCTATGGCGCGAGGAATCCGGAGGAGCTGACGGCGATTGCCCGCTATGAAGCAGATGCCCTGGTCCAGCTGCAGCAGGAACTGGGCCCGGAAGGCGCAACGGTGAGCATTGGCTCCACCCCGACAGCGCCGATGGGAGCTGCTGTTCCAGGTGTGACAGAAATCCGTCCAGGAAATTATGTGTTCAACGACCGGATGCAGTTGAATCTGGGTGTGGCCAGGCCGGAGGATCTGGCGCTGACCGTCCTGACGCAAGTGATTGATCGCTCCAGAGACCGGGTTGTTTTGGATGCAGGTGCGAAAACACTGGGTTTGGACAGCGGGGTGCATGGCCGGAAGAGCATTGAAGGATTCGGGGAGATCGTGGGCACCGAGCTGGTCATCAGCCGGTTATCGGAAGAACATGGGATCATCGAAGGGAAAAATCGTTTGGAATGTGGGCAATTTGTTGAAATCCGGCCGAATCACGCCTGTCCAGTGGCAAATCTGGCGGACAGGCTATACATCCGGGATGGGAATTCCGTGATTGATGTTTTTAGGGTTGAGGCCAGGGGCCATGCATTTTTTGATTAAGCAGAATGAAGGGTCCAGGAGGGTACCATGGAAATCTATGCCTTTATATTTTTTGTGAAGATCTTTGAAGTGTCACTGATGACGATTCGGACAGTTCTCATGACCAAAGGGGAGAAACTCTACGCAACGTTGTTGGGGTTTGTTGAGATCAGTATCTGGATCTATCTGGTGGGAACGGTATTGACCGGGATTGAAGACGATCCGCTTCGCATGCTTGCCTACGCGTTGGGATTCGCGATTGGCATTTTTGCTGGGAGCACCCTGGAAGAAATACTGGGCGTCGGTCTGGTGACCATCCATGTCATTGCCAATGTGTCGGATGGCATGCTGATTGCCATGAAGCTGCGGGAGCACGGTGCAGCTGTCACAAACCTGAAAGGGGAGGGGCGTGATGCCGGGAAGAGTGTTCTGATGATTCACATCAAGAGGAGAAAGAAAAGCGAGATTCTTGAACTGATCCGGGAGACCAATCCGAATGTATTCATCAACATCTACGATGTGAAGAATCTGACCGGCGGATATGGGCTGAAAAAATAGGGTCAGGGAAATCCCTGCGGGGCTTTGCTCAGAGCGAACTAATGTTCGATAGTGAAATGGAGGTCAGTCTCTTTTGAATTGTAACGGAATTGACTCGGAGGCCATCCATTCGTTGAAGGGCCGTCCTCTCACACCGCCGGACGTACCGTTGGGTATAGGGCGGTTCGGCAGGCTAACCTCTTGTCTTTGCATACAACAGGATATCGACTCATATCCCCGCTTTTTCTGCCTTTCGGTGGAGATGGCGAGGTGCAGAAACGGGCTGTCGGAGATTTACCGGCAGCCTTTTTTGTGTTTGCATACCCACAGGCTTTGAGCCTCTGGAATTTTCGAATTCTTCAGTTGCGTAGACCGGGTGCGGTTCCGGTTGGTGACGTCCCGGATGATCGTCCACAGCCGCCCGATGTCTTTCGGAGGCAAGCAAAACGTGTGCTCTTTTCCCGGCCAATAGAACTTGCAGCCAAGAAACTCTCTGCAGGTTGGGCCGACACGGCACTTTTTTCTGCGCTCACCTGCAGTCGCAACCGTTCCTCCGGAAACCGGGTCATGGAATGATCTTCCGGTCCGGGACTGTGGGCGTGACGCCTAACAGAAGCGTGCTCAGGGGGCCTTCCTGTGGAACACCTTCCCCGGTCATCACACCCGAATGTCGTATTCCATGCCCCTGCGTTCAGGGTGCGCCGGATCAGTTTCAGGACCCTTGGGTCCTTCATTTCGTTGGCTATCAGATGCATCAGGATGTCATGGTTCACCCGTTCAAAGAACATCTCCGGGTACCACCACAGCGTATCCATCGTCTATGATGTCCCGGGGCTGAAGCAGCGCCGTAGGGGTGTTGTGCCCCGGAGGCAACCCGGTGCTTTGTTCCGAGAAGGCGGGGCAATGGCCTGCTGGATCAACGGGTCCACTATTGTGGGATTCCGAGACTGCGTAGACTGCCACCCGTTTTGGGAAAGTCCAGATGCCGTACCGGCGGGTCTGAAGGTCCCAGCCGGTATCCGTGGCTTTCCTTCTGGATTCTTTCCAGTAGGACGGCTGCATCGGTGTACTCCCCTGCGTTCTAATGAAATTGACGGTCGTTTCTGCCTGCTGTCTGTGTGACTCACGAAATATGCACTTCATCTCCTGACGTTCGGTCCGTCCCTGGCTGGTTCGTCAGGTACGATGGCCTCTGCGGACCTCTGGAGAGTCAGCCCTGCATCACGGCAGAGGTTCGGGAGCGCAAAGGCACGCGGCCAGCGTATTCTCCAGGATCTCAGGAATACGTGTCGTTTGGACTTCGGTTTGTTTGGCAACAGCATCCATCCGGCAAACCCTCCAGGCGTTTCGTGTTCCCCGACCCCGTGCTTTACCACCGGTTTCTTTCAGATTCCACCTGAAAGTGGAATCCTTTGCCATAAGCGAACAGACGGCACGACCAGCCTACGTATCAGACGTTCGAAGACTAGCATGCACCCGTGCCGGGCAGAACTCCATACAAAAAGGGCTCCCATGGGGATAGGAGCCCTTTTTGTATAGGGTTTAAACGGTATTTCTATAGAGAGGTACGGGTTTGCTAATTCAGAATGGTTACACGGCCTTCCACCAGGTCTGCCATGATTTCATCCATCCGGTCTCTGACCGAATCAGGAACGAAATCTTCAAAGTCATGGTATGGTGAGAAGAAAATCAGGCCTTCAGCAGCACCGATTCTGTAGATGTCTGCGTCCAGGGTGCCTTCAATAATGTTGGTGAAAGCAAAGTCGTACGCAATGGTAACGTCTTTTTCCACACTGGTTACAACGGATTCGGGGGAAGTCTCAAACTGGTCGACGTTGGCTCCGATGGAGTATACGCCTCTTTCAGCAGTGGCTTCCAGTGGTCCAAGACCCGCCTGATTGGCAATGGCTGCAATGAAGTCAGCATTCTGGTCAATCATGGACAAAGCAGTTTCCTTCGCTGCACTGACGTCCTCAAAGGAGCCGGTCATTGCAGACAGCACTCTGACGCTTGGATCTGCGTACTCAGCACCAACGGAAAATCCTGCAACGGCATTGGTAATCGGGGGAATTTCAGCTCCGCCGATGACGCCGATAGTTCCGGTTTCAGTCATCAGGGCAGCGAATGCGCCCATCAGGAAGCCTTGCTCTTCGTCAGCAACCTGAACGGATGCTACGTTTGGCGCCTGGCTGGCAATCCCGTTGATGATGACAAATTTCGTGTCAGTAAATTCTGGCGCGGTGTTCAGGACGGCGTCCTGGAACTGAGAGCCGTGGGCGAAAACAACCCCAAAGCCAGCCGCGGCATAGTTTCTCAGAACGTCCTCAATGTCTGACTGTGATACGCTCTCCGTGAAAGATACCTCGACGCCATACGTTTCTTCGAGCAGCATCAGGCCGGCATAACCAGAAGCGTTCCAGCCAAGGTCAGCGATCGGGCCGGGCAATGCCAATGCAACAGATGGAAGCTCAGCGGGGACGTCTACATCGCCGTTATCATTAGGATCGGCAGCAGGGGGGTCCTCCGCGGGTGAGGCACAGGCTGTAAAGGAAACAACCATCATCAGTGCGAGCAGTAATACAAGTGGTTTAAAGTACTTTTTCATTTTTTCTCCTCCTGTGGTTTAGATGTCCAACATCACATAGTTTGTTATTTCGACTTCTGAGACCAAAACCCTTCTTTTTGGAAAAAATATTTCCGGGCGGACTCATCAGTCTCGACCGCTCCCCATAAAGCAGTTCATTTTTAACTATTCGACTTTACTTTCAGAAATCCTTTTCAAAAGAGGAACTTCACAAACTAATGTGTACGGGCATTTGCCATTATTTAGCGAGAAGACCCCCTCCCCTGCAGAGGGGAGATGAATCGCTCTGTGATATACAAACAAATGATTGCATCACACAATAATACTGTCCGAACGATTCGTTGTATGCTGAAGTTATGAAGTTGTGACAAGCGATTCATTTGTCATTTGACGACGCATTGCTGTAAGAGTTGTTCATAATCCTGTT
>SKMO01000078.1 GCA_007121025.1 Bacillota bacterium | reverse complement strand
TGGCCACAATGTCGGTCGCCATTGCGCCCATCATGGAGCGGGCCTTCCTGGCGGCGTCAATGGTCCGGTTTTTGCGTTTGAAGAAGGAAAATGCGGCCAGGGGCAAAGAAATGCCCCACAGAGAAAGTGTTACAATGTCCATTGTTGTTCACCCCGTGGTTGGATTTGTTCATTTCTGAACGTTGAATCCAAGAATAGCCCATTAATCCGGAAAAATCCGTTGCGGTTGCAACAATTCCTGCATTTCCGGGCATTGGGACAATGACGCAACAAAAAACCCGGTGTTTCCAGCAGGGGGCTAGGAAGACTCCGGGTCATATGAATTGGTCAAAACGATCGTTTACAGTTCGTGTTCCGGTTCACTCCACTCTCCATGGGCAATCCGGCTTGCCGCTGCCGCCGCGATGGCGGCCACCAGATCGTCCAGGAAGGTGTGGACGTTGTGCTCTGTTTTGGTGTCGAGTTCCCGGATGATGCCCACCTTTTCTTTATCCAAAAATCCGTAGCTGGTCAGCCCGATGGTCCCATACAGGTTGACGATTGAGAGGGGAAGGATCTCATCAATGCCGTAAAGACCCTCATCTGACACCACGATATCCAGGAGGGGCTGGGGGAGTTTTCCTTCTTCAGCCAGCTGATCAAGGGCGATACCAGTCAGAATGGCGTGAGCAACCTCCCGTTTCCAGAGGACGGCATCGATGCTTTCCAGACAACGTTCGAGAGTCAGATCCGGTTCGTAGGGCCGTTGCAGGAACAGGACCAGGTCAGCAATGTCTTCGGGCGTTACGCCCCGTTCTTTGAGCAGGCGCAAAGACTCTTTGTACAGTTCTTCCATTTTTGCACGTTTCATGGGTTCACTCCATTTCCTGATTTCGAATTTTGCCCACGGGGGCAAGATAAACCACAAATTCATCGTTTCCGTCCACTCCGAGCAGACTGTCGGCCAGTTTCTGTCGGTAGGCCGCAATGGCACAGGTTCCGGCCCCAATGGTTTCGCAGGCCAGATAGAGGTTTTGGCATACATGACCTGCGTCAAGGGCAATCACTTTATAGGACGCTTCGCTGTAGCGCCATTCCATCCGGTAAGGGATGGCTGTCCAGAGGAAAGTCACCGCACCCCGGCCGGCAAACGGTTGGTCAAGAGCCGCCCGGGCGAGCTGATCTCCCAGCCTGGAAGGCGAGGACAGGTGGACCAGCTGGTGGGATGACGGAAGATACCGGTAGATGCCTGGCTCCAGCCCGTCAACGTTCAGAATGGCCAGATACGTTTCCAGGGCATGGCGGCAACCGGCCGAAGGGACACTGCGCAGATACACCCCGTTTGTTTTTTTTCGGACCCCCTGTGTCATCCAGAGAAGATAACCCAGATCCTCTGTTGTCAGCGGTGCTTTGCTGAAGGAACGGCGGCTTTTGCGTTGGCGAACGGCTTGTGCAAAAGACATGCCCGGGGAATAATTGTCCGGGTCGGGAAGAGAGAATAGGGGATCGCCCGGGCGAGGCCGTTTTTCAATGGGTGGCGGAATGAGACCCAGGTTCTGGTCTGTTTCGAAAAAGTTCACTTCCTGACGGATGTTGTCTTTCAGGAAATCCCTCAATGCGTTTCGTCTGTCGGGATCCATAGCGCACCTTCTTTCGTTTTTACCAATATACTGTATGGTCAGTCTGCTGGCAACCGTTTACCGGCAAATGGGAGATCCAGCAAAAGCCCGTTGTCCGTTTGTTCTGGCCGACCAGGAATCGAACGGGGAAGAGATGAAACCACCACGAGAAAATCCAGTGGTGAATATCGGCAGGACAAGACAAGGAAAATGAGTGGTTTGGGCCATGAAACAGTGGAAATCACCGTCAAAATAGCCCATAATGGGCTATGGAAGATAAATGCACCTCCCCCGCTTGAGATGAGACCATAACACATGCGAGAGTGACAGGAGATTATAATGAAGGGCTTCAAAAATGCTCTGCTGTATAACGTGCCCCAGGAACAGACAAGAGCTTTACGGCAGAAACGATTTGCACAAAACAATCTGACGATTCTCTTATTGTCAGGCTTTTTGACGGTTGAACAGCTGTTTTATGGACTCAACGTTCATTCGCCGTTGTCCATGATCGGGAGCGTTCATCTGGCGACAGCCCTGTTGATGCTCATCTATGCCTCAGTCAGTGTGCTGCTTCATATGAAACGGCCGGAAACGGTGCGCTTTGCGCACAGCGCCTACGAACTGAGTTTTGGGATGGCCGGGTTCGCGATTGCAGCATTCAGGACACTGGTGGTTCCGGATGGTCTGTTTCTGTTGCCCACAGTGTACATTGCGGTCCTTTATGGCTTTGGGGTTCTGTTTGTCGTGGAACCCCACCGCAGTCTTCCGCTTTATCTGGTCAGTGCACTGGCCATTGTGATGTTGTTTCCCCGGTTTCAGCCGGTTGCCGCCGCAACGACATACGCAGGAGATGTTTTCGCCAACAACATCATTGCGTGGTGTGCCTCTGTCCTGAACTACCGCCGGTTTGTCTCATCTTTTGTCAGCCAGGCGACCATCGTCCAAAACGCCCAGACCATTCGGGAACAAAATGAAGAACTGGTCGAAATGTCTACCGTTGATCCTCTGACCGGGCTTTACAACCGCCGGAAAATCAACCTGATTCTGGAGAGGGAACACCGCAGGATGCTGCGCAAGGAATGCGGTTACGCTGTGATCCTTCTGGACATCGATTCGTTCAAGGTGATCAATGACACCAGAGGTCATCAGGCGGGTGACCAGGTGCTGACGGAAATCGGCCGGCTTCTGGAGTCCCGGATCCGGGAAGATGACCAGGTGGGCCGGTGGGGCGGGGAGGAGTTTCTGATCGTCTGTCCGGAGACCACATTGGGAGAAGCCGTGACCATCGCTGAGCGACTGCGCATGGCCCTTTCAGATGGTGTCTATTCCCACGGCAAGAACATCACCTGCAGTTTTGGTGTCGCCGCCAGTCAGGCTCAGGAGTCCATAGATAATCTGATCCATCGGGCAGATCAGGGACTGTATCACGCAAAACGAAATGGCAAGAACCGGGTAAGCACTCTTGGGGATACAGCCTGATAGACGTTGTCTGTTTCTGTCCTGAGGGCATCGCTCGACAGTCCGGCGGAGATCCTGCTGAACAACCGTTCAGCAGGATTCTTTATTGAATAAACTGCTAGAAAATGTTTGACAAATAAATAGTTAGTTATTATAATTAATTTAAATCAAAACAATTAAATAATTGAATAAATAGGAGGTAGAATTAAAATGGACAAAAAAGAACAACACCCGGACTTGGATTTACAGGCACGACAGCTCAACACCATGATCAATGAACTGTCCCTGTTCACCCGAAAAACCTGGCTGGAATGGATGCCTGAAGTGACCACCATGTTGGGACTGACCGGTGAACGGTTTATGGTGCTGTTTGAGCTGAACATGCAACCGGATTTGAGCTTGAAGGAGTTATCAGGCCGGCTGATGGTCTCACCCCCAAGCCTGTCCGTAATGATCAACTCCATGGTCGATCAGGGACTGGTCACACGGGTACCGGACGCCCGGGATCGCCGAAGGGTGCTCCTGCGGATCAGTGAAAAAGGGACGGCGCAGTTTCTCCGGATGGAAGAAGCGATGGAGGGGCGGTTTCGTGATTACCTGGGTGAACTACCGGCAGAGGACCAGAAGCAGTTGGGCGAGGCCACTGTGCTGATACTGGACGTGATGGCCAGGATTCTCAACAGAAGGGTCCCGGAGGATGGAGGTCAGCAAAGGGTTGACCAATCAGAAAGAAAGGAGTAAGAAAGGAACCATGCGGGAGGAAAGTAAACCAATGACGTTATCGGAAGTACACCACGGGGCCAGGGAGGAATTTCTGAATGAGCCACTGGGGAAACTGATTGGCCGGCATGCAACACCGGCCGTGGCATCGATGCTGTTCATGGCGTTATACCAGATCGTTGACGGGATGATGGTCGGGCGCCGGCTCGGTCCGGAAGCGCTGGCATCTGTGAACATCCTCTATCCGGTGTTTGCACTGCTGGCCGGCCTGGGAGTGATGATCGGGGTTGGCGGAAACGCCCGGATTGCCGTGCTTCTGGGGGCAGGTGAAAACCGCAGGGCCAGCCGGGTTCTGGGCCTGATTGTCAGCCTTGGTGTGGCCATTGGCGCTCTGGCCAGTCTGCTGACGGTGGCTCTGATGCCAAGAATTCTGGGGGTTCTCGGAACAACCGGAGGCAGTCTGGGAATGTTTGCCGGGGAATACCTGCGGGGATTTGTGCCGTTTTTTGTGTTCATCCTGTTAACCTTCATACTGGAACAATCGGTCCGAAACGATGGCAACCCCAATCTGGCCAGTGCTGTAATGGCCGGATGCGCCCTTCTGAACATTGGCCTGGATTACGTTTTCCTGTATACCCTGAATCTGGGAATCATCGGGGCGTCTCTGGCCTCAGGAATTTCCCAGAGCATCGGTGCGTTGATTTTCGGGTGGTATTTCATCCGCAAGACATTGCATAAACAGTCCGGGCTGCGTTTTGCCCGGCCTGAAGCTACCTTGAGGACGTTTCGGACTGTGGCGGTCAATGGTTCTTCTGAAATGTTCAACAGCCTGGCTGCCGGAATCACCACGTTTCTGTTCAACCGGATGATTCTGACCCATGTGGGGGCTCTCGGTGTGGCAGCATTTACACTGGTCCAGTATCTTCTTCTTGTGGGGATGTTTGTGGTGATGGGCATTGGAAACGGAACCCAACCCATTTTCAGCTATAACCACGGTGCAGGGAAGATTCACCGGGTCCGGGGGGCACTGTGGCGGGTGGCGCTTCTTTGTTTCCTGGTTGGAACCGGGGTGTTTGCCCTGATCACCTGGCAGATTGAAACCGTGGCCGGATTGTTTCTGCCCGGTCAGCCGGAGGCCCTGGCTCTCAGTCTAGAGGTCGCCCGGACGGTGCGGTGGGCCATGTTTTTCATGCCGCTGGCTATGCTTGGATCCATGTATTTCACAGCCATAGAAATGGCGTCCCGGTCACTGATGGTGGCCGTCGCCAGGAGTCTGGTGTTGCCGGTGATCGGACTGTTGCTGTTCCCGGTCTGGTGGGGTCCCACGGGGATCTGGCTGACACCGGTGTTTGCTGAAGGTTTTGCGGTGCTTGTGGCCGGTGGTTGTCTGCTGGCTGGTACAGAGACAAAACGTTCCCGGCACAAAGAGATTCTGATGACAGCCGATCAGCGAGCCTGAGCAAAACGTTTGGACGGGAACAATCAACAACAATAAATCGTTCTACATGATGGAGGTATCATGAAAAACAGAATCAGTCAGGAATTGCTGAATACACTGATGGATCGGGCCGTACAAAAAAAGCATGTTCACGGAGCGGTGTTTCATGTGGAAGACACAGACGGATCATTGTCTCTTTTGAGCAGCAAAGGAAACATGCAGGCCGATGACCGTTATTTTATTGCCAGCGTGACAAAACTGTATGTGACCGCGGTGCTTCTGGTTTTCCGGGAACAAAAGCGTCTCAACCTGGACGACCCGATGATTCAATTCTTCCCTGCCGGGTTGGTGGAGAAAATCCATGTTCTGGACGGGGTGGACTATACCGGGAAGATTACCGTCCGGCACCTGATGGCCAACACGTCGGGACTGCCCGACTATTTTTCCGGAAGGGTGGATGGACACAGGCCCCAGGAAGATCTGTTCGGGGGCCGGGACGAAGCCTGGCCCCTGGAAAAAATCCTGAAGCGGGTTCGTCTCATGAGGCCGGACTTCAAACCGGGAGAAAAGCGCAAGGTCCGGTATTCGGACACCAACTATGAGCTTTTGGGCGGGATCATCGAGTCGATTGCCGGAAAACCCATTGCAGAAGTGTTCCGGGAAGTGCTGTTTGAGCCACTGAAACTCCAGGAAACCTATGCATTTCAGGATGAGACGGACACCAAACCCGTCCCGATGTACTATCGTTCCAATCCGATTCATGTGCCCAAATACATTGCGTCTGTCACCGCTGAAGGGGGACTGGTGTCCACAGCCCGGGAGACGATGACCTTTCTGAAGGCGTTTTTCGGGGGCACATTCTTTCCCGTGGAACAGCTGGACGAACTCAAACAGTGGCGCTTCAACCGATCACCTGGGCAGTTCTACTTTGGCGTTGGACTGGAAAAGCTCTGGGTTCCCCGGTTGCTGATACCCGGACCAGCAGTCGGTGAGATTCTGGGGTTCTGGGGCCATTCCGGAGCGTTTGCGTTTCACCATCCGGCGTCCGGACTCTACTTCACAGGAACCGGAAACCAGATCAACGGCCATGGCCATGCCGCCATGTTCCGGATGATGATCCGGTTGGTCCGGCAGGCCCAAAAGGGGGCGTAAGAGTCCGGACCTGCCGGGCAGATCTCCCATGATAACGGCTGAAGTACTGTCAATAAAAACAACTTGACAGTACGCCAATACAACGAGAAGTAAGTGCCGTGAACGATACGTTTGTGGGGAAGCCTGAAGACTGTGTCGGGATGGGACAGAGAACAAGCGCGATAATGTTGATCAATATCGTATGGATTTTCGCATATGAAATGAATGTGGTGACATCGTATCGAGGGACAGAAAGGAAAATGGCAATGAAAGAACAGATAGCAAAGAAGTACAAGGAAGGTGTTCGTGAGGGTAAGGGAGTCTTAGCAATTATATTTACGAATATTGCCATGTTTATCGCTTTAAATATGATTCCCAGCCTCAGAGAACAACTATTACTGGGGCAGGATATAAACACAATACTTGGACAACCTTGGACACTGTTTACTGTGTTTATCTCACATGAATTATTCGTTCATCTAATTCTGAATATGGGCATACTTTTCTTTTTTGGTTTGGAATTAGAGAAGGTTACAAATTCTAAAACAGTCATCATTGTTTATGTACTGGCAGGACTATTCGGAAGTATAACGTTTCCATTGACAAGAATGTTCATTGATAGAACAGGGCTTATCGTAGGGGCTTCTGCAGCGGTATACGGTATCGTTGGTGCATTTGGAATATTGAGACCCGATACGGTCGTGTTGCGTGCAAAAGGGAAGATGTGGGTATGGGCGCTCATTTTTTTTAGTACACTTTCAGTGATTCTGGATCTCCAAACCTTAGATAGTGACGTTGCTCATTTTGCAGGACTTTTTTTGGGGGTCATTTGTGGTGTTTGGCTCAAAAAAGTTAGGCAACGTTGCTTAAGGAATCAGGAAGCTGTGACGTAGGTTCTGTATAAGTGTCGATAAGAGGAAGCATATGCTCTATCACACGAAGAATCTCATGGTTGAATCAACAACAAGCGTTAACCAGAGCCATCACAAAAGAAGGCCGATAACAATCGGGTCGTGACGACATGAAGAAGAGAGATACATCAAACGGACCACCAAACAGGCCAACGTGGTGATTCGTTCACATTTGTGCGATGGCTGAATAAATGCGGTATGGATCTGGACGAAACAGGAGCGTTTTTCAGGATTGCTTCGGGCATTGAAACAGAAATAATCTCGCGGTCATAACTGGT
>SKMO01000037.1 GCA_007121025.1 Bacillota bacterium | reverse complement strand
TCCGGGTCCTGCCAGCACCTCGTCGTTGTCACGGAAGCTTTGGAGCACGTAGCGCCGGGCGCCCGAGATCTCTTCGGCCAGTTGGGTCAGGTCATCCGGGCTCAGCAGTTCCCGGGCCACCGTGGTCCGGAACTCATAGGGAAGGTCGCCCTCCATCAGGAGGCGGACCGACTCCCGTATGGCCCCCACGTCCACCAGGCGGCCGGCCACTTCCGGCAGACGGGTGGACGGCCCTTTAACGTCCATGGCCACAAAGTCCACCAGACCGTCCCGGATCAGCCGGCGCAGGACACCGGGCTGTGTGCCGTTGGTGTCCAGCTTGATGGCCAGACCGGTGGTCTTTTTCAGGTGCCGGATCCAGTCGGGAAGATCCGGATGGAGTGTGGGCTCCCCGCCGGAGATCACCAGCCCGTCCAGGTACTTGATCCTGGGAGCCAGCACCCGGTCAATCTCATCGGGCAAAAGCAGCGGACCGTCGGATTCCAGCAGCTCCCGGTTGTGGCAGTAGGGGCAGCGGAAATTGCATCCCCGGGTAAAGAGCACCGCAGCGATCCGGTCCGGATAGTCGATAAACGAGCTTTTCAGCAGGCTCCCGACGCGCATCAGACCGCTTTGGCTTTGCCGGCCGGCACAAGGCTGACCGCCGGATCAAATTCCACCCGCTCCCGGTACTCTTCCTTCTTGCCTTTGTTCCAGGACTGCACCGGCCGGTGGAAGCCCACCACCCGGGTCCAGACCTCCGTGTCCTGTCCGCAGTCCGGGCAGCTGAACTGCTCGCCTTTGAGGTAGCCGTGAGACGGGCAGATGCTGTAGGTCGGCGTGATGGTCAGGTATGGAATCTCCGAGTTGGCAAACGCCTTTTTAATCAGGGACTTGACCGTCTGGGCACTTTCAATCTCCTCCCCGATGAATCCGTGGAGCACCGTTCCTCCGGTGTAGCGGGTCTGCAGGGGTTCCTGCAGTTCCAGGGCTTCAAAGATGTCCTTGGTGTGCCCCACCGGAAGCTGGGTGGAGTTGGTGTAATAGGACTCGTTTTCCCCGGCCGTGATGATGTTTGGGTACATCCGTTTGTCGATCCGGGCAAACCGGTAGGCCGCCCCTTCCGCCGGGGAGGCTTCCAGATTCCACAGGCTTCCGGTCTCCTCCTGGAAGATCCCGATGACCTTGTTCATGAAGTCCATGATCTCAACGGCCAGTTCCAGTCCCTCCTCGGTGGTGATGTCGTCTCCGATCAGGTTCAGGCAGGCTTCGTTCATGCCGTTTAGCCCGATGGTGTTGAAATGGTTGCGGAAGTATTCGCCCTGGGTGTCCTTGATGTGGCGCAGATAAAACCGGGAGTACGGGTACAGACCGCATTCCATGTATTTTTCCAGCATTTCCCGCTTGGCTTCGCAGATCCGCTTGGCTTTTTCCATCAGTTGGCGGACGTTTGACTTGAACTGCTCCACCGTTTCCGAGACGTACCCGATGCGGGCCATATTCAGGGTGACCACGTTGATCGACCCGGTCAGCGGGTTGGCGCCAAACAGTCCGCCACCGCGCTTTCGCAGTTCCCGGTTGTCCAGCCGCAGACGGCAGCACATGGAGCGGACGTCTGCCGGATCCAGATCCGAGTTCATGAAATTGGCAAAATAGGGGGTCCCAAATTTCCGGGTCATCTCCATGATCTTGCCGACCACCTCAGACTCCCAGGGAAAGTCCGTGGTGATGTTGATGGTCGGGATGGGGAACGAAAAGCTT
Organism: Bacillota bacterium; assembly: GCA_007121025.1. Lineage (GTDB taxonomy): Bacteria > Bacillota > TC1 > TC1 > UBA5767 > SKMO01. Next base: position 21,162 of record SKMO01000037.1, on the reverse strand, counting down.
CGTCCGGCCCCGTCTCCTTCCATCATGACCTCACAGTACGCCCGGTTGAACATTTCCATTTCGTTGGCGTACTCTCCGTAGGTGGTGTCCATCCGCTTGCCCCCGATGATCACGCCCTGGTCCTTTAATAGAGGATGAGGTGTAATGTCCAGAGTGATGTTGGTAAACGGCGTCTGGAAACCCACCCGGGTGGGAATGTTCAGGTTGTAGACAAAGGAGCGCACCTGGCGCTTCACCGCGTCGTAGTCCAGTCCGTCGTAAGCGATAAACGGCGCCACATAAGTGTCCAGGGAACTGACCGCCTGGGCTCCGGCCGCTTCGCCCTGAAGCGTATACAGCCAGTTGACGATCTGTCCCAGCAGAGACCCAAAATGTTTGGCCGGTGAGGATTCAATTTTTCCGGTGGCTCCCCGGAACCCGTCCATCAGAAGACCTTCCAGGTCCCATCCACAGCAATAGGGAGCCAGCAGGCCCAGATCATGAATGTGGATGTCCCCGTTCACATGGGCTTCCCGCAGATCCTTGTCGTAAATTTTGTTCAGCCAGTATTTTTTCGTGATGGCGTCCACAATGTGATTGTTCAGGCCCTGGAGGGAAAACCCCATGTTGGCGTTCTCGTTGACTTTCCAGTCGTCCAGGGAGATGTACTCGTCCACCATGGATTCTGCGTCCATAAACAGATTTTTGGCGTCCCTGAGCTCATTGTGTTTCTGCCGGTACAGAATGAACGCTTTTGCGGTGGATGCGTGCCCTTCTTCAATCAGCACTTTTTCCACCACGTCCTGGATATCCTCCACGGAGGGGATGCCAAAACCAAACACTTCCGTAATGATGTTCTGACACATTTCCGCCAGTTCCCTGGACCGTTCCCGGTCGTTTCCTCCCACGGACTGGGCTGCTGCGAAAATGGCGCTTTCAATCTTGCTCAGATCGAAATCGACGATGTCTCCGTTTCGTTTCTGTACTCTGGTTAACATAAGGACCCTCCATCTTGTATTTTCACACTTTAAATACCACTACATCTTGTGCGTTTTTTTCATGATACCGCTGACAACTCTGTTTGGCAAGATCCAATTCAAAAAAAGATTGGACTATTTTGTGGTTTTTCCTCTTGACAACGACAAAAAACACAACATCTTGTATCTCATCAAAAAGACCCGCCGGCTACAGGAGCCCAGCGGGTCATTCTTCATTCAACGGTTCCGGCACAGACCGGGCCGGCAGGCAGCGTTACTCCACTTCGATGACTTCCTTCACCTCAGGGATCTCCGCCGTCAGCACGCGTTCCACACCGTTTTTCAGGGTGATCTTGGCCATGGGGCATCCGCCGCAGGCTCCCTTCAGACGGACTTCCACCACGCCGTCTTCCCGGACGTTCACCAGTTCAATATCGCCGCCGTCCGCCTGCAGGGCAGGACGCACTTTGGCCAGTGCTGCTTCCACTCGTTCTCTCATCGTCTTCCTCCTTCTTTATCTGAAGATATCGATAAACCGTTCCATCAGCCCCTGGGGCTTGGGGGTTTCCCAGTCCACCTTTTCAATCTTCGTGTACCCGGTGATTTCGGGATCCTTGCGCAGAACGTAATCCAGCAGACGTTTTTGGGTCTCCCGGGTCCGGGGCTTATTGTTTTTCGTTCCTTTGATCCGCAGCCGGACCACCCCGTCGTCACTGATGTTCAAAATCTCAAAATCCCCGCCATCCTGCTGGATGGCCGGCCGGATGTCCAGCAACTTCTGTTCGATGGCCTCTTTGTCCACCACGCTTTGTTCACTCAAACCAAGACCTCCAATGCCCGGGGAATCACCACAAATTCTGCCGGCGTCGTCCCACAGATCTCACCGTCCGCATGAACCAGCAGTTCCCGGTCCGATTCCACCCGCAACCGGGTATCATCAAACATATGCACAAAAGGGAGGCCCTCATGGGTCCCTCGCTTCACTTTAGCAAAAAAGAACAGCCTTTTCAAGACACCCACGTTACTGATGATGCAGAAACTGAGCAGCCCGTCATCCGGCCGGGCATGCGGAACCACCCGGATGCCTCCCCCCAGGTAGGAGCCGTTTCCCGCAACGCCGGTCAACACCCGGCCCTCATGGACGTACTGTGTTCCCTCAAGTCGCACCCGGCTTCCCCGGTAGGTCAGCAGGTTCCAGAACAGAGCCGTCATATAGGCCATGCTGCCTTTGAACAGCCCCAGCCCTCCGTTGACATCGTAGGTCACCTTGGCGTCAAAACCCACTCCGGCCCCGTTGACAAAGTACTCCCCGTTAACCATCCCCAGATCGATCAGGCGGGTTCGGCCCAGGGCGGCCCGGGCCAGAGCCTCGACCGGATCCGCCGGGATGTCCAGAGCCCGGATCAGGTCGTTTCCACTTCCCGCGGGAACCATCCCCATCACCGACCCGGTTCCGTAGGCCCCCTGAAGCACCTGATGAAACGTTCCGTCTCCTCCAACCACAATCAGCCGGGACCCGGGATTTTTTGCCGCAATGACTTCCCCGTGTCCCGGTCCCTTGGTCATGACCACCCGGGCATCCGGAAACAGGTCCAGCGCTTTGATTTCCAAATCCCGCCAGATGCCTGCGCAGCGTCTGCGCCCGGCCGCCGGGTTCACAATGATCAGAGTCTTCATGGTCTTAGATTCCTTCCTAAGCATTCATGCTGTCATGCCGGTCAATCCGATGGCGTTTCCTACGGCGCCGGAAAGACCACCTGCTGGGGCCGGGTCCGCTCGGTAAACCCACCGAGGCCTAGCTGCCCCCGGTTGTTCAGCCCCCAGCACCAGACCTCCCCGGTTTCCGTCAGGGCGGCACTGAACCGGTCACCTGCCACGATCTGCCGGACGCTCATCAGGCCGTCCACCCGGGCCGGTGTGCGGCGTTCCACCCGGTTTCCCGTGCCCAGCTGACCATCAAAATTCAGGCCCCAGGCCCAGACCGTACCATCGTTTCGAAGCGCCAGGGAATGGCCGTCACCGGCGGCCACGGCCACCACGCCGGTCAGCCCGCTGACAGCCACCGGCATACTGCGTTCCAGAAGTGACCCATCCCCAAGCTGCCCATAGCGGTTTTCGCCCCAGGCATAGACCCGCCCATCCGCGGAAATCGCCAGGCTGTGGGTGCTTCCCGCAGCCACCATGGTCACCCCGGTCAGTCCCCGGACGGCCACCGGACGGCTGCGGTCCGCCATGGATCCGTCGCCTAGCTGGCCGAACCGGTTTTCACCCCAGGCATACACCCGGCCGTCGGCAGAAAGCGCCAGGGAATGGGTTCCTCCCGCAGCCACCTGCCGGATGTTTCCCAGACCGCTGACCGCCGTGGCCCTTGAACGGTCCACCTTCGTGCCGTCGCCGATCTGCCCCCGGTCGTTTCCGCCCCAGGCCAGCACCGTTGCGTCCGCTCGAAGCCCCAGGCTGTGGTCCCTGCCTGCTGACAGCTCCCGGATGGCTCCAAGATCAATCTCCCCGGGGCGGCTGCGGTCAACCGTGTTGCCTGTCCCCAGTTGCCCATAAATGTTGAGCCCCCAGGACCAGACCCCACCGTCCGGCCGCAGGGCCAGGGAATGAGACCCTCCGGCGGCCAGTCCGGTCACCACAGGAAGCCCGTCCAGAACGACCGGGCGGGTCCGCTCGACCCCATCGCCCAGGCCGAGCTGCCCTCTGCTGTTGGACCCCCAGGAATACACCCGGCCGCTTTCAGAGACGGCCAGCATATGAGCGCCCCCCGCAGCCAGCCTGACGACCGACACGACCGGAGCCGGCACTCCGGTGCCCCCAATTCGCACCTGCCGGGTCGCTGAGTCCCATTGAACCGGAAAACCGGCCTGCTCCGACACAAAACGAAGCGGAACCAGCGTCCGGCCGTTTTGGATCCGCGGGGCCAGACGTAGTGCTGCTTCCTGTCCATTGACCAGGGCCACAGCATCACCGATACGCAGCTCAATCTGCAGCCCGGTCTTCGTTCCGGTCACCGTCCGGGTGTCCTGGTCCCAGCCGACCGTCAGACCCAGTCGTTCAAAAATCGGGCGGAATTCCACCAGGGTGGTCCCCGCTTCCAGAACCGGCGGATTGGTAAAGGACACTTCCCGTCCATCCACGAACACCCGCACCGGATCCTGGGCAAGAGCAGCCCCAGGGGCCAGAACGGTCAGTAACAATGCGATCACCAGCATAAGCGATAGTTTCTTCATACGTCTTTCCCCCTGTACCCCTTCAATAAGTCAGTTTGCCTTTTCGGCACCCTTTCTTCCAACAGGGGTTACAACTCATTTTAGCACAGAAAAAGAAGACGATCGTCTTCTTTTTCTGTGCTTATGAGATGATGTCACGCCCTAGCGAAGCTCCGCCCGGACAGCTATTTCCGGGGGATTGACCAGGTGCCGTTTGACCGCACACTGATCCACGGCTTTTAAAATGGCGTCTTTGTATTTTTCCGGAAATTCCGGCGGGGTGATCACGTTGATGTTGATCTGTTTTATCAGTCTGCGTTCCGGATCGTACTCCGTGGTGCAGTTCACGCTCAGCTCGTCCACCGGGATGCTGCGCCCCTTGCAGAACTCCAGAGCGTAGTATCCGGCACAGCTGGCGATCGATACTAGAAACATGTCAAAGGGAGACGGGGCTGATCCTTCGCCGCCGCCTGACTCCGGCTGATCACTCAGTACGGAAAACCCGTTGATGAGCGTTTCAGTTTTCTTCCCTCCGGGAAACCTGACTTCAATTTGTGGCATGGTTGTCCTCCTTCTGTTCTTGATTTCATCTGTCATTATATACCCCTTGGGGGTATATGTCAATGGTTCAATAGTCCATGAACACCTTGCTGTCGGTCCCCAGATTTTCCATCAGTTGCCAGTATCCCCAACAGCCCTGGTAAAGCTGGTCCAGCAGGATGTACTCATCGGCAGTGTGGGCCCGGTTTTCCATCCCCGGACCAAACCCCAGGGTGCGGTAGCCCATTTCGCCGGCTGACCCGCTGCCATTGGTGCAGAACGAATAACTCGACAGTTCCGCGTCCACCCCGGCCTCCCGCAAAATGTCCACGGTCCGCACGATCCATTTTTCCTCCGGATCGTATTTCCATGCGGGGGCAAACCGGTCACAGGACACCTCGTAATCTGTCCAGGTGGTGAAATTGTTTTCCGCCAGAAACAACTCATAGGAAAACTGCGGATCTTCAAGAGTCAGCGGCTCCAGTGCCCCCCGGATCCGCTCCAGAACGTCCTCCCGGGTTTCCCCCGGCAAAAGCCTGCGGTCGAACGTCGCCCTGCAGATCCGGGGAATCACCGAACAGCCTGGATAAGGTGAAGACACGATGTCTGTCAGAACCAGAATCCCTTCACCCAGAACATCATCTTTCGGCGGTGCAACGTCTTCCAGCCGCTTCAGGGCGGGCATCATTTTCAGCACTGCATTGATCCCCGCTTCCGGATTGGCGGAATGGGCACTTTCTCCCAGCACGTCCAGAACCACTTCAGCACGGCCCCGCTGTCCCAGGCAGACGTCCAACTGACTGGACTCCCCAATAACCACCAGATCAGGCTTCACCCAGGTCAGCACATTCCGGATGGCCACTCCTTCGGCGATTTCCTCGTGGACGGTGCCCGAAATGTATATTTCTCCCTTGAGACTGCTGCGGTCCACATGACTGGCCGCAACCATCATGGCTGCCAGTGAGCCCTTCATGTCCGTAGCCCCCCGGCCCACCAGGCGGTCGTCTACCACCTGGGCCTTGAAGGGATAATAATGCCAGTCCTCCAGGTTCTCCGCTTCCACGGTGTCCAGGTGTGCATCAAACAGAATTCTGGGTCCTAAAAGATTCCCCCGGATCACGCCCACCACATTGCCCATTTCATCAATGTCTGCATCGTCAAAGCCAAGATCCAACATCCGCTGTTTCACCAGTTCGCTGATGTCCTGTTCCTGTCCGGTATAGCTCTGGCAGTCAATCAGCTCCTTGGCCAGATCGATCAGCTCTTCCTGCTGCTTTTCGTTTAACATGGGTGCCCTCCTTCCCTCGTCTGTCTCCATGATAGTATATATCTGCCGAAAAGAAAGACCCTTTTTCAACAGAAGTGACGTCCGTTCTCATCACCGTTCTCATCACTGACAGACGTAAACCGGAAGGCGGACGCTTCCGGTTTACAGTCTGTTTCTCACGGGTACCTAACTGTCTTTCCCGTTATTGTCTTCGTCCTGCCGGACATCCGGTGCCGGCAGGTCAATTCCCCGGGAACGTTCCACCCGGTGAACCAGGCCCGGGAAGATCAGCCGCTGAATGATTCCGTAAACAACCGCCAGCACAATCAGGGCAATCACCACAGACGGTTCAAAGACCCCACCGGCTTGCGTTTCACTCAGATCTGCCGGAGAAAAGATGCCGTCAAACGGACCGACCATCCACCGGGTTCCCCGGTAGATCAGATCCACAAACACATTGTCAGGGTTGGCCCCCAGCAGCTTGAAACCAAACCGGAACAGCAGCAGCACCGTCAAAATCGTGAACAGCACACCAATCACCCGCTGCACAGGGCTTTCTGCGCTCCTGGTTTCCCGGACTTCCTCCTTCGGCAATTCGTTGGTCACGGTTTGCACCTCCCGTCGTCACATCAACAATGACCATGACATCGTGTTGAACACACCTCCGATGGTTACAGTCTCTTTCTCCCGGTAATCAGCGAAATGACCAGCAAAATGAGAAAGATGAAGAACAGGATCCGCGCAATGCCTGATGCGGCACCGGCAATGCCCCCAAACCCCAACACAGCTGCAATCAGGGCGATTACAAAGAAAATCACTGCATAACGTAGCATGTCATCGACTCCTTTCATCCTCAGTACACTCTTTCTGCTCCACTTCTATGGTAGACCCTCGCCCCACAGGCGTCAAGGAGCCTGGCCACTGTCTGGAAGTAACCACACCGCGAGGCGGCGGGGGATCAGAGCAACAAGCGCCTTCCCGTTCACAGTCTGAAACGGTACTCCCCTTATCGCGTTCTGCCTGCCCCCCGCATCACTGGGCTTCTTAAAAGTCAATACGTTTCAGCCCGCTGATTTGGGTGCAAAAAAGGTGTCTGGTTCTCCAAGTATTGGGGCAAACACCATAGCGATCGTCAAAATGCGGGCAACTGTAACCCGCTGGTGTTTTGGGCTGATCACAGTCAACACCCATAGCCGACACGCACGCTGATCGATGACTCTCAAACGCATCCCTTTCGTCCCTAACGCTTAAACCGACGTTCACCATCCTCCGCGAAACCAAGGACCAGCCCGAACGGGAACCGGCAAAATGGCCAAAAAAAACCCTCCCATGGATCAGACCACAGAAGGCACCGGCCGAAGCGTCATTCCGAACAACCCAACATCGATTCGGTTACGGAACCGGATGGCACCGGTCAGCTCCACGTGGGTGGACAGCAGCACTCATCAGGAACCCCGTTGTCCATGAGAACCGGATGAAAAGGACCACGCGTCATACAGACTTCCAGGGCGTCCGCTGTCCGAACCAGTGTTGCCTTGCAACCATCACCGCTTCCAGTGGGTCAGGCGCTGCAGCACAAGCGGAAGCACAACGAGCTGAATCGTCATTCCCGGCAGCCCTGTCAGGAAGATCAGCCCCAGAATCTCAGGCAGCCGAAACGGCACACCCATCAGGTACGGAAAGACCAGGGCACTGACCGCGACGCGAAGCATTCGGCCGGAAAGCATCACCGGCACCAGCAGCGCAGCATACCCTGTCCAGGAACCCGCCCGGCCCCCGTCCGGAATGACCAGACGGGAGACCAGCAGGGCAAACAGTCCGCCGTAAACACCCATTTCCACCATCAGGACAACCCCAAAGGGAAACGCCGGCATGCCGGTCAGGGCACCGCTCAGAAGGGGTGTCAGCAGTCCCACCCCGGCAGCCCAGCCGGGCGGCAGAAGGACCGCACCCAGAAACACCGGCCAGTGCATCGGCAGAAAGACCGGTCCCGCGTTTCCCAGGGAATGAAACAGAAGCGGAAAGACGACCCCCAGTGCCAGAAACACACCGGACAACACGACCGGATGTGCAGCCCCGGGTCTACTCATGCCCCTGACGCATGATTTCCCGGCGGATGGCTTCAATCACATCCAGGGCTTTGTCCGGATCGCAGATCTCCATGGTGGCCGCCTCCAGGGGACAGAGCCCGTCTTCCGTGCGGTTGACGATCACAGGAACCTCCCGGCCGGCTCCGGCGAACATCCCCCGGTCTTCCAGAAAGGCTTTGGCCGGAGCGCTCACCGTCTGCCCATAGACCAGACAGACACCCTCCCCGGCCAACAGAAGGGCCATGCCCCGACCGATCACCCGGTCGGCAACCGCTGCCCCGAAGAGCGGGATGTTCTCTGCCTTTGCCGCGAATACCGGCGAAACGCCCCTTTCCTTCGAACGGTAAATGAAGGCCTCATCTCTTACCGCCACAAACGTATCGCTGCTTTCTTCCAGCAGACGGATGGCCATCTGCAGATCTCTGTCCTGAACGTCGATCATCGTTCCTGCCTTTCTGTTCCGGATGGCGCCTGTCCCTCCGGAAGCGTATAATGGGTTCATCAACTGATGAAAAGGAGACCTTCATGCGCGCCCTGATACTGTCCTTCTCCCCCTGCGGAACCACCGACCGGGTGGCCTGTATGTACGAACAGTCGCTGGACCAAAACGGCTGGACCGTTCACCGGGCCGATCTGACCGGAAACCGCGAACTGTTTGTGGACCGGGATCCTGAGCGTTTTCTGGCCGGACTTCCGGCCCACGATCTGCTGCTGGCCGGAGGACCGGTCTACATCGATCATTTGCAGTACAACCTGGCCGATCTGCTGGCCCGGCTGCCCCTGCCGGTTCCCGGCAGCCCCTGGGGCCGCTTTGCCGCCCTCTTTGTGGCCTTTGGCAAAGTGTCTCCGGGGCTGGCCCTGGCCGAAGGTGCCCGCATCCTGTCGTTTCGCGGCCGATCCGTTCTGAGCGCCCTGGAAGCCGACTGCACCCACTGTCTGAGCCGGCACTTCACCCCGAGAATCAGTCCGGGGCTTCCCGGTCCGGAAACCCGGGCCCTGGTGAATGAAAGCACCGCTCATCTGACCCGGTTGCTGTCCCGGCGAAACGCGGATCCGCCCAATCTGAACCTGATGCTCCAGTCCCTGCGGGACCGGGTCCCCGATCCCCGGGACGAACGGACCGTTCTGCAGGAGAGCTTCCCCCCGTTTGAGATCGATCCGGACCTTTGCCAAGGCTGCCTGAACTGTGTCCGCCATTGCCCGGTCTGTCACCTGACCGTCCGTGAGGGCCGGCCGGTCCCCGAAGGACCGTCCCCGTGCATCCACTGCACCCGGTGCCTGCAGGAATGCCCCACCGGAGCCATCCGGATGGACCTGCGGCCCAAACAGGTCTTTCTCACTGCACAGCTCATGCGTCAGAACCTGGACCCCGCGGGTGCGTCCCAAAGCCGGCTGTTTCTGTCCTGAAACGCCGGCTTTTACTCATTTGTCCCATTCTTCTGGTCGCCCCCGGAAAACTCCGGGTTTTCTTCGTCCTGCTGCGGCGGTCTGGCGGCCAGCGCCTGAAGCCGGGCGGCCAGCTGCCGGCCGGCGAGCATCAGCTGGATCCCCTGGGGAACCAGGCCCCCGGCAGCCATCTCCCCGGCGATCCGGGACAGGGCCAGGGCCATCAACAGATAGGTCCCGAGCATCAGGGTGCCCACCACTATGAGCTGAAACTTGTTGCGCCCCCGGGGCCCGGTTTCCAGATCCCGGATCAAGAGCATGGTCATCAGGCCAAACGGAAGAGCCACCGCCCCGCCCATCAGGAACCCGATCAACACATTTCCCATTATTTCCTCCGTTTCCGGCCCGTCAGATTCATCGTTTCCCGAAACAGAACACCCAAAGACAGGCTCAGGCCCAGCAGAATGCCCAGCAGGGAAAACAGCCTTGTCCCCAGCTGTTCATCAATCCACAGGCCCCCCCGGTACCCGATCAGCAGACTGAACAGCATGGCGCCGGCGTACGACGTGGCTGCGAAGACCTTTCGTGGCTTACCGTTTCCCGAAGACATCATCAATCCACCGGACGATCCGGCCGCAGGCCTGTCCGTCCCCGTAGGGATTGACCGCCTCCGCCATGGCCTGGTACTGTTCCGGCACGGTCAGAAGGGCCCGGGCTGCCCCGTAAACCGATTGGAAATCCGTGCCACAAAGCTTGACGGTTCCTGCCTCAACGGCCTCCGGCCGTTCTGTGGTGTCCCGGAGAACCAGAACCGGTTTTCCCAGTGACGGGGCTTCCTCCTGGATTCCCCCGGAATCGGTCAGAATCAGATAGGAGGCCTTCATCAGGGCCACAAAGGGCTGGTAATCCAGGGGCTCGATCAACAGAACATTGGGCTCTGCTTCCAGGTGCTTCCGGGCCAGTTCCTGAACCCGGGGATTGAGGTGAACCGGAAAGACCACCTGAATCTCATCATCAAATTCCCGGGCCAGACAGGACACCGCCCGGAAAATCTGTTCCATCTTCTCGCCCAGATTCTCCCGCCGGTGACTGGTCACCAGGAGGATTTTCTTCGCCGGATCCAGCCGCTCCAGTCCGGGCACCTTCCCCAGATCAAAGGGCCTGTCCGCGGTCATCAGCAGAGCGTCAATCACCGTGTTGCCGGTCACCGTAATGGTGTCCGGCTGGATCCCTTCCGCCAGCAGGTTGCTGCGGGAACCTTCCGTCGGCGCAAAATGCACGTCCGCCAGCCGGCCGGTCAGCATCCGGTTGATTTCCTCCGGAAACGGAGAATACCGGTTGCCGGTCCGCAACCCCGCCTCCACATGCCCAACGGGGATCTGTTCGTAAAACGCCCCCAGGGCTCCGGCAAACGTGGTGGTGGTGTCCCCGTGAACCAGCACCAGATCGGGCTTTTGCGCCCGGTAAATGTCCGCCAGGCCCAGCAGCGCCCTGGAGGTGATTTCCTCCAGGGTCTGCCCGGCCTTCATGATGTTCAGGTCAAAGTCCGGCGTAATGTCAAACAGCCGCAGAACCTGGTCCAGCATCTCCCGGTGCTGGGCAGTGACCACCACCTGGCAGTGATGGTCCGGGCTGGCCTCCAGCGCCTTGACCAGCGGGGCCATCTTGATGGCCTCCGGCCGGGTTCCAAATACACAGATGATCTTCATGACGTCTCCTTCTTGATGTATCCTTTGCGCACCAGTTTTTCAATGTGCCGCTTGACTTCCTCTTCAATGTCAATGCCATACTGGTCCTCCAGCACGAACATCATGGATACGGCGGTCTGGGCCACATCCAGAAGCTCCTTGGCCGTCAGGTCCAGCACTTCTTCCTGGGTGTACTGGGGGGTCTCCCCGTTCAGGCAGCGAAACTTCCCGATGGCCTGGGCCAGTTCGCCGGCCTCTTCCATCAGTTTCAGCGCTGTGGATTCCATGGTGGGTGACAGATTGTTCAATTTGGGCAGTGATATGGTTTTCAGTTCCATCCGGCTAGGCCTCCTTGCGGCTGACGCAGACCACTTGGATCCAGGGGGCGTCCGCAAAAAAATCCACTTCCGTGGGGTACGGGTTGGCATACACCACCCGGGACACTCCGGAGGCGATGATCAGCTTGGTGCACTCCAGACAGGGCTGGGCGGTCACATACAAGGTGGCGCCCTGCCGTTCGTCCGGTGTACACTCCATCAGGGCGTTGACCTCCGCATGGATGGTCCGCTTGCAGTGCCCGTCGATCATCAGGCAGCCCACATCCTCACAATGGGGAAACTTGGGCGGACTGCCGTTGTATCCCGTGCCCTTGATCCGCTTGTCCTTGACCACCACGGCGCCCACATGAAGCCGCGGGCAGGTGCTCCGTTCCTTGACCTGGAACGCGATGTCCATAAAATATTCATCCCAGCTTTTTCGCATCTGATCCGCCTTTCTGTTTCATCATCCAGTGCCAAACAGCCGGTCCCCGGCGTCTCCGAGTCCCGGCACGATGTACGCCCGGTCGTTCAGGCCGCCATCCAGAGCTGCTGTCCAGACCGGCACCTCCGGAAACCGCTCTTCCAGCCGCCGGACCCCTTCCGGGGCCGCCACCAGACAGAGAACCCTTACATCCCCGGCCCCCTGTTCCTGCAGGTACTCCAGGGCCATCAGGGCTGAACCTCCGGTGGCCAGCATGGGATCCAGCAGGAACACCGGTCGCCCGGTCAGGGGCTCCGGAAGTTTTGCATAGTAGGGCACCGGCTTCAGGGTCTCTTCATCCCGGTACATGCCCAGGTGTCCGACCGGCCCTTCCGGAAACAGCCGGGCGACACCCGGGACCATCCCCAGACCGGCCCGCAGAATGGGCACAATCACCGGGGACGCCTCCAGACGGACCCCCGGACAGGAGGCCAGGGGCGTCTGCACCTGTCTGGCGGCAACCGGCAGGTCCCGGGACGCCTCATAGGCCAGAAGAGCCGCCCGTTCTTCGGTCAGCCTTCGAAACGCCGGCCCCTCTGTCCCGCCGTCCCGCAGCCGGGTGATGCGGTCTGCGACCAGCGGATGGTCCACCACCGTCAGATTGGCAAAGGAACGGTCAGTCACGTTCAATGTCTCCGATCTGGTCCACCCGTCTCTGGTGCCGGCCTCCTTCGAAGGTCTGTCCCAGCCAGGCATCCAGAACCTCCAGGGCCAGTCCCCGGCCAATCACCCGGCCGCCCATGGCCAACACATTGGCGTCGTTGTGCTGCCGGGCCATCTTGGCACTGAAGGTATCGTGGCACAGAGAACAGCGGATCCCCCGGACCTTGTTGGCCGCAATGCTGATCCCGATGCCCGTGCCACAGATGAGCACCCCCAGCTCGCATTCCCCGCCGGTCACTTTCTTGGAGACCAGCCTCCCGAACTCCGGATAGTCCACGGAAACTTCACCGTCGTAGGTGCCGCAGTCTTCCACCCCGTACCCGTGGTCCTTCAGCCAGGACATCACATGTTCTTTCAGTTCAAATCCCCCGTGATCCGCTCCCACTGCAATCTTCATTCTGCATCCCCTTCCAAACGGTCCAACAGTCCATCCACCAGTGCCCGGATCTCCTCCAGACACTGCCGGTACGTTTCCTCACCGCCCCCGTAGGGGTCTTCCACATCCCGGTCGCTGCCATGCACGTACCGGTGAATGGTGTGGGCCTTTTCAGCCGCCACCGGGCATCCCTGCCGGATGGCCTCCAAATGATGGCCGGTCATGGCCAGAATCAGGTCGGCCCCCTGGCAGATGGTCCTGTCCAGAGGCCTGGCCCGGTGGGCCGACAGGTCCAGACCGGCCGCCTGTGCTGCCTTGCGGGAACCCTCACTGGCCTGCATGCCGGACACCGCAGAGACGCCCGCCGAAGAAAACGCCACGCCTTCCAGTCCCCGCTCTCTGGCCCCACGCCGGGCCAAAGCTTCCGCCATGGCCGAGCGGCAAATGTTTCCGGTACAGACAAACAATACCTCAGTCACTCGTTCCACCTCACAGTCCTTCCCCCGGCCGCCTTGCGCAGCCGGTTCATGACAGCCATCAGCAATCCGTCTTCCGGCAGGCTTTCCACATACACCAGGTCCATGCCCGCCCGGTCCGCCTCCCGCAGGGAGAGATAGATCCTCCGGGCGATGCCCTCGGGATCCTCTTCTTCCCCCCAGCAAAACCAGAACGGAAACGGCGGATGCTCACCCTGCCGGTACATCCTGCGCAGGGCGCCTGTGGAGAGCACCCCCACCCGGTCCGGCTTCCCGGCGGCCACCTGACTGAGCAACCGAACCATCTCGTTCCGGGTGCCTTCCATCAGGACCACCTGAGCGTCCGGCGCATAATGCCGGTATTTCATTCCGGGAGCCCGGGGCCGCCCGCAGCGTCCCGCCCCGGCCAGAACCGGATCCAAAGCCAACGGCCCAAGGACCTCCCGGAGCTGTTCAAGGGTCACCGCCCCGGGACGCAGCAGGGTGAACGGTCTCTGGCTGACGTCCACAATGGTCGATTCCAGCCCGACCGCCGACACATCTCCGAGAATCACCCCGTCCACCCGGCCGTCCAGATCCTGCAGGACCTCTTCGCCCCGGGTGGGACTGGGCCGGCCGGACACGTTGGCCGATGGTGCCGCCAGGGGCACCCCTGCCAGCCGGATCAACTCCAGGGCCACCGGATGATCGGGCATCCGGACGGCCACCGTCTGAAGTCCCGCACTGACCTCGTCCGGAACGGTGTCCGCTTTTTGAAACACCAGGGTCAACGGCCCGGGCCAGTACCGCTCCATCAGGGTCCGGGCTTCGTCCGCAACGTTCCGGACAATGGTCTCCAGCATGGCCGGATCCGCAATGTGCAGAATCAGGGGGTTGTCCGCCGGCCGGCCTTTGGCCGCAAATATGCCGGCGACCGCCGCCGGATCTAACCCATTGGCCCCCAGTCCGTACACGGTTTCCGTGGGAAAGGCCACCAGCCCCCCCGCTTTGAGAACCTCTGCTGCCCGGCGCAGGTCTTTTGGCCGGTCATTCAATACCCTGGTTTTTTTCACCGTCATTGCTGCTCCCCCACATCCCCAGGACCACCCGGTCCCGGCCGCCCCAGTCGGAGCGCACTTCTATTCCATTATAGCCTGTTTGAGCAAAAATTTCCGCCACTTCTTCCCCCTGGTCCCAGCCGATTTCCACCGCCAGCATACCGCCTGGCCGCAGCACGTCCCTTGCTCCGGCGGCCAGCCGCCGGACGTACACCAGTCCGTCCGCCCCGCCGTCCAGAGCCAGAGCCGGCTCCCGGCGGACATCCGCAGGCAGCCCGTCCATGTCACTGCGCCGGATATACGGGGGATTGGAGACCACCACATCAAGCCGGTCGCCCATCTGGACAAACCCGTTGAGCAGATCGCTTTCCACCACCAGGACGTCCGCCCCCAGTTGCCGGGCGTTGTCCCGGGCCAGTTCCAGGGCACGGGCCGACACGTCTGTACACCAGATGTTCAGGGCGGGACGCTCCAGCTTCAGGGTGATTCCGATGATTCCGGTTCCCGTGCCAATGTCCGCCACGTCCCGCCAGCCGGAATGATCGCCGAACTTTTCCAGGACGGCTTCCACCAGAACCCCCGTGTCATCCCGGGGAACCAGCACGCCTGGCCGGCACCGAAACGTCCGGCCCATGAACTCCTGGCCGCCGGTCAGGTACTGGAGCGGTTCCCCCGCTCCCCGGCTGCGGACCAGAGCCCGGAAGGCTTCGGCCTCCTCCGGGGAAACCGGCTCGTCTTCCCGGACCAGCAGAGCTGTCCGGTCTGTCTGCAGCTGGTGCGCCAGCAGGATCTGCGCCTCCAGCCGGGGACTCTCAATCCCCGCATCCGTTAAAAAAGTGGCTGCTTCAGATAACAGGTCCCTGATCTGAAACAGCCCTTCATTTGTGTTATTGGACATCTTTGAGCCTTTCCGCCTGGTCGGTGGTGATCAGGGCCTGAATGATCTCTTCAATTTCTCCGGTCATGATCAGCTCCAGCTTGTGGATGGTCAGGCCGATCCGGTGGTCGGTCATCCGGTTCTGGGGAAAGTTGTAGGTCCGGATCCGCTCACTTCTGTCTCCGGTTCCCACCTGGGATTTCCGGGCCTCGGCCATCTCCCCGTGGGCTTCACTCTGGGCTTTTTCCAGAAGCCGGGACCGCAGGACTTTCAGTGCCTTGTCCTTGTTCTTGTGCTGGCTCTTTTCGTCCTGACAGGACACGGTGATTCCGGTGGGCAGGTGGGTTACCCGGACCGCAGACTGGGTTGTGTTGACCGACTGTCCACCCGGGCCGCTGGAGCAGAAAATATCGATCCGGATTTCCGCCGGATCAATGGTCACGTCCACTTCCTCGGCTTCCGGAAGAACGGCCACGGTCACCGTTGACGTATGGATCCGCCCCCCGGATTCGGTGGTCGGGATCCGCTGGACACGGTGCACCCCGGACTCAAACTTCAGCTTGCTGAAGGCCCCTTTTCCCTCCACGGAAAAAATGACCTCCTTGTATCCGCCCACATCGTTTTCATGGCTGCTCAGAATTTCGGTCTTCCAGCCCTGGCTTTCCGCGTACCGGGAATACATCCGGAACAGCTCCCCGGCAAACAGGGACGCCTCGTCCCCGCCGGCGCCCCCGCGGATCTCCATGATGACGTTTTTGTCGTCGTTGGGATCCCTGGGCAGAAGAAGCACCTCCAGTTCCTTTTCCATTCGTTCTTTCATTTCCTTGAGCTCATCGAGCTCCATCTCGGCCATGTCCCGCATTTCAGGATCTTTTTCATCTTCCAGAATTTCCCTGGCTTCGGCAATGCCCGTGGTCACTTTCTTGTACTCCTGGTACTTTTCGACCACTTCCTGCATGTCCGAATGGACTTTGGCCAGTTTCTGGAACTCCTGCTGGTTGCCGATCACCTCGGGATCAGACAACTGCGCGCCCAGTTCGATGTATCGTTCTTCCAAACTTTCCAGTTTATTCAACATGGTTGTTCCCGCCTTTTTCTGACTGTCTGTTCCCGCTTCCGGAAACAGAAATACCGCTCATTGTGCTGTTCACAAATATAAGGAAAGCGAAGCGCGTACGCTTCGCCTTGAATGCTTTACAGACTGTATTTCTTCTTGAAACGGTCCACGCGGCCGCCTTTTTCTGCCATTCTTGACTTGCTACCTGTGTAGAAGGGGTGGCAGGCAGAACATACCTCAATGTGAATATTCTCCTTGGTTGACCCGGTCTCGATTACATTGCCACAGGCGCATTGAATGGTCGTCTGCTTGTACTCAGGGTGAATTCCCTTTTTCATACTGACTCACCTCTTTCTTTCTTCCTATTTATCGTTCGTAAACGAAATTCTCATATAACATTAGAAATTATAACAGAGCATCCGATGAAAAGCAATACCCAATTGGAGAACTTCTGACACGCCTGCCAACGTCTGCCAACCTGTCTGCCAAACTCAACAGCGTTTTCTCCGCATTCCGTCTTGTCCGGGATTGCCCCCGAAATCCTTTGGGTTTTCCTGCAGCTTAACACATGCGAAACAAAGGACCGTTGCCCAACCAACTGCAAGGTGCAACCCGGGTGAGCGGACTTTCATCCACACATGCATCGCCAGTCCATACAGCAATGAGGATCCTGTACCGTGACCGTCTCTCTCCATTTATTGTTTTTTTCGATTATAGTCGAAAAAAACAATTTCAAGCTCTGTTTTTCGAGTATAACCGATCTAGCGAAGGGGGAATGCATGATGAAAAAGCGGGACAACTACCCGATGAATCGGATCTTGAACGATCGTTACTTATCCAGACGGATTGAAGTGGGCGATTCCTAAGAACACTGCCCCAACGGGCAGTTTATGATGAGGCAACCCCGTAGTTCCTACAGTTAGAAGCCTTATGGCTTCATTTATTAAGAAAACCAGGGAGTGATGCAATCCACCGGAAGGGCGGAGCATCACTCCCTGTTGTTTCATGTCGCAACATCATGACCGCCCGGACGTTCTCCGGGATTTCTTTTCTGGAAACAGCTGTGGAAGGGCCCGCAGCAGGGCTGCGTTGTCCCCGGTTTTCTTCAGGGCGTCCACCAGCATTTCGGTGTTTTCCACCGGGTCCATGGCCGCCGTTTCCCGGCGGAAATGCCACATCAGCTCGATTTCCTCCGGACTCAGCAGCAGGTCCTCCCGCCGGGTTCCCGAACGTTTGATGTCCAGGGCGGGATACACCCGTTTGTTGGCCATCTTCCGGTCCAGCACCAGTTCCATGTTGCCGGTCCCCTTGAACTCCTCGAAAATCACCTCGTCCATCCGGCTTCCGGTTTCCACCAGGGCCGTGGCCAGAATGGTCAGGCTGCCCCCCTCTTCAATTTTCCGGGCCGCCCCGAAAAACCGCTTGGGGCGGTACAGACTGGTCGGATCCACACCCCCGGACAGGGTCCGCCCACTGGGGGGCACCACCAGGTTGTGGGCCCGGGCCAGCCGGGTCAGCGAGTCCATCAGGATCACCACGTCCCGGCCCTGTTCCACCAGACGTTTGGCCCGTTCCAGAACAGTCTCCGTCACCTTCACATGGTTTTCCGGCGGCTCGTCGAAGGTCGACGAGACCACTTCCTGGGCCCGGACGGACCGTTCGATGTCCGTGACTTCCTCGGGGCGCTCATCGATGAGCAGCATGATCAGATGGACTTCCGGATTGTTTTTGGCGATGCCATTGGCAATCTGTTTGAGAAGAACCGTCTTTCCAGCTTTCGGGGGAGCCACGATCAGTCCCCGCTGGCCTTTGCCCAGGGGGGCAATCAGGTCGATCATCCGGGTGGAGACCTCTTTGGGATCATTTTCCAGGGTGATCCGCTCGGTGGGATACACCGGGGTCAGACCATTGAAATGGAGCCGCTTAATGGAATTTTCCGGCTTTTCGTTGTTGATCGATTCCACTTTCAGCAGGGCAAAATACTTCTCGTTAGGTTTGGGAACCCGGACCACCCCGCCCACCTGGTCACCGGTGCGCATGTCAAACTTGCGGATCTGCGCCTGGGAAATGTAGATGTCATCGTTGCTGGGCAGATACTTGTAGGGCCGCAGAAATCCGTACCCGTCCGGCAGGATCTCCAGGATCCCGTCCATCCGCAGTTCTTCGTCCTGCTGGCGCCGGCCCTGGACTTTCAGAATTTCAATCACCAGTTCGTGCTTCCGGTATTTTGAATACCCGCTCATGTCCAGTTCCCGGGCCAGCTCATACAGCTCCGCCAGGGTTTTTGCTTCCAGTTGTTCTTTGTTCATGCATTCACACTCCTACTCCACACCAGGGCCGGTGATCCGGATCACCCGGTCATCTTCCAGGTACACCCGGGGTAACCGGGAATCGGTGGTTACCCTCCGCATGGTCACATAGGCGATATCGCCGACCTGCACCCGCTCATCCACCAGAATGGTGGACAGTCCCATGGCCGACCGCCCAACGAAAAAGTACCGTTTCCCCCGGATGATCACGTACTCCACGTCCCGTCCGAGAACCCGCTTGGCCGCCTGAATCAGCGCGTCCCAGAAAAAATGAACCAGCCATCTGGGCCGGCGCCGGGCCACCACACCCAGGCCGTCCGCCCAGCCCAAAGGAATCACGGCCACCCGCTCCGTTTTGCGGGTCACATGGTCCAGGTCGTAGCCCACACTTGACTCTCCTGGAATCTTCGACGAACTGATCACCCGGGCTTTCACCTGCCAGGGGTTTTTGAGCGGCAGCCGGTTGCGGGCCTTCGGGGGCAGCTGTCCGTACAGGGCGGTCCCCACCCGGACCATGTCAAAATGGGTTCCCGGCCGTTCCAGGGTGGCCAGGGAATTGGCCAGATGCCGGTAGGACACCCGGACACCTTCCCGTTCCAAAACCTCCAGATAGGCCCGGAACCGGTCGATCTGACGGTCCGTATACCGGATCTTTGAGGCGTCCGCCAACACCGAGTAGACCCCTTCCACTTCGAACAGGTCTTCCCGCTCCCGCATCCAGGCCACCAGCTCCGGAAAGTCCTGCAGATCGATCCCCGAGCGGCCCAAACCGGTTTCCACCTTCAGGTGAACCGCTATTCGGGACCCCGTGTAGGCTTCTTCCAGTGCTTCCAGCTGTTCCCGCCGGACCACCGTACCGGTCAACCGGTAGCGGACCAGAAGGGAGGCCTCCTCCTCAAGAAACGGGGCCATCACCAGAATCGGTGCCGGGATTCCCGCCTCACGCAGTTCGATCCCCTCATTGACCGTGGTCACCGCCAGCATCAGGGCCCCTTCTTCGGTGAACACCCGGGCCACGTCCACCGCTCCCAGGCCGTACCCGTTGGCTTTGACCACCGGGCAGACAAAACAGTCCCCTACGATTTTCTGGATCAGTTTGTAGTTGTGCCGCAGAGCGTCAATCCGAATTTCCACCCAGCGGCTGCCGGGAATATCCATAGTGTTTCCTTCCCGCCGCCCTTAGGGCCGGCGTTTGATTGCTGCTCCCACAAAATCTCGGAACAGCGGATGGGGTCTGGTGGGCCGGGACTTGAATTCCGGATGGAACTGAACCGCCACAAACCAGGCGTTCCCCGGGACTTCCACCACTTCCACCAACCGGCCGTCCGGACTGGTGCCGGCGATCCGCAGGCCTGCATCGGTCAGCGTCTGCCGGTATGCGTTGTTGAACTCATAGCGGTGCCGGTGCCGTTCACTGATGTCCGTCTGTCCGTAGGCCCGGCGGCTCCAGGAGTCCTCGTCAAGCACACAGGGATAAGCCCCCAGCCGCATGGTGCCTCCCTTGTCTTCCACCTCTTTCTGGTCCGGCAGCAGATCAATCACCGGATGGGGTGTCAGGCCGTCAAATTCCGCGCTGTTGGCCCCCTCCAGACCGGCCACGTGGCGGGCAAACTCCACCACCGCCAGCTGCATCCCCAGGCAGATTCCCAGGAAGGGAATCCCCTCTTCCCGGGCCACCCGAATGGCCTCGATCTTTCCTTCGATGCCCCGGTCGCCGAATCCTCCCGGAACCAGGATACCATCCAGTTCTTTTAAACGGTCCCGGGCCCCGTTTTGTTCCAGTTCACCGGAATGAATCCACTGGATCTCCACCCGGGCATCGTGAAACACCCCTCCGTGATTGAGGGCTTCCGCGATGGACAGGTAGGCGTCCTGCAGTTCCACGTATTTTCCGATCAGACCAATCGTCACCCTGCCGGTTGGCTGGGTGAACCGCCGGACCATGTCCTTCCACTCGGACATGTCCGCCCGGACAGCGGCCACCTCACCCAAACCCAGGCGGTCCACCACAATCCGGTCGACCCCCTGTTCCTGCAGGTTAAGCGGCACCCGGTAGATGCTGTCCGCGTCCACCACGCTGATCACCGAGCCCTTGTCAATGTCGCAGAACAACCCGATCTTATCGAGCATGTCCTCGGACAGGGGCTGGCTTGAGCGGCACAGCACCATGTCCGGCTGGATCCCGATGGAGCGCAGTTCCTTGACGGAGTGCTGGGTGGGTTTGGTCTTGGCCTCCCCGGCCGCCGACAGGTAGGGCACCAGGGTCACATGGATGTACAAAACCCGGTTGCGGCCCAGATCACCCTTGAGCTGCCGGATGGCCTCCAGAAAGGGCAGAGACTCAATGTCCCCCACCGTTCCGCCGATCTCCGTGATCACCACGTCCGGGTGGGATTCCGATTCCACCCGGCGGATCCGCTCTTTGAT
>SKMO01000033.1 GCA_007121025.1 Bacillota bacterium | reverse complement strand
TCCGTGTCCATCAGAACCTGATGGTCGATGGCCTTCCAGGCGTCGTAATCGTCCCAGTAAATCACACTCAACACCTGGCCGGGAACCGTCTCACTGAGCCAGACCTCCTTGCCGGCAAATCCCGGATACTCTTCCAGGGTGGCCGTCCAAAGTTCATGGTCCAGCTGGATAAATTCCGCCACCCGGTCCGGGTTGACCTCAAACAACAACTGCTCCACGGCCACCGGTTTATCAAAGGTTTCAAATTTCATGGGTCCCATCCTTTCCCCGCCGGCTCTGCCGACTTTTTAAACTGTTCTTATAAACCGCCCTTATCATACCAGACTTTTGCCCAAAAAAACAGCACCCGCACGGATGCTGTCCGGCCTAGCGGCGCAACCGGTTCAAAACAAACAGAAACACCATGGCCCCCACCGCAGCGGACAGAATCTGTCCCCCCAGGCCGGACACCTGGATGTTCAGAAAGTCAAAAATGAACCCGCCGATGTACGATCCGATGATCCCGACCACCAGATACCCCAGCAGGCTGAACCCCGTTTTAATCACCAGACTGGCCAGCCACCCGGCGGCCAGGCCAACGACCAGCATGATCATCCACCCTTCCATCTTCTCACCCCGTTTCCTCTGTTGTCCCTCCCATTCTACCATGTTTTCGTTCCTAGGTGCCCCCCAACCAAAGGCTGGGTTGCAAATATTGACAGATGACCGGTGGCGGGATAGACTGACCCCATCAACACCGGTCCGGCCGGAAGGCCGCTTGGTGCGTTGCGGAGGAACCCATGAGTCAACTCTTCTTTGAGGCCTTTGAAGGCCTGAACCGCATGGCCCCGGGATCCCGGGACACCACCCGTCGGGCCCTGGCCCTTCTGGAGTCCGGGTTTTCCCCGGATCACATTCTGGACATCGGCTGTGGTACGGGGACCGTCACCCTGCACCTGGCCGAAGCCTTTCCAAGGGCCCACATCACGGCCGTGGACAATCACCGGCCGTTTTTGGACCGGCTCGGCCAGCGGGCCCGGGAGGCCGGCCTGGACGGGCGCATCCGCCCCCTGTGCCGGGACATGCTGGACATGGGCCTTCCGGAAGGCTCTGTCGATCTGATCTGGTCCGAAGGCGCCATTTACCTGGCCGGCTTTGACCGGGGGCTTCGGGCCTGGACACCCCTGCTTCGGCCCGGCGGGGTCATGGCCGTCAGCGATGCCTGCTGGACCACTGCCCAGCCGGACCCGGTCATCCGGGCCTGGTGGACGGCGGAATACCCGGACATCACCACGGTGGAGGACCGGCTGAGCCAGATCGAACAGGCCGGTTGCACGGTTCTGGATCATTTCATTCAGCCTGTCACCGACTGGTCTGAAGAATACTACAGGCCCCTGCAGGCCAACCTGGACAAACTGGCCCTGAAGTACCCGGAACATCCGGAGGCTGCATCAGTCCTGGCCGCCCTTCAGGAGGAGATCGACCTGCACAGGGCGTACGGGCATCAGTACAGCTATGGTTTTTTTCTCATAAAGCCCGGTCAGGCCCGATGACACCCGGTCCCCGGGACCCCGCTGATTCTGTCTTCTTCCTCTAAAGCCATGCCAGAACCGCCACGAAGCAGAAGGCCTGGGCCTTCTGCTTCGTTTCAGTTTGTTCCTCGAATGGTTTGTTTGCGGATAATCACAGGTCCCCCATGCTGATGGCGCACCTGTTGCCTATTGCAGCAGGTCCAGCAGGTTCTCCTCGCTGAGTTTCCCGGTCTGCCAGGGCACCAGGGCCATTTGACCCCGGGAGGTGTCCTGAATCTGGTTGAGCCACCCGATCTCGGACGTGGACTTGGCCTGCAACACCCGGTTGGTGGTTCCGGACCCGTGCAGACAACTGTTGACCACCCACCAGCGGCTGTGAATGCCCGCCCGGGCCAGGTCTTCTTCCAGACGTCTGGCTTCATAGTACGGCGTGGTCTCCGGCAGAGTGACAATCAGAACTTCCGTCAGCTCCGGATCCCGCAGCCGGGGCAGCAACCGCTTGACGGCCGGCGGGATGTCTCCTTTGGACCGCTCAATTTCACGGTGGTAGCTCTGGGTGGCGTCCAGAAGAAGAAGAGTGTGTCCGGTCGGAGCGGTGTCAATGACCACCACTTCGTCCTCCGACCGGTCCACCACGTCGGCAAACGCCCGGAACACGGCGATTTCCTGGGTGCACGGAGAACTCAGCTCTTCTTCCAGGTACGCCAGATCGTCGGCGCTCATGGTCTCTTTTGCGTCCTCGAGAACCTCCCGGCGGTACCGTTGCACTTCGGCCTTCTCATCGATGCTGCTGATGGTGATCCCGTCGGCCTGCTGCAGGACGTAGGAGAGATGGGCTGCAGGGTCGGTGGTCGTCAGGTGAACGTTCTTCCCCCGGCGGGCCAGTCCCAGGGCCACGGTGGCCGCAATGGTCGTTTTGCCTACGCCGCCCTTTCCCATGGTGAAGATGACCTTGAGATTCCGGTCTGCCAGATCGTCGACCACCGCCGACAGGGATTGACCGTTGAACGCTGGCACCACGGTTGTCTCCGGGCTTCCTTCTTCATCGCCCAGAAAGGCCCGCAGGTTGGTCAGCCCGGTCACATTGTACGGTTTGAGGAAAAGGGCCGCCTTGTCCAGGCCGGCCAGTTCTTCCGGCATGCCTGCGAGGGCCGCCTGCTGTTTCTGGCGGATGCTCTCCGACAGAGGGTCGTCTGCCTGCTGCAGGAGCCCGTTGATCAGGAGAAGCTGATTGTCGACCCCGATTCCGGCCAGCTCACCGGACGCCCGGGCTGCTTCAGCCAGAGACGTGTCTTCCGGCCGGCTGACCAGCACCAGGGTGGTCCGTTCTCCGTCTGCCAGGGTCGTCACTGCCCGGGCGTACATGTCCTTTTTCGCCTCCAGTCCGGCCAGCTGACCCAGACAGGAGGCGCCGTGGGTGCTCTCATTGATAAACCCGGTCCAGGCAGAGGGCAGCTGGAGCATCCGCAGGGTGTGCCCGGTGGGCGCCGTATCGAAAATGATGTGATCATAACGCCCGGCCACCCCGGGATCCGTGATGAACCCGGAAAACTCATTGAAGGCGGCAATTTCCACTGTACAGGATCCGGAGAGCTGTTCTTCCATGTTGGCCACCACGGCATCCGGCAAAATCCCCCGGTAAGGGCCGACCACAGACTCCCTGTATTCGGCGGCGGCTGTCTCCGGGTCAAAGTTGGCCACGGTCAGGCCGGGAACCTCTGAGAGGACCACCCCTTTGTTGTCGAGATCGGTTTGGAAGACGTCCTGCAGATTGGAAGCCGGGTCCGTGGACACCAGCATGACCTGTTTGCCCCCGTCGGCCAGTGAGACCGCCAGGGCGCAGGCCGTTGAGGTTTTCCCAACGCCGCCCTTCCCGGTGAAAAACAGATACCGGGTCAGGTCCATTTCGTTGGGATCAAATCGTTTCAGCATGGTTGTTCTCCTTTCCACAGGCCCTTGTTAGCAGCAACCTGCACCGCCACAGCACCCACTGGTTCCCGCTAAACCGGCTTCCAGAGCGTCTTCCGAAAGCCCCAGGGCCCGGCAGAATTCCGCATTGGTGGGATAGGCTCCGGCTTTGTAGATTTCATCGTTAAGCAGGGTCACCGGCAGCCCCCCGTCACCCTCCTCCCGGAGGATCTTGCTGATCACCGGGTTGGCCACGTAAGCGCCCGGTTCCTGCGACAGGTTGTAGCGAACCACCGCTTCGCCCATGGCGGTTAACCGGTCCACCGCCTTGGAGACACGCATCAGTTCAGGGTCCACACCGGGGCCACAGACGCCGGTCGAGCAGCAAAGGGCAGGGTCAAAAATTGTCAGTGTATTCATGGTTGTTTATCCCTCCATATTCTAATATTCGCGTATGCATATATTGTAATGGAACGGCTGCTCACTGTCAACACCACACAAAAAACGCCCCCCCAATGGCGAGCGTCTGTTCTTGTTCGATCGATTGTCTGCCTTCCGGCATGCCCAGGGATCCCTGTTTTAAGAGCCCGTCTTCTGGACCTTGCGGCAAGTGGTGCAAATCCCGTAAAACTTCACACTGTGATCCTGCACTGTAAATCCGCTTTTTTCCTGAACCATCTTCTCCAGGGGACCCAGAAGGTCCAGGGCAAACTCCTCCACCCGGCCGCAATCCAGGCAGACCAGATGATGGTGCCGGTGGTCTTCGGTATCATCGTTGGCCTCATACCGGATTTTTCCATCGTTTAAATAGAGGCTGTGCAAAAGCCCCATATCCTCGAGCACCCGCAGAGCCCGGTAAACCGTGGCCAGCCCGATGCCCGGATGTTCGTCCCGCAGCAGATCGAAGATCTCCTCGCTGGACAAATGGGAGCCTCTCCGGGATTTGACCAGCAGATAGATGGCCTCCCGCTGGGGAGTCATCTTATAGCCTTTCCGGTGAAACAGATTTTTCAGTGTTGTGTTTTCTAAGGCCATCGTCTCCCTTTCCGTAGCGGACCATGGTTTGGCACTCCAGTGCCTGTCGTGTCCGCATTGTCCCACTCATTTTATCGCAATTGAGAAAGATTGTCAATTAATTCAGGGGCAGACCACCAGCCGCCGGGCCCACAGACAGTCACTGCAATTGGGCGCGTGTCCGAGACAGTCTTCTTCCAGTTTCACCGGAATGTCGCACCCCTGTTCAAAGTCACAGTCCAGACAGGACGGATAGCGGTTGGCGTGGATCCGGTACCGGAACCGGCGGTACCGGTCACTGTTCCAGATGGACAGAAGGCTTTCTTCCTGAAGGGCTCCGAAACTGTAACGGCTGACCGTCTTTTCCCGGCCAAACACGTATTCCCGGCAATTGTGGGAAAACCGGTAGCAGGGCACCACATGGCCGTCCGCCGTGATGTAGGCCGCCACGTCCTCCACAAACCGGCAGAACCGTTCCGTTTTAAGCCACAGAGGCGGAAGGGCGATGTTCATTCCCCGGTGCAGGGCGTGGGACTGGATGCGGTTTAAGAGAGACCGCCCCTCCGGGGTTTCACAGCGGGTGTACACGATCTTGTCCCGGTAGTCCTCGCTCTGGGGAAGCAGGTTGGACAGAATCACCCTGGATGCATTCAGCCGGACGGCCAGATCGACGACCCTGAAGATGTCCCCGATGTTGTCCGTGTTGGCCACAAACTGAATCTCCAGTTTGGGGGTGACCGACCCTGCGGCCTTTTTCTCCCGCTCCAGGGCCTCCAGGTTTCCGGTCACCCGGTCCAGGTCGGTTCCCCGCAACCTCATGTAGCTCTCCGGTCCTCCGTCCACCGACACAGTGACCGCGTCCATGTGGCGGATCAACAGTTCCCGGTTGGCCCGGTGCAGAAGTGTTCCGTTGGTGGTCAGGTGCAGACTGGTTCCGGACAACTGCCGGACAATCTCCGCAAACCGCGGGTGGTACGTGGGCTCACCGATGCCCCCCAGAACAATCTTTTCCAGGCCTTCCACGGACTCCAGATCCCTGAGCAGCCGGGCCACCATCTCCGGGGACATGTCGACCGCCGGCAGTTCCCATCCCCGGCGGTAGCAGAAACTGCAGTCCAGGTTGCACCGGTCTGTCAGTTCCAGATAGAGTTTTCGGATCACCGGGCTCTCCCGGTAACTGACGTCATAACTGGGATCCCGCACAGACAACACCCTTTCTTTCCTGATTAGGCCCATTATACAGGCTTTTGGAAACGAGTGCCAATGATCCTCTGATGGTGTTCTGCTGCCTGCACCAGGTCCGGACGGGCAAGTTGCTCTTCTTGTACGAAGCAATCTTTTCCGTCCAGTAGAGTTGTGCTTCCTGTTTGGTCATGAAAAAATCCTCCTCGATGAAATATAGGAAGATTTTCTCATAACCACTGATGGGTTTCCATGTGTAGTTCCTTTGACGCTTACGTTACTCCCGCATGCCAGGTATACGGATGGTGTATTTGAGGAGTTGAGCATATGTTGGCTGTCAGCATGCACTCAGGGTTTGAACCACCCGTCGCAGATGATGCGGCTTGGGTCTATGCTAAAATTAAGGACATAATGTTAAGATAGTGACAACAAACCAACAAAGGAGTCGAATTATGTCCGAAGCAGAGCACCCACCAGAACAGACGGTCTCCAGATGGGCAATAGTCTGAAACGGTCGAATATGCCTTTGGTGACAACTTTGTTCAGATCTACAGCCGTGTAAACGGTGATCATGGCAATGTTCATCACCATAATGCCGGGGAGTAGAAACTGCAGATATTCCACTGTCGATCCCGCGATGGCCCCTCCGAAAAGATAAGTGAATATGATGTGTGCATCTTGGAACCAATAATCTGCCTACTCCTCTATTTATCTGCCTATTTTTATGCTATAGTATGTATATAAACAAAAAGGTAGGCAGATATCATGAAAATGTTTGATTATAAAGAAGAACGCACAGACCTGTTCAAACCGGAAATCATCAATCTGGTGTCAAAGATTCACGAACACCGGGGAAAACAGGACCTCTATATCCAAACCAAACCGGATATCCTGAAATCACTGGGAAGTATTGCAAAGATCCAAAGCACCGACGCTTCGAATCGGATCGAAGGCATATTCACGAGTGATGGACGGTTAAGAGCCATTGTGGAAAAAAAGACAGAACCGAACAGCCGCAACGAGCAGGAAATCGCCGGCTATCGGGATGTATTGAATCTCATCCACGAAAACCACGACCACATCGGCATCACACCCAACCATATCCGGCAGCTGCACCAGATGCTTTTCAAGTACCACCCTAATCCTGGCGGATATTTTAAAAGTAACAACAATGTCGTGGAGGAGAAATACACAGATGGTTCAACCCGTATTCGTTTCAACCCCCTGCCTGCCTTCGAAACCCCAGAGGCTATGCAGCGGTTGTGTGATGCATACAAAGAGGCGATCCGTGCACAGCGCATCGATCCCCTGATCCTGATTTCGCAATTCGTCCTTGATTTTCTCTGCATCCATCCCTTTTCGGACGGAAATGGTCGATTGAGCCGGCTGCTCGCCCTGCTTCTTTTGTATCAGCAGGGTTATATCGTCGGAAAATACATCAGCATCGAGATGATTATTGAAAAAACCAAGATCGACTATTATAACGCCCTGGAAAAAAGCTCTTCCGGTTGGATGGAAGACCAGTTCTCCTACTCCCCCTTTGTCCATTATCAGTTGGGCGTAATCCTTGCGGCGTACAGGGATTTGTCTGCCCGGGTTGAAACCGTACTCACATCAGGGCTGAACAAGACGGAACGAATCAAGGATCTGTTTAATAAAGAACCTGGGAAACTCTCCAAATCTGACATATCCAAAATATATCCCGACATCAGCACAGCCATGATCGAAAAGGTTCTGGGGAACCTTTTGAAAAACGGGCAAATCGAAAAAGTGGGAAAGGGACCGGCTACGGCTTATGTAAAAACACCTGAGGAAATCGAATAGACACAGAAAAAGTGCATTCAAGCAGCTGTGCTGAATGCACTTTTTTGTGGACCAAAATCTCTGGTGATTGGATGATTTACATGCATTTGAAGAACCATGTTTCCATTTGTCTGTATTTTGACCCCGGGGTTTAGTATAAGAGAAAAAGCAGACACGCCTAATGTATATGAGGTGGTCCGACCTGATGGAAGCATTGCAGTAAACTTAAGCGAAGGAGAACGTAACTTTATCGCCTTTCTTTATTTTTATCACCTGGTCAAAGGTAGTGAAACCGCTGAAGAAGGTCCAAAAGATAAGATCGTGGTTATCTATTACCCGGTTTCCAGCATGGACAGCAGCTCTCTTTTTATCGTGAGTACGCTTGTCGATTAGCTCCCAAGGTTT
>SKMO01000137.1 GCA_007121025.1 Bacillota bacterium | reverse complement strand
GTCAGACGCCCAGGATCTCCATGGCCTGCTCGTAGTCTTCAGCTTTCACCAGCAGTTCGGTTCCCATGTAACCGGCCCCGGCCGTGTACAGACGCAACACTTCAGAATTATCCTGCAGATTCACCAGATAGGCGATGTCCGCACTGTCCAGAACGGACCGGATCACCAGCAGTTCCTCATCAGAATATCGTCCCAGTGCCACCCACTTTTCCATGTAAAGCCCTCCTTAGACGGTTGTTCCCAAAACGTACGCAACAAGAAGCAACACCGCAACCAAGAGGGCTTTGCCGATCCGGCGGACCGGGGAGCGCTGCCAAAAGACCTTCTGAATCTTTTTATCGGCCAAATTGACGAACAGTAAACCCCCTGCAGCGAAAACATATGCCAAAAGCCGGCATTCATTAACCCGGTCCACCGTTTTCAGACTGTCCTGTCTGCGGTAATGGGCCTTCACCGGATAACAGCGCACGCCCCTGCGGACCACCAGATCCACAGAAA
Source organism: Bacillota bacterium (assembly GCA_007121025.1). GTDB lineage: Bacteria > Bacillota > TC1 > TC1 > UBA5767 > SKMO01. The sequence goes on along the minus strand of SKMO01000137.1, from coordinate 7,366 downwards.
ACACCTTTTCCTGGACGCTGCCATCCACATTCATCCGGGACCGGATGTCCCGGGGGCCTGCGAAGTACCGGTACCCCTGCTCCTCCAGCAACAGCAGTGCCGCCTTTTGCTTCCGGCCGGCTGCCGCCAGAAAACGCCTGCGCCGCCAGACAAACAGTCCGCGCCACAACCCGGCCGCTGCCACCAGGATCACCACAGCCAGCCAGATGTACAAATCCCGTGTTTCCATGCTTACCCCCTCAGTTCAGCTGCCCGGTCGACGACCCGGTCGACGACGGCATCATCCAGCCCGCGCTCCAGGTCTCCGTCCCCAACCAGATGCAACAGATACTCAATGTTTCCTTTGGGCCCCCGGACCGGAGAGTAATCCAGTCCCACCGGGACCAGCCCCTCCTGCCTGGCTGACGCCATCACCTGACGGATCACTTCCCGGTGCACAGCGGGATCCGAGACCACCCCATGTTTTCCCACCCGTTCCCGGCCGGCTTCAAACTGGGGTTTGATCAACGCGGCCACCTCTCCTCCGGGACGAAGAATCCGGGCCACTGCCGGCAGTATTTTGGTCAGTGAGATAAACGACACATCGGTGACCACCGTATCCACAAGCTCCCCCAGAAGTTCCCGGTTCAGATACCGTCCGTTTGTCCGCTCCAGAACCACCACCCGGGGATCCTGGCGCAGAGACCAGTCCAGCTGGCCATAACCCACATCAATGGCAAACACTCTGCGCGCCCCGTTTTTCAGGCAGAAATCCGTAAATCCTCCGGTGGACGCCCCAATATCCGCCACCACCTGGTCCCCGAAATCCAGACCAAACACCTGGTGGGCCTTTTCAAGTTTCAGCCCACCCCGGCTCACATAGGGCAGTGTCCGGCCGGCAATCCGAATGGCCGCTTTCTCGTCCACCCGGGTGCCCGCTTTGTCCACCACCACGTCATCCACCAGCACCTGACCCGCCATTATGGCGGCCTGTGCACGCTGTCTGCTCCCGAACAGTCCCTGTTCAACCAGCAGCACGTCAATTCGTTCCTTACGCATTGTTTCTCCTCATCTTGTATGCACACAACACTGTGCCAACCGTTTGCCCCTTTCAGTATACCAAAAGGGCCGGAGACTGTCGCTTTGCCAGTCTCCGGCCCTGTGTTTCCCCTGTCGTGCTCCCCCTGTTACCCGGCGTCCGGATCAGTCGATTGGGAAAACCTTTCCCGCCAGGCCTGCAGCACCGTCCGGCTGATGCCGGACGCATCCAGTCCGTACCGGTCCCAAAGCTCTTTTTGGCTTCCCTGTTCGATGTAGCGGTCCGGCAGCCCGATCCGGGATACCGGAATCCGGCAATCCACCGCCTCCAGCACGGCCGATCCCAGTCCTGCGGTCAATGCATGGTCCTCGGCGGTCACCAACAGCCGGTGGGCATCCGCCAGCCTGCACAGATTCTCCCGATCCACCGGTTTGACCGACCAGGGATCCACAACCGTGACGCTGATTCCTTCCTCTTCCAGAAGGTCTGCGGCCGCCAGGCAGCGGCGAAGCATGCTGCCGCAACCCACCAGGCAGACATCCCGGCCGTCCCGGAGAATCCGCATCCGGCCCATCCGGCGAAGGACAGGCCCCAGCTCCGGTTGAATGGTTTCCCGGGGGTAGCGGATCATGACCGGGGTACCCCGGCGCAGGGCTTCCGAAAACATCTGCCTGAAGCTGTGTTCATCCGCAGGCATCAGTATCTCCAAATTGGGAACGCCCCGAAACAATCCCAGGTCGAATATCCCCTGATGGGTTTCCCCGTCCGCGCCCACCAGGCCGGAACGGTCCACACAAAAGACCACCGGCAGATTCTGCAGGCAGACATCATGGATAACCTGATCGGCTGCCCGCTGCATAAACGTCGCGTAAATGGCCACAACAGGGATCTGCCCTCCGGCCGCCAGGCCGGCCGCCAGGGTCACTGCATGCTGCTCAGCAATCCCCACATCGTAAAGCCGTTCAGGATAGGCCTTTCCGAATTCCTCCAGGCCGGTTCCCATGCTCATGGCAGCCGTAATGGCCACCACGTCCGGATTGCCGGATGCCTCTTCCAGCAGCAGTTGCGCAAACGCATCGGTAAAGCTCTTTTCCTTTCGGGATTCAAGAACACCGGAAGCCACATGAAACGGACCCACCCCATGAAACAGATCCGGATTGGACTCGGCAAACCGGTATCCGCGACCCTTTTCCGTCAGAACATGCAACAGTTTCGGTCCGGGACGTTTCTGGGCCCGCTGCAGGTGATCCACCAGAGAGTCATAATCATGGCCGTCCACCGGTCCCAGATAGGTAAACCCCAGCTCTTCGAACAAAATCCCCGTGATGAAGAGGTATTTGAAACTGTCCTTGATTCTTTCCAGACCCCGCTTGGTCGCCTTTCCAATCCCCGGAACACGCTCCAGCCAGTCTCCGACACGGTCCTTGGTCCGGACATAGAGTTTCTCCGTACGGATCCTGTCGAGATACGCGGACATCGCCCCCACGTTCCCATTGATGGACATCTCATTGTCGTTGAGAATCACCAGCATGTCGGTACCCAGATGTCCGGCATGATTAATGGCTTCAAACGCCATTCCTCCGGTCAGGGCACCATCGCCGATCACCGCGGTCACATTGCCCAGCCGGTCCTGGTGGTCTCTGGCCAGTGCCAGCCCCAGGGCAGCCGAAATGGACGTTCCGCTGTGTCCCGTATCGAAGTGATCGTGACAGGACTCCCCCCGTTTGGGAAAGCCCGACAGACCATCAAGCTGACGCAGGGTGCAGAACCGTTCCTGCCGGCCGGTAATCAACTTATGGGCATAGCTTTGATGCCCCACATCCCAGACAATCTGGTCTCCAGGGGAATGAAACACGGCATGCCAGGCCAGTGTCAGTTCCACGACCCCCAGGCTGGAGGCCAGGTGACCGCCATTGCGGGCCACCGTGGAAATGATGGCCCGCCGGATCTCATCCGCCAACTGACGAATTTCCTCTCCCGAAAGAGGCTTGATGTCCTCCGGGCCTTCAATCTGTTCCAATAAATTCATCTTCGTTTCCTGCCTTTATCCGCGCCAGGCACGATCCCCACAGAGGCAATCAGCCGCCCCACGGTGTGTATTACCCGGTTTGCTTTCCGAATGGCATAACTTTTCCCCAGGGCTTTTCCCCCGACGGTCAGCCCGGCAATCGACGCGGTCACCAGAATCTCCATCCACAGCTGAGACCGGTCCACAGTGGCCATTCGCAAAGCCACTCCGGCTCCGAGCGCCCCGCTGATCGCCGAACTGACATCCCCCACCACGTCGTTGCAGAAGTTGGCCACCCCGTCCGCGTTTCGAACCAGCCATGCGCCCTGCAGGGCACCCTTCTGGCGCCGTGCTCCCATGGCATGGAACACCGGTTCGTCTGCCGCTGTTACAGCCGTTCCGACCACATCCATAATAATGCCCACAAAAATAATGACCAGGAGAACCGCTATCGCTGAGAGAACAGATCTTAAATTGGCCATCAGTCCCTGTGAAAGGACGCTGACCACCACCGCGATAAAAAAGGCCCCCAGGCCCACAAAGATTGCACGTCTAATGATCGAATGATTCTTCTGTCTGCCCATACACATTCCTTGAAAAAAAAGTTGGTGGCGGTTTGCACAGTAAACTTTGCGGCATAGGTCCAGCTGGATTTCCCCGAGGTCTGCAGCCCGTCGCCGTAACTGCGATTTCTCTTTAAAGACCCCGTTGGTACGTTGCCGATACCACTGCTAGATAACCACTCAGCACACACCTTAATCCTGTACAAACACATCAGTCTAGAAGTTTTCCCTAACAACCATGACCCGTTTCTAGCCTCTTTTGCAGAGATGGTTTCGTCGTTCCGGTGTCAGCCGCGGCCGCGGTCTGAAACCGGACGGTTTAGACTCCTCCAGCACCACTCAAGGCAGGCTACTCTGTAGCAAGCGTTATATTACCAACTACAGGTTTCTACCCCACGTCATAACCCTGATCCGGAAACCAGAACCACAATCGTGGGCCTCCACGAAGGTAGGGTCATTCGCCCGCATGCCCTTGCGGATCGCCCCATCCTTCTTAACCTCCAGCAACAGCCCCCGCGGAGCATCGGAAGCCACTGCCAGAGACTTCATCGCTGTGCCCGTGACGGATTTTTAGGCCCGCCTTCAAAACCGGCCAGATCGACTAGAATACTGCGCCACCATATTGATACCACCATTATAGCGTATTTGTCCGGATAAAACCAAAGGTTTTCCAGCGGGGAACCCCCCGGGCGGTGACGGGGTCACCAACAGGGCTGTCCATGGTTCTTGCCTTGCTGGCCGCAAAAAAACGAGACTGCAGGCAGGCTCGTTTCCAGGTCCCGTTACAAAAGGTGATCAGGACGGTCCTGGGGACATGTAGGGTTGGACCGTCCTGATCAAATAGGGATGTTTATGGCTTTTTTAGTATTACTTAATAAGACAATAGCAGATGCATCCGGTTCTGTAAAGCCTGTTTTTGAAAAAATTAACCAAAATTAACCAGACAGCACACAGGGCCGGCCGAATGAATCCCCAGACACGTCAGATCACCAGGCGTGCTTATGCAACCACCCCGCCATTGTTTCGATCAGCTCCGGATGAAGAGGTTTCGATGCACTGTCTCTGTAGAGTGCCTTGATCCGGGTCATGGGAATGGCGTCGTTTGCCTCCTTCAGTGGGTGATTCATGTTTTCGATGATTGTCCACTCCACCTCCCCACCTGTCAGGTCCGGCAACTCCGCCAGCCTGTTCGGATCTGCCTGAACATCCTTCGATCCGGTGATGGCCAGTACCGGGCAGCGGATGTCGGGCAGATCCTGCCGGACATTGTACGCAAGGTGTTCGCGCATCCATTTAACGTTCATCTTGACCAGCTGAATCCGGGCCACGTCTCTGTCGCTGCTGCGGATTTTTTCCATCACCCGCTGTGCTTGTTTTTCGCCTCTCCGGTCAATCTTCAGAAACCGATAGAGCCTTCCCCGGATCCCCCGCATGTTCATCAATTGTCCATACAGAAGCGTTCTCTGGCGCCCGAGAGCCTCTTCAAGCGTTTCCACGGCCCCGGCCAACAGGATAATCCCTGAGACAGGGTTGCGGGCACTGTACGCTGAAATCAGCAGACAGCCTTCACTGTGTCCCAGAAGGATGATCCGGGCAGGATCGACTTGCGGATGTTCCCTCAAAAAGCACATACAGGCCCCGATGTCATCCACCAGATCCCACATGCCTGTCTCAAGATAAGATCCTTCGCTCTTTCCCACACCGCGTTTGTCGTAGCACAAGACGGCGATACCCTGTCCGGACAGCCATTCTGCCAGCTCTTTGTAGGTATCCAGCTTGAATTTGAATCCTGAAACATTGCCATCCCGGTCCACTTCACCGGAACCGGCCACCACCAGTACCGCTGGCCCTTTCGTCTCCCGATCGGCGGGCATGGTCAGGCTTGCACTCAACCGGTATTTCCCCGGAATCTCCACTTCTTCTCGTGAAAAATGCTGTTCCATCCGTGAACGTCCTCCACCTGTTTTTCGTTCAACTGAAAAAGGTCCCCAATCAATTGCCCGGAAACGCCCTTTTCGCAGTTAACCAGTCCCGGCGAACAGAGACCGCAAGGATCCAACAAGAAAAGTGAGGTTGACCTCACTTTTCATAACTCCAGATTTTTTTGCGCAGTATGGTCAGGGGCAGGGCCCCCGGCAGGTGAAACTGTTCCGACCACAGCACCGGCACCTCGCCACGGTAGGCCATGGTGAAGAGTTTAAGCACCGGGTCCCCGGCCCGGCCTTCGAAAATCTCTGCAATCTTCTCGTCCATTGTGTCGGCATCAATGGTGGTCAGATCGATTTCCATCTCCATATCACAAATCGTTTTGGCAAATTCAAAGATCGGCCCGTAGAGATCCTTCTCTTCGTATTCCCGCCGGATGTAACGGACGGGCAACACGTCCCGGCAAAACACCACCGGTTTTCCATCTGCGAGAAAGACCTTGTCCACCATCAGGGCGTCAAAGGGCTCCTCTTCTTCAAATTTTTCCTGCAGCTCACCGGACACCGATTGGACGGAACTGCCCAGATAACGGTCTTCCGGGGTCATTCCGGCCGCCTGAATGAATTCCTTGAAATCCCGTTCCTGATCCACCCGGATCTTGACGTCCAGCACATGCCGGTTTATGATCGTGCCTGCTTTTCGCTTCCGGGTAATGTACCCTTCCCGTTCCAGATCGGACAGCACGTCCCGAACCACCGTCCGGCTGACACCGAGCATCTCAGCCAGGTCCGCCTCCGGGGGAAGTTTCTTGTTTTCCTGTATCGATTCATCCAACAGCATCTCGTGCAGACTCTGCTGCACACGGGTCGCCAGCTTTGCATTGACAATTTTTTTCATTTGCATGCCCACCTGCTTTCAAAGTCTCTTTTCATCATACCACAGATTGTTTTGGTATTACCAAAATTTTCGGCCTCCGGACACCGGCAACAAAAAAAATGCCGGGAAACCCGGCATTTTGCGGTTATCTGTTCTTGATCCGCTTGAAATCATCGAAATCAAGCTCCATGAAATAGCGGTGTTCGTCCTTGCCGAACTCGTCTTTCTTCATGGAGAGCGTCTGGAAACCAAGCTTTTCTTTATAGAGTTTGATGGCCCCGGGGTTGTTGATGTTGACCGTCAGATTCATCCGTTTGAACCCCTGTTCGACCATGATGGAAATGATCCCGTGCAGGAAATGGTACCCCAGACCCTGCCCCTGATACTCCTGGGAAATGGCAAAGTCAAACAGATACACTTTGTCCACGTCATCCCAGTCGCGCATCAGAATGGCCAGCCCGGCAATTTTCTGGGCGCCTTCTTCTTTCAGGACAAAGACATTCCCCTGACGAATCTGTGGGACAATCCCCCATTCGTCCATGCCACCGTCCCCGAAAATATCCAGACTGAAATCGACCACACGCTTAAGCAGGTTCAGGTCATATTCGTGCACCAGGTAAATTTTCAGGTTTTTCAATTCATCACTCAGCCCATCCACAACCTCCTGTGGCAGACCATGCATTTCTTCAAGATTCATCAAATTCCTCCCTTTCATTCTATGCCGATTTTTTTATGATTGCATGAGCGTTTCCGCCCGAATCGTTAAACAGCCCACTTCCGGTCGCCCGTGAACGAGACCGTCAGCCATGTTCCATACCGCAGTCCGGTCAGCTGCCGGTTCAGGGCTTCCCGAACCAGATCGCACTGCCCGATGTCCTGCACCTGGCTCTGGGGATCGACAATAAAATCAATCTCGATCACCAGTTTTTGTCCGATTTTCGCCGTGCGGACGTAAGCGTCCTTCAGATCAAACTG
>SKMO01000016.1 GCA_007121025.1 Bacillota bacterium | reverse complement strand
TGTTTATCATTTTTGGAGCGTTCCTCACCAAATCGGGGGCGGGTGAATTCTTCATTAAACTTGCCTTCTCACTGACAGGAAAAATGTGGGGTGGTCCGGCCAAAGCGGCCGTTGTGGCCAGTGCACTGATGGCGACGATTAACGGCAGCGGTGTCGGGAACGCTGTGGCCACAGGGTCAATTACCATCCCTCTGATGAAACGAAGCGGTTACAAGCCACATTTTGCTGCGGCGGTTGAAGCAGCCGCGTCCAACGGCGGGATGATCATGCCGCCGATCATGGCATCGGTGGCGTTTCTGATCGCAGAATTCACAAGAACGCCTTATGCACTGGTTATGCTATATGGTCTGATTCCGGCATCTTTGTATTTTCTGGCAGTCATGATGATGGTCCATTTCGAAGCCATGAAAACCAACCTCTGTCCGATGGCCGAGGAGGATATCCCCAACTTCATTGATGTGATGAAAGAAGGTGGCTATTTTCTGATCCCCATCGTCGCTTTGGTGGCACTATTGGTTCAGGGCTTTTCCCCCATGCGGGCGGCCGTTGTCGGCATTGGTCTGATGGTGGTTCTGTCCTGGGTTCGGAAAGCAACCCGGATGTTCCCAAAAGATGTGTTGGCGGCCCTGGAAGAAGGGGCGACGAACACGCTGGTTGTTTCGGCTGCCTGTGCGGTCGCCGGAATCATTGTGGGTGTCATTACCGGGACCGGTCTGGGAATCAAATTTTCATCGATGATTCTTGCGGTGGCAGGTGATGTTTTGCCGATCGCGCTGCTTCTGACCATGGTGAGTTCCGTAATCATGGGTATGGGCATGACCGCAGCAGCAGTTTATGTGATCGTGTCTGCTTTGACCGTTCCAGCCCTCATCAATATGGGAATTGAAGTCATGGCCGCCCATTTCTTTGTGTATTACTACGGTATTTCATCTGCACTGACCCCTCCTGTTGCCCTAGCGGCATACGGGGCGGCTGGCATTGCCGGAGCCGATCAGAACAAAACCGCATTTACGGCCTGCCGGCTGGCGATTGTCACATTTGTGATCCCGTTTGCCTTTGTCTACAATCCGGCACTGCTGGCCATTGGATCACTGAGTGAGATTCTGATCTCTGTGTTCTTCGCAATTTTCGGGGTGATTGCTATTTCAGCAGGCCTGTCCAACTGGCTGCTGATCAAAACGTATGGACTCCAAAAATGGATTTTACTGGCAGCCGGATTCGTGCTGCTGTTCCCCGTGCTCCCTTTGAAAGTGGCCGGACTGGCCATCATTGTTGCGGTCTTTGTCCATCAGCTGAGGTATCGCAAGAAGAACCGCAGCTGTGAACCGGTGCACATCACGACTGAGTAACCAACGACTCCCTATAATACATGCCTGATGAAAAGCTTAAGGTGACTTAAGCTTTTCATCAATTTTGCAGGGACTCTTGGCGTTCTGTCCGATATGGGTCATAATAGGATAAAACTGATCATGGAGGAACCGATGACAGACGTTGCCCTGCTTCGTTGTGAAGAATATCATGTTGAGTCCATAGAGAAATCGTTGCGGGAAGGGTTCTCTCTGCTGGGTGGTGACGCAATGATGCGCAAACTGATCCCTGCAGGGGCCAGTGTGCTCCTGAAGCCAAATCTACTTGGAGCTGAGCCCAAGGGATCTGCAGTGGTGACTGATTACCGGATCTTTGAAGCAGTCATACGGGTGCTCAAAGATTACACGGGGCACATTTCTTTCGGCGATTCCCCGGGATTTGGTGGAACCCGGAAAGCGGCTGAAACCACCGGATTATCGGAAGTGGCCAAGCGCTATGGAGTACCGATGGCGGACTTTGATGACTGGGTTGTGGGAAAAGTGCCGGATCCTCTTTTGGTTCCGCAGTTTGATGTGGCCAGAGCAGCCCTTGAAGCAGACGTATTGATCAGTCTTCCCCGGTTGAAAACCCACGGCATGATGAACTATACGGGAGCCATTAAAAACCAGTTTGGCTGCATCTCCGGGCTTAAAAAGGCCTCGTGGCACAGCAGGATGCCCCGTAGCCGTGATTTTTCACGGATGCTGTTGGACCTGAACAGCCTGGTGGGTACGGATTTTGCGATTCTTGACGGCATTGTGGCCATGGAGGGAAACGGGCCGAAAAGCGGAACACCGAAACAGATGAACACACTGATCATGGGTGAGTCAATCAGTGCGGTCGACTCATTGGCGGCCACCCTGATTGGATATGATCCGCTTGATGTGCCGTATCTGAAACAGGCTCATAAGCATCATTGGGGGCCGGTCTTATTAAAGGACATCCGTGTTCTGGGAAAAACCATTGAAGAGATGACGCCGGAGAGTTTTCAGCTTGTTCGTGGACGAAGTCATATGCATTTCAGCGGGAGCGGTCCGCTTAACCGTTCGTTTGTGGCTCTGTTGGCTCCCAGACCGGTTTTGGTTCAGGAAAAGTGCATATCATGTCAGCAGTGCGGAAAGATCTGTCCGGAGCGGCCCCATGTGATTGATTTTCCGGAGGGGTTTCCCCGCTGGGATTACAGCAAATGCATCAGCTGCTTTTGTTGTCAGGAGATATGCCCGAAAGGGGCAATCCTGGTGCGCTATCCCCGTCTGGCTCGTATATTGCGGATGGACCGTTAGGGTGGCTGGTCGATCGCTTAATGCAGGGTGGAAAATATGTATGAAAACCGAATGACAGCGCTTAACAGGAGAAACGAACCGCAGAAGCGCAGGAGCCCCAAGCTTGAAGGCGAAAATAAATGTTGAAAAGTGTTTGGAACTCCGGTATAATTAGTCTCGGTTGAGCAACTTCAACCGACCAAGGGGAATTAGCTCAGCTGGGAGAGCGCATGGCTGGCAGCCATGAGGTCAGGGGTTCGAGCCCCCTATTCTCCACCAAACAGTAAAGCTCCTGCCTGGAAGGCAGGAGCTTTACTGTTTGGTGTCAGAAAGACGGATCAGGACCAAGATTTCAAAAAGAAACTTCAGAGGTCGATCACGGGGAAATGTGTTCGATGTATTGAAAAAGAGGATGCAAATGCTTATACTAAAACCATGCGTAGCGGGTTTGTATTTGGAGCCCGAAAATCCATTTACTATGTTTCGTCATAGACAAGGAGGAATCATGAAAGCATTCGTTGATAAGGAAGCATGTATCGGTTGTGAACTCTGCACCACTGACTATCCGGAGATTTTTTCCATGGAAGATGATGGTCTGGCCGTTGCCATCGAGGCAGAACTGTCCGAAGACCAGGTTTCTGATGCACAGGAAGCGGTTGACAGTTGCCCAACAGAGGCAATCAGCGTCAAATAATCAAAGCAGCTGTGTGATCATACAGCACCAAGCTGCCGGCATATGCCGGCAGCTTTTATGCGCAAAAGAAAAACCCTAAGGCGTGAGCCCTAGGGTTTTATCATCATTATTTAGATACAACGTTCTCGGCTTGTGGGCCTTTTGCACCTTGCGTGATGTCGAAGTTAACTTCTTCGCCTTCATCCAGAGTTTTGAATCCTTCTTTTTGAATCTGTGAGAAGTGTACGAATACGTCGCCGCCTTCGTCAGACTCGATGAAACCAAAACCTTTTTCAGCATTAAACCATTTTACTTTTCCGCTTGCCATGTTAATGTGTTCCTCCAAAATTTTATTATCCTTAAACCTCGCAAATCTTATTAATAAAATTTTGAAATTACTGGATGATAAAACATCACATGATAATTTCTTAATTACTTAATAAAATTCCAAGAAAATCAAGGTACGGATCTATCATAATCTATTTTGGGCAAAAATGCAAACTTTTCTGACGGGAAGTCACAGAAAAAGACCAAAAAGACCAAAATGACCTAAATAGATAAATATTGTTTGGATTTACTGCAAAACTTGTCCACCCAGCGATTTCAGTGATGTGCCTTTGATGGTAGAATGGTTAGGAAACAGGAGGGAACCGCATGCAGATTCGCAATGACGATTTTCATGACAGCGTACGGGTGGAGTTTCGTAAACGGAAAACAATGCTGATCCGGATTGAGAACAATGGTGATGTTTTGGTTCTGGCACCGATGGGGATGAACGACAGCACCCTATTCGAACTGTTGGAGAGAAAAAGAGACTGGATCAGACGGGAACGTCTCATGTTGGCTAAACGACAGAAATTGTCCTCCGCGTACAAGCTGGAGGACGGGGGGGTGGTTCTTTTTTTGGGGAAACCTTGCCAGATTTGCCTGACGCACCATGAACGGAAACAGTGTGAAATCGAACGGAAAGGTTCGAAAATCAATGTTTCGGTGCCCCAAGAGTGCGACTGGAAGCAGGTGGTCAGAACATGGTATCGCGAGCAGGCCCGGGGAATCCTGACCGATGCAGTTGATCGGTACAGCACGATTATGAACGTTCACCCAGGCCGGATTTCCATCCGGGAGCAGAAAACCCGTTGGGGAAGCTGCAGTTCGAAGAAAAACCTGAATTTTAACTGGAAAATTGTCATGGCGCCATTGCCGGTTCTGGAGTATCTGGTGGTGCATGAAATGTGTCACCTGGTTCACCCTGATCATTCTCCGCGTTTTTGGTCGGAAGTCAGGCGTTTCATGCCGGACTATCAAAGCAGACGTGATTGGCTGAAGCGTTATGGAACCGGGTTGACCTTTTGATCGTCCTAACAATTGATTGAAACAAGGAAAGGTGGTGAGACCCCGGCAACCGGTTTGTTTGGGGAAAACATGCAAAAGCGTTTGACAAAGTCTCGGGAAAAAGTGTTTTCTGGTGTTTGCGGTGGGGTGGCCGACTATATTGGCGTAGACCCAACCATCGTTCGGCTGATTTGGGCTGTGATGACGTTGGTTTATGGACTGGGATTGATCCTGTACATTGCGATGGTGATTGTGATGCCGGAAGCTCCGGAGGTTCGCGGGGCAACATCCAATTCGGGAGAAGATGCAGGTGCGATGGCCGATGATGACGATATTTTGGTCGAGTTGGCTCCCCCCAGGGGCCCTGATTCCGATGACAATGGAGCGAATAGGCAGACGGAGGAAACAGGTTCGTCGGATATACGGGAAGAACAACGGCGCAAGAAGGGGTGGAGACATGTCCACAGTGGGGTTGTCTGGATCACCCTTGGTCTTCTGATTCTGTTGTTTAATCTTGATGTGCTGCAGTTCCCGGTCGCCAGGACCTTGCTGGTGTTCTGGCCGGTCTTTCTGATTGGCGCCGGTCTGTCCATGATGTTTCGCCGATGGCCTGTGATGGAAACGGTTGTGTTTCTATTGACAGTGGCTCTGTTCGTGGCTCTGGGGACACATTTGGGCACAGGGCAACTACCGTTTTCCGGCCGGCACTCAGTACAGTACATAGATTCTGCACAAGGGACGTTGGCGCCCGGGGATGTGGTCACACTCGACCTGGATGTGCACTTTGTGAATGGGACTGTTGACGCACAGGAGATGGATGGAGATCAGCTTTACGTCATGCGTTCCAATCAATTGCAGATGCGTGGAACATTTGATGAACAACGGCAAACACTGGTGGTACGGGATGCTGATCAGGGGCCCGGAAGAGTGTTTATGCCCTTTCAGGAGCGGGGATTTCGGCTGACACTTAACGAGGATGTCTTCTGGAATGTGGAAGGACGGCTCAATCTTGGGCGGCTGACCTGGGATCTCTCCGGCGTCAAGCTGAATGGACTGCAGCTAGAGGGAAACGTTTCTGAGATGACGATCATGTTGCCAGAACCGGATGGTACAGTCCATGTCGATGTCCGGGCGAATGTTTCTGAGCTTACGCTGGTCCTTCCTTCGGACGCAGATTATCAGGTTCAGGGAAGCAAAAATTTGGGTCAGCTGACCGTAGACGGCCAGCCGCTCTCTGTAAGACAGAGAAGTGACCATTACAATCAGTCGGATGACCGTTATAACATCACAGCAGAAAGTTCTGTGGCCAATATCAGAATTCGGTTTGACGATTAGCACTTCAACTGGACCCATGAGATCAAAAGCTGACCGGAATCCGGGGCAGCTTTTTGTTTTGGGCTGAAGTGCGAACCGCAAAACCATGTTATAATGGGAAAAGATTTATGGAGGAGGGTGACGTTTTATGCAGAAATACATGGGGAACGTGTGTGTTTTATTCAAAGACGGACACGTGGTGTACAATGAAAACAGAATAGAGAAGGCGGATGTATTGGTAAAAGAGGGCAAGATTGCAGCGATTGGGAAAAACGTGCCCATTGAAGCAGGAACACGGATCATTGACATCTCAGGGAAGTATTTATTGCCCGGTTTTGTCAATACCCACACCCATCTGTTTCAGTCCATGTTGAAAGGCCTCGGAAAAGATCTTCCTCTGATGGGCTGGCTGGCCGCTTCTATCCGCCCGAACGCACCGAAGTTTACCGAAGAAGATTTCTATTACGCCACGCTTTTGGCGGCCATGGGCATCGTGACCAGTGGTGGAACAACCGTGATGGATTTCATGTACGCCAACGAGAACCCCGAAGCAGCATCTGCAGTCTGCAGAGCGTTGGATGACCTGGGGATCCGTGCTGTTCTTGGCCGGGGGTTTATTGACCGGCGGTTGGAAGACGAGAATCACAACCGGCTGGTGGAGACCCCGGTGCAGATTCTGGGGCAGGTGGATCGGCTAAAGGATTACACCAAAGACATGTCACGGGTGAACGTGGGGATCGCGGGTAGTGTGTTTTGGGGAATTACGGAGAATGGCTTTGAAGCAATTCGTGATTATGCACAGACCCATGATGTGGTGGTGGCTCTTCATGCTTCGGAAACCGTGGATGACAACAATGACAGCATTGACCGGTTTGGCATACGCATGTTTCCCTATCTCCATAAAATCGGTTTTCTTCAGCCGTGGTTGACCGCGGTTCATTGTGTGACGCTCGATGAACAGGATATTGAACTCATTGCAGCAAACGATGTGAAAGTATCCTATAATCCCCAGTCCAATATGATTCTTGGTTCAGGCATTCCGCCAATGGTGAGCATTCAGGAAAAAGGGGTCACCATCGGTCTGGGATCGGATGGTGCAGCTTCGAATGATTCACAGGACATGATTGAGACCATGAAGTTTGCCAGCCTTTTGCAGAAGGCGGCCTGTCAGGATCCGACAGTGTTCGCAGCCAACGATGTGTTTGGTATGGCAACGACAGGTGGAGCGGTCTGCTGTGGACTGCAGGACAAGGTAGGACGCATTGAAGTGGGGATGGAAGGAGACCTGGTTGTCTATAACCCGGACAGAATCAAATCTGCCCCGGTCTACAATCCGGTGACGTCACTGGTCTACTCATCTGATTGCAACAATGTCGAAACAGTCATGGTCGAAGGGAAGATTATCTATGATCATTACAAGTTCGTCCATTTTGATGCAGATGTGATCGTCGGCTGGGTCAAGAGTATTCAGGAAAAGTTTGCTGCTTATCAGTACTAGAGGGTTGGACGTACAGTATATGGAGTGAACGGATGAGTGATACGACAAGGGCAAGGCTGACACAGGGGAACATCAATCGGAAACTGTTTGACATGACATGGCCGATGGTGTTTGGTCTGATGGGCATCACCATGTTTAACCTCGTGGATACCTATTTCATCGGCCAGCTTGGTGTACTGCAGTTGGCGGCCATCGGCTTTACTTTCCCAGTCATTACACTAATCAACAGCCTGGCAGTGGGCATCGGCATTGGCGCATCGGCGGTGTTGTCCCGGGTTATCGGGCGTGGAGACGAACATCGGGCGGCCCGAATCACTACGGACAGTCTGATTCTGGCGGTTTTGCTGGGTCTGTTCCTGACTACCGTTGGGATACTGACCATTGAACCGGTGTTTCGCTTGATCGGGGCTGATGATCAGGTGATGCCTTACATTCGTCAATATATGCAGATCTGGTATATTGGAACCATTTTCGTGACGGTCCCCATGACAGGCAACAACTGCATTCGGGCTACGGGAGATACCCGAACACCTGCACTGGTGATGATGTTTTCCGGTGCGTTGAATGGTGTGCTGGATTATCTGCTGATTTTCGGCATCGGGGTGTTCCCGGAACTGGGGATGGCCGGGGCAGCCTTGGCCACAGTTATTGGTCGGATGGTGACATTGGTGTTTGCCCTGCTGATTCTGGGCCGCAGAGAGAAGCTGTTGACCATGGAATCCTGCACCTGGAGCGAACGCCGCGCCATCTGGGGAGATGTGATGACCGTTGGGGTGCCTTCAGCGCTGACCCGAGTGGTCCAACCGCTGGCGTTTTCCGTGTTGACTGCTTTTCTGGCTTCCTTCGGGAATCGCGTTGTGGCGGGTTACGGGGTTGCCAGCCGGATCGAAATGTTTTCACTGATTTTTTTGAATTCCATGGCGACCATACTTGCTCCCCTGGGAGGGCAAAACTATGGAGCGTCTGAATTTGGGCGGATCCGTCGTCTGTTTGCCACCAGCGTTCGGGTTTCTATACTTCAGGGGTTGGTGTTGTTTGCTGTGTTTATGGCTTTTGGACAGTCCATAGCAGGGCTGTTCACGGATGAAAAGGACGTCATGATGGAAACAGTCCGGTACTTGCGTATTGTATCATTGGGATACATTTTTTATGGGATCATGCAGTTTGGTGCGTCGCTTCTTAATGTGATGGATCGCCCCCGGACGGCGGCCATGCTGTTGTTGTTCCAGATGTTTGGGCTTTGCCTGCCATTGGCGTATATTGGAAAAATCCTGCTTGGGCCATCCGGGATATACCTGAGCCTGGCCCTTTCCTGGGTGGGCTCAGCGATGCTCAGCCAGCTGTTGTTCCGGCGGCATTTGAGAATCCTTGAAGAGTCGCAGTCCGAAAGCAGCTGATGGACAATAAGGGGTGGGGATTGCCATCTCCGGACAGCAAAAGTAGTACGCCCGGTGCTACGGGCGAATCCGGAGCAGACAGGGCAGGGATGCTCTGTGCCTGAGACCCACCATGGCCAAAGCGGGAGTCTCAGAGGGGTTGGAGTACCGTACGTGTCTGCTCTGCCAGTATGCCCAGTGGCCGCTGGCTGCGCATGATCAATCAGAACGTTTATCCAATCGAATAATCAAGGCTTTTTGTGCCCTCCCCGGATCGACGATTCGCCGGCTGACCTTGTGGCCTTTGTTGCGCATCCAGCGCTGCTCCTGATCTTGACGTTGGCCGAAAGAAAAAATGGTTTCTCACTCCATAAGTGAGGGACATAAGACTGTATTAAACCCGGTTTGCGAACAATGGATGATGTCACGTATCCCCATAGCTGAAGCGAGCGTTTTCGCGCCACCATTTTCAATAATCCTTATGGCGCTTTTCTCCCAGAAGCGGTCTGTAGCCGGAGAAGACGGAATAGGAGTCTCTGTCCAGGGAAGTCAGTGCAGACTTTGCCTGGACCAACAAGATTCTGGACGATGTGGGGAAGCGGCAGAAAGGGTTATTGCCGTTGTGATTTGCGCACGTCACAAATGTGTGGTCCTTTTCACAGGGCTGAGTTTGCAGAAAATCGGTTGTCCATTGAAATATAAGATCATCAGCTCCCCGGGAAGTCTTCGGGTCAAGCATGCAAAAAAACTGTCATGAACATCAGCGTTCTGAGCTGTCTGAATGTCGAAAATTTAGCGGGGAAGATGATTTTGGGACAGGGGAAACGGGGGTTTTCTGTTATACTTGTCGTGAGGATGGTGGAACGATGTACAAATGTATAATGTTTGATTTTGACGGGACACTGGCTGATACGGAAAACATGGCTGTTCAGGTTGCCATGACACTGGCGGAAAAATACAATTTTCGGAGCATCACGCCAAAGGAGATCCCCTATATCAAGAGCATGGGTGCCCGTGAGGCGATTGCCTATATGGGCGTTTCCCGTTTCCGGCTCCCCTTTATCATCAAGGCTGCCCACAAGATCCTTAAAGAGGAGGTCAGCCGGGCGGATTTGTGTCAGATGGAATTGTACTTTTTGCTGGAGGAACTTTCCCAACAGGGGAAGTTGCTGGGTGTGATCACGTCCAATTCCAGGGACAATGTAGAAGGGTTTCTGGATTTCCATAAATTGACTTTTTTCAATTTCATCCGTGCAAGCACCATATTTGGAAAGGCGCGTCATTTTGCCAGAATCATCAAGAAATACAGCCTGGATAAACATGAGGTCCTGTATGTTGGCGATGAAATCCGAGACATCCATGCAGCAAAGAGGGCGGGCATTGTCGTGGCAGCGGTCACCTGGGGCTTTAACACGGAAGAACGTCTGCGGGAGGAAGAGCCGGATTACATTGTCAACACAGTAGACGAGCTGAAAGATTTGATAGGAGAACATCATGGCAAAGATCAACCGGAAAATCAGTAACCTTAAGCGCAATATGTTGGTATCTCTGCAGAAATCTGCAGGAGCTCTTATCGCGACAGTGCTTACATTGGGGGCAACGGGCTATCTGTTTGGCCGCTTTGGTTCCCCCTGGTTCTTTCTTCTTCTTCTGATTGTTCCTGTGCAGTTGTATATGATGCAGAAGTATTGGACGATGTTTCATGTATACAAACAGGGGCAGATGGGGGAAAAAGAAGTGGTCAGCTGTTTGAAAAAACTTCCAGACAGTTACGCTGTTTATACTTCTGTTGTATTGAAGAGTCATTATGGCAAGAAAGAAACAGATCAGATCGTTGTGGGCCCAACAGGTGTTTTTCTGTTGGAGACAAAGAATTACCGGGGGGAAGTCTCTGGGAAGGGTGGAACAGAGCCCTGGAAACTGATTAAGACCAGTAACGCCGGCAGGCGTTATGAAAACCACATTCCTTCCCCGGTACGGCAGATCAGAGAGCAGCAAATATTGCTGCAGGGAACATTATCGAATGCGGCACTGAATGTCGAACCTCGGGCTTTCGTCGTGTTTGGAAAGGACACCACACTTCATGCACAGGCATCACCTGAAGTGTTGGTGGCTTTGCGTGACGGGGGTTGTCAGAATTTACTGGATCTGATTCTAAACGGGGAAGACAGGTTGGACGACAAGACACTGCAGAGCATCAGTAAGGTGCTTACTGCGTTGAAATAGGAGGAGACGATATGGTTCTGGGTGAATTCAGAGAGTCTGTGAGCGAGCATCTGGAGACATTCCGGCTGATGCTGTTTGAACTGTCCCAGAGTGATTTCTGGTTTATCATCTTTTTATTGTTGGTGATAACGCTTCTATGGCTGGCGCTCCGTGGAGTGAGAACCTGGTACTGGAAACAGAATCGGATTTTGGAGACGCTGGAAGAGATGCAGGAGATTATGGAGCGAATGCTGGAACTACAGTTGCGGATGTCACACAAACCGGGAAAAGAGTCCAAAGTGCTGCATACATTGTTTGATGCGCAGGAGACAGAAGCCGAACGGGACCATGGAAAACGACCAAAGGACTTTCCCGGATCAAGCCGGAAGGTGGTTCGGCAGGATCCTTCAGAACGGTCCGAGACCGCTGGTGCCGGCAGATCTTTCGATGAATCGGATACTGTGAATCCAGAAGGGGGCACAGGCCCATCGGACGACGCTACAGAGCGAAAGTACCCGTTGCCACCAATTAAATAGGACCAATAAAATAGCCCTAAGAAGCCCTAGAGCCCTAGAGCCACCAATAAAATAGCCCGTGTTAACTTGACAGCTGATTTCATTTGGGTTATAATTATCCGAAAATTGAATAGTAATCTTCAGGGCGGGGTGCAATTCCCGACCGGCGGTATAGCCCGCGAGCCGTAATGGCAGATCTGGTGTGATTCCAGAGCCGACAGTAAAGTCTGGATGGAAGAAGATGATTGTGTCTGTTTTTTTGCAGGCTCCATTTGAAGCAATGCTCTGGAATCGTTGATTTCAGGGTTTTTTTGTTCAGTGGAGCTGTTTTGACACAAAACATGCAACGCCCTGACCAATGGTCAGGGCGTTTTGAGGAGGGAGACCATGGACGAAAAATTCATGTTGCGCGCACTGGAATTGGCCAGCAAGGGACGGGGCAAAGTGAGTCCCAATCCCCTGGTAGGGGCTGTCGTTGTGCGGGACGATCGTGTGATCGGGGAAGGATGGCACGCTGTCTATGGGGGACCCCACGCGGAAGCAGCCGCCATTGAGGCGTCAGGTGATGTCCAAAACAGTACAGTGTATGTGAACCTGGAACCCTGTTCTCATCACGGTAAAACGCCACCCTGTGCAGAACTGCTCATTGCTAGGGGTGTTTCCCGTGTGGTTGTCGGGACGCTGGATCCAAATCCGAAAGTGGCGGGACGGGGCGTGGAGGCCTTGCGGAAAGCCGGCATCCAAGTCGATGTCGGAATACTCGACAGACAGTGCCGCCGACTAAATGAGGCGTTCTTCTGGTTTATAACGCAAAAGACGCCGTGGCTTGTTCTGAAAACAGCAATGACGCTTGACGGCAAGATCACAGGGCCGCAGGGGGAGACATGCAGGATAACGTCGGATGAGTCGATTCGTGAAGTCCACAAACTCCGGCATGCAATGGATGCCGTGATGACAGGGATTGGTACGGTGCTCGCTGACGATCCCAGACTGACCTGCCGAATGGAGAGCGGGGTACATCCTCACCGGGTGATCATTGACAGTTCGTTGCGCATCCCTCTGAGCGCCCGGGTGCTGGAGCCGCAGAACGGTGTCAGGATCATTATTGCCACCGGTGGACTGAGTCCGGTCGAAAAAGAGAAAAAGACAGAACTTCAACAGAAGGGAATTGAAGTTCTCGAGATTGGGAATGGGTGCGGTCAGGTTGATTTGGTGCGACTGATGGACTGGCTGGGAAAAGAATCCATTGGCAGTGTTTTGCTGGAAGCCGGGAGCGGACTGAACAGTGGTGCCCTGCAGGTCGGAATTGTTCACAAATTGGTGTGGTTCTTGGCTCCAAAGATTATGGGCGGAATGCAGGCAGCGTCTCCGGTCGGTGGTCAAGGATTTCTCCCGGGAACCAGGGGGCTGGGTGTCAGTCAGTGGTCAATCGAGCCATCGGGACCGGACATGAAGATTGAAGGCTATTTGGAAGGAGAATGCTGAATGTTTACGGGTATCGTTGAGACGGTGGGAGAGGTACTGGAGATCCGAAGAGGAGGCCGGTCTTCCCGGCTCAGAATTGCGGCTCCGGACATCCTGGAGGATGTGCAGGAAGGAGACAGTATTTGCACCAATGGGGTCTGTCTCACTGTGGACGCCTATGATGCGGGAACGTTTCAGTCGGATGTGATGGCAGAAAGTCTTCGTTGCAGTTCCCTGGGGGATCTGAAGGTGGGCAGCCCTGTAAATCTGGAACGGGCCATGCGGGCGGACGGACGGTTTGGCGGACATTTTGTCAGTGGGCACACAGATGGTACGGGGACTTTGCGCCGAATGGACCGGGAAGACAACACCATCTGGCTGGAAGTGGAATGCCAGCCGGAACTGATGCCCTACATCGTCCGTAAAGGATCGGTTGCTCTAGATGGAACCAGTTTGACGGTGGCAGAAGTTCTTTCAGACGGGTTTCGGGTGTCCCTGATCCCGCATACAGGGGAAAAGACCATACTGACAGGCCGTCGAACAGGAGAACGGTTGAATATTGAAGTGGATATGCTGGGGAAAATTGTGGAAAACCTTTTGTTCCACGGGGACAAAAGCAAGCAGGAAAAACGCATTAGCCGCAGTTTTCTGGCAGAGAATGGATTCATCTAGGAGGACATGGAAATGAGTAAATTTAATACGATTGAAGAAGCCATCGAAGATATTCGGCAGGGATGCATGGTCATTGTTGTGGACGATGAGGACCGGGAAAACGAAGGGGATCTGGTGATGGCCGCAGCCAAAGCCACACCGGAAGCCATTAATTTCATGGCCCGCTATGGCCGGGGATTGATCTGTATGCCGACGGAAGAGGATCATCTGGCCAGACTGGAAATCCACCCCATGGTTGCCCAGAACACCGATCTTCACCAAACCGCATTTACGGTGTCTGTGGATGCGTTGGAAACGACCACCGGAATCTCAGCACACGAACGGTCGGCGACCATTCTGAAGATGTTGGATCCAGAGGCACAGCCGACAGACTTCAGACGACCGGGCCACGTGTTTCCTCTGGCGGCCCGTTCGGGTGGAGTACTCAAGCGGGCAGGGCACACCGAAGCTGCCGTGGATCTGGCACGGATGGCCGGGTTGCCGGCAGCAGGCGTGATCTGCGAAATCATGGAAGAAGATGGTTCCATGGCCCGAGTACCTTCTCTGTTCAAGTTTGCCGGAGAGCATGGACTGAAGATGATTTCCATTGTTGACCTGATTGCCTACCGCAGGCAGTTCGAGCAGTGGGTCGACCACGTTGTGGATACGGATTTGCCTACCCGATATGGAGACTTTCGAATTCATGGGTATGTTGACCGGATCACAGGTGAACATCATGTCGCCCTGGTGAAAGGGACCTGGGAACCGGATGAACCGGTTCTGGTCAGAGTTCATTCGGAATGCCTCACCGGTGATGCGTTGGGTTCTATGCGTTGCGACTGTGGCGAACAGTACGGTGCAGCAATGAAAAAAATTGAAGAGGCCGGCAACGGAGTTCTGCTGTATATGCGCCAGGAAGGCCGGGGAATCGGTTTGATCAATAAGCTGAAGGCGTATGCTCTGCAGGACGAAGGAATGGACACAGTGGATGCCAATCTGGCTCTTGGTTTTGAAGCTGACCAGCGCGATTACGGCATTGGGGCCCAGATCCTTGCTGATTTAGGGGTCCGCAGGATGCGGTTGATGACCAATAATCCACGGAAGATTTCCGGCCTGGCCGGTTACGGGATCGAAGTGACCGAGAGGGTACCGATTCAAATGAATCACAATGAGCGCAACGTCCGTTATCTGAATTGCAAACGCGAGCGTCTGGGGCATATGCTCCATCAAAAGGAGGAAAAAAAATGATTTACGAAGGACATTTTAACGGAGAGGGCCTGCGGTTTGCAATTGTAGCTGGCCGTTTCAATGAGTTTATTGTCGGGAAACTGCTGGACGGTGCACGGGATGCACTGCGCAGGCACGGCGTGACATCCGAACCGGACCTGTATTGGGTGCCCGGGGCATTTGAGATTCCCCTGGCGGCTAACCGGCTGGCAGGGTCACCGGATTATGACGCGATCATCTGTCTGGGCGCAGTCATCCGGGGGTCAACGCCCCATTTTGATTACGTTGCTTCTGAAACCACCAAGGGAATTGCTTCTGCTTCTCTTGCGCACAACAAGCCAATAATTTTCGGAGTGCTGACAACAGATTCCATTGAACAAGCCATTGAACGGGCCGGAACGAAGGCCGGGAACAAAGGTTTTGAGGCAGGGGTCAGCGCCATTGAAATGGCTAATCTGATGAAGGCAATGGACCAACGATGACCCGCCAGCCGCTGATCGTTTTTGATTATGACGGGACATTGCATCACTCTCTTCCCCTGTATAGATCAGCACTGGAACAAGTGATGCAGGAGATGAATGCACTGGGTCTCAATCCCCAAGGGGTTCTGACAGAGCGCAAGATCACCCGGTGGCTCGGAATGACACCAGATCAGATGTGGCGAGAGTTTATGCCCGGTCTGGATCCGGATCTGCAAAGGAGATTCAGCAGGGACATCGGGCAATGGATGGTCAGGAAAACCGGGCAGCTGGGCGGTCTCTATGACGACGTTGAGGAAACGTTGTTGGTTCTGCGGAACAGGGGTTGGAGACTGATGATCCTCAGCAATGCCAAACAGGCCTACCTGGATGCCCATCGCCAGACGTTTGGGTTGGACCGGTTCTTTGATGGATACTTGGCCGCAGAAGCTTTTGGTTATCTGCCCAAATGGAAAATCTACCGAAACATTGAACGAAACGAAGCGGTCACCCAATTGGTGGTGGGGGACCGGTTGGATGATGTGATTGCCGGAGTGCGCAACGGCGTTCCGGTTGTGGGATGCGGTTATGGTTATGGTGATCGGTTGGAGCTTTACGGAGCCAACATCCGGATCGAACAGTTTTCAGAGCTTTTGGACTTGACCGAGAACTTTAGTCAATAGAATGGAGCCGGTGCCCATGGGCACCGGCTCCATTCTAAAACAGACCGGGGTTGGTTGCACCCCGGCGACAGCCAAGGTCAAAGAGATCAGTCGCTGTCCAGATCACAGGCAGTCAGATCAAACCCATGCCACTCAAGGACTGGCACAACAAACAGAAAACCAGCACCCTGTTTGTTGACCGTATCCATTTGGAGAACATCACGGATTTCACTGATGACCGTTTGAAGCTGCTCATCATTGTGCATCATGCTGAATATGGTTTTGTTGTAAGGTTTATCCCGTTCAATGAGCGTTCGCAGACTGGACAGCAAAGGCATGTCCACGCCATGTTCCAGCAGCGTGCGTCCAAGGCCTGTGCTGTCCACTGAGGTCGCACCACAGCTGTTGCGGTAGAAAATATCCTGAATCTCGTCCAGTTTGCTTAAATCGTTCAAAATCAGAAACAGGGCTCCGTTCATGGATGAGTCCTCCTTAGGGGTTGGTTTCGCCGACTTTGTTCATGGCGTAGCGGGTCGCGTTGGGTCCGACAATTTCCGTAATAATGGTCGTGGAAAGCAGGATGGCAATCACCAGGGAAGCCAGTTCAGTTCCCGGGAACTGTTGCCCCACAGTAATGGCCAGTCCGACGGCCACTCCCACCTGGGAGAGCAGCCCGAATCCCACGTAATGGCGTACCGGTTCTGAAGCTCCGGCAATGGTGGCACCAAGGCGGGTCCCGGCCAATATTCCGGTGAAACGGGCCAGCAGGTAAACAACCCCCAGTAATCCGATCTGTGGAAGCATGGAGATATCCAGCCGGGCACCAGCCAGAATGAAGAAGGCCGCTATCAGGGGCGGTGAAAAACCTTCAATGTCATGGAAGGCAATCTGTTTTTTGCGGGACATATTGACCACCACAAACCCCATGGCCATGGCCTTGAGCAGTTTGGAGACAGCAAACACCTGGGCAGAACCAACGACCAAAAGAAGCAGGGCCACCAGGTAGATGAACGATTCGCTGTCCCGCTTGGCAATGTGAAGCAGAAACACCAGGGCGACGCCGTAGAGGGCTCCCAGAGCGACAGAAAGAATGATCTCCTGAAAGGGAAGCACCAGGATTGTGTGAAAACTCATGGTTTCTCTGACCAGCAGCACCCTTGCAACAGCAATTGCCACGGAAAAAAACATCAGGGCAATGGCGTCCACAACGGCAATCACTCCCACAAGAGTGCTGGTGACCTCTCCTCTTGCGCCCAGTTCCCGAAGGACCATGATGGTTGCAGCCGGAGCGGCAGCCGTCGAGACGGCTCCCAGGACCACAGCCAGGGCGGTATCGCGGGTCACCAGCCAGGTCAGCAGGCCAACCAGTGTGAACGTCACAGTAGCTTCCAAGAGTGAAATGTAAAAGATGGAGCGGCCCAGTTTGCGAATCAGTCTGAGCTCCAGTTCACTTCCGATGGTAAATGCAATGACACACAGGGCGAAATCACTGATAAACGAAAATTGGTTGAGCGCCTGGCCATCGACCAGTTGGAACCCGGATGCCCCCAACAGCAGTCCCGCCAGGATGTACCCGGTGACGGCGGGCATGTTGATGCGGTTCATCAGTTTTCCACAGAGTGCTCCGGCAAGAAGCACCAGTCCAATGATTACAAATGCGTTCATTCGATCCTCCTTCTTTTTAGGGTCAGTCGGAAGAGTTGCCCGGAAGAGGCGAATCTTCGGTGGAGCATTCGGTCAGATCGTACCCATAACACTCCACCACGGGAAGGACGAACATAAAGGCTACGCCTTTTTTGTTGACGGTATCCATCTCCAGTTCCTCTTTGATTTCCCGGATCACTTTCTGCAGTTGTGCATCGCTCCGGATAACACTGAAGATCGTTTTGTTGTAGGGTTTGTCCTTTTCGATCATCGATCGGAGACTGGAAAAAATGGGAACGTCTTCATCACGCTCTAGAAGAATTTTTCCCAGACCCGTGCTGTCGATGGTTGTGGCACCACAGGCATTGCGGTAAAAGATGTCGTGCACGGGTCCAAGTCGTTTGGGATCGTTCAGAACAAGAAAAAGTGCTTTCTTCAATGGGATCATTCCTTTCATTATTGATTGATTTCGCCGGCTCGGGTGATGGCCTGTTTCGTGGCGAACGGACCGATGATTTCTGTCAGGATCGTGGTCGATAGCAAAATGGTGACCACGATGGTTCCAAGAGCGGTTCCCGGGAATTCACGACTGACGGTAATGGCCAGACCGACGGCGACCCCTACCTGCGAGAGGAGTCCCAGACCCAGATAACGCTTGACAGAGGCAGGTGCTTTGGAGACGTAACCTCCCAGAGCAGCACCGCCCAGTTTTCCAATGATCCGCATGACAAAGTACGCAACGCCCAGAAGCCCGATTTGCGGCAGAAGCCCAAGGTCCAGCCGTGAGCCAGCCAGAATGAAAAAGGCGGCAATGATGGGAGGAGAGATATTGTCGATGTTGGTGAAGGCGATTTGCTTTCTCCGGGAGACGTTGGCCACGGTAATGCCCATCGCCATGGCAGTCAGCAATGTGGACAGTGTGAAAAGATGGGCGCTTCCCACCAGGGCGAGCAATGTCCCCACCAGAAACAGAAACGATTCTGAATCCCGGCGGGAAATCCACAGAAGCCAGGTCAGGGCCAGCCCGATCAGCGTCCCAACAATCACAGAAAACAGGATTTCCTGTATTGGGTGGAATAGCACATACTGAACACTTAGTGTTCCGTCGGCCACCAGGACACGGGCAATAGCGGAAGCCACGGCAAAGATCATCAGGCACAGTGCATCGTCTACCGCGATGACCCCAAGAAGGGTGCTGGACAGTTCACCCCGGGCCTTGTTCTCCCGCAGGACCAGAACGGTGGCCGCCGGGGCAGTGGCCGATGAAACGGCGCCGAGGATCAGAGCCAGGGCAGGATCCCGGGAGATCAGCCAGGTGACGGAAGTGACAAGCCCAAAGGTCAGCAGTGCTTCAAACAGGGCGATGAGAAAGATCGACCGTCCCAGTTTCCGGATGAGTTTGAATTCCAGTTCACTGCCGATGGTAAAAGCGATCAGACAAAGGGCAAAATCACTGAGAAACGCCAGACTGTCCAGAGTCAGGTCGTCGATCATATGCACACCGGAAATACCCAGGACCAAGCCGGCCAGAATATAACCGGTGACTGCAGGCATTTTGATCCGGTTCATCAGTTTACCGCCGAAGGCTCCGGCAATCAGGGCAAGTCCCAGGGCTAGAAATGCGTTCATTGGCATCATCCTTTCGGGTCTGTATAATGAGTCATTGCTGTGTGGTCTTGGATCAGTGTCCTGTTCCGGAAAAAATGCACAATCAGCGTCAGGGAAAGAAAGGTGGTCAGTAGTTCAGCAAAGGGCATGGTCATCCAGACACCTTGGAGATCGAAAAAACGGGGCAACACGATCAGACCGACCAGAATGAATACGAAACCTCTGGAGACTGAAATGATGACCGATGTGCCAGCCCATTCGATGGCCGTAAAAAACCCTGAGGACACAATGTTGATGCATTTAAAAAAATAGCTCAAAGCAATGATCTGCAGAGCATTCAGAGCCATCGCCTGGAGGGCAGGATTTCCAACTGTAAAAAGTGAAACCAGAAATGCCCCGTTGAAATAGACCAGTGCCAAAGTCGACAAACCAAAGCCCAGACTGTACAGATAACCAACCAGAAGGATCGTCCTGACCCTGCGGTGTTTGCCTGCACCCAGATTCACACTGATCAGGGGCTGAAGTGACATGGACAGACCAATGATCACAAAAGCGACCAGCACATTGATGTAGTTGACGATGGAATAGGCACTGACACCCGCAACGCCGATGATTCGCATGAGAGTTCTGTTGAAAAACAGAGTCGACAGTCCGTAACTCATTTCAGTAAAAAACTCGGAGGATCCATTGTAAAGGGACCGGGAGAGCATCCGCCGTTTTGGCCAGGCAGGAACCAGGCTGAAGGTTTTCACATGATAAACCAGAATAAGCAGCATGGCACAAAGGCCAGTCAGCTGAGCGATGCCCGTGGCATAGGCAGCCCCCCGGACGCCCCATCCCAGAACCCCGATCATCAGAGCATCAAGAGCGATGTTCAGTACGGAAGCCCCCACCATAATGGCCATCGCTTTGCGAGGGTGTCCGGTGGCACGCAATATGTAGTCCAGAAAAAAATTTCCGATAAAGGGCAGAGAAAAGTAGGCCAGTGGCCGCATGTACTGCAACACACCAGGGATGAGCGTAAGATCGGCGCCCAGAAAAATGGCCACCTGCTCTCCGCGCAGAATCACCGCAAGAACAGAACCGGCCCAGACGGCAATGAGAACCGTCAGGACCATCGAAAACCAGAGTCTTGCCTGTTCGGGATTTCTGCGGCCCAGTTCAATTGAAATAACGGTCCCGCCCCCGATGGAGACCATCAGGCCCAGTGCAGCCACGAAACTGAATGCCGGCATGACGATATGAACGGACGCCAGTCCTTCAGCACCGACGAAACGGCCGATAAAAATGCCGTCCAGTACGATGTACAGGGCGGTGGAAAGCATGCCAACGATACTGGGGATTGCATAACGCAACACCAGAAAGGCGACGTTCTGTTCCAGCATATCCTGGGAGAGACTCATGGCTTTGTCCTGCCTGTCGTGAAGAATTCTTGATCCTACCATTTTAATGTATCGCATTCGGGCACAACCTGCAAGAGATCTTGGCCGGGAAGGTTTTTCTAAAGATGTGCTTCTGTTATAATGGCGAAGGTGGTGAATGCAATGAACAAAGACAACATGCGCTGGGGAATTGGTTTCATGGTGGCGTCTGCACTGTCCTTTGCCCTGATGCAGTTCTGCGTCAAGATGGCTGGTGACCTGCCCTTTTGGGAAAAAGCATTTTTTCGCAATTTAATCAGTATGGTGTTCGCGGGGATATTGATTAGCCATAAAGGGCTTCCCTATCTCGGAGAACGAAAAAACCGGCACATTCTGCTGGGCAGATCATTTTTCGGGACACTGGGTGTTCTGTTCTATTTCTACTCATTGAATACACTCAACATGGCTGATGCAGCCATGTTGAACCGCGTGTCTCCCTTTGTGGTCCTGGTGATTGCAGCGGTCTTTCTGAAAGAACGGATCACCCGGGTGCAGATCGCCGGACTTCTGGTGATCTTTACCGGGGTTCTTCTCATCATCAAGCCGGAATTCTCATTGGCGTTTCTTCCCGGACTCGCTGGATTCGCTTCGGCGGTTTTTGCCGGCATGGCCTATGTGATCGTTCGGTATCTCAAGGGTCGGGAGGATCCGCTGACCATCGTGTTCTTTTTCTCGGCGTTCTCCACCCTGGTTCTCTTTGGCCCTACATTGTATGTGTTTCAGTGGCCGTCGCCAGTTCAGTGGCTCTGGCTGGGAGGGATCGGGGTGACCGCTCTTGGTGGCCAGGTTTTTTTGACGCTGGCCTACAAGTATGCGCCAGCGGGAGAGGTGTCCATCTACAGTTATGTGATGGTGGTCTTTTCCGCCTTGCTGGGATTCATCTTTTTGAATGAAACCCCGGATTTTTGGAGTATAATAGGAGGAACGGCAATCATGCTGACAGCCTTGGTGCTCTATCTGTGGAGCACGGGGAGATTGAAGCTGGTTGAAAAAAATGGAAAGGAAGAGATGGCTGGGACCACAAACCTCCGGCCATCGCGAAGGATATGAAAAAGAAACTGATAGGAATGACACTGGTGCTTGTTCTTCTGGTTCTGGCCGGCTGTTCGCCGAAAACCATGCAACCGGTCCCCCTGGCGGTGATCGATGATGCCAACCGGATTGGCTTTGTGGACAGTGACGGAACGTTTCTCATTGAACCGATCTTTGATGCGCAGTTCGGGCCAAATCTTCTGTATCTGGGCCTGTCTGGATTCAGTCAGGGACGGGCAGCAGTTCCTGTGGATGGGCTGTGGGGATACATTGACCTGTCAGGGGATATGGTCATTGAACCGGCCTTTGAACAGGGGACACCCTTTTCCCAAGGACTTGCGGCTGTGCGTCAGGGCGAGATGTGGGGATACATTGATCGTGCTGGGCAGTGGATTGTTGAACCGGTTTATGATTACGCATACCCGTTTGCTGAGGGGCTGGCTGCTGTGGTGTATGAAGGAGAGTTTGGATACATTAACCGGGAAGGAAACATGAAAATTGAGCCCCGGTTTCAGTATGCTTACGGGTTTGATGGAACGCTGGCCCGGGTGGTGATGGACGACCGGACCGGTTTGGTGAACAAAGACGGACAGTTGGTTGTAGAGCCGCAGTACGATTACATTGGAAAATTTTCGAACGGGTTGGCGATGGTTCGTGATGACGGCTTCAGCGGCTACCTGAACCGGGATGGGGACCTCTTTATTGGACTGGATTATGACCGTGGGAACGACTTCTCAGACGGGCTGGCTCTGGTTACCCGTGGCGATGAGCGTTATTTCATTCATCGTGATGGCCACCGCTTCATTGATCTGGAAGGAGAGGCCTGGTCGTTTTCCGAAGGTCGTGCTGTTGTGGAGAAAGACGGACAATGGGGATTTGTCAACAAGGAAGG
The DNA here is from genome assembly GCA_007121025.1 of Bacillota bacterium. Taxonomy (GTDB): domain Bacteria; phylum Bacillota; class TC1; order TC1; family UBA5767; genus SKMO01. The sequence goes on along the minus strand of SKMO01000016.1, from coordinate 1,255 downwards.
CCTTCTGACCATTGAGTATCAATATGAACGGGCCGGCAGTTTCAAGTCGGGACTGGCTCCGGTGATGGAGCAGGGGCTCTGGGGATTCATCGACAAATCAGGAAATTGGGTTGTCGAACCGCAGTTTTCTGAAGTCATCAACCATCAGGACGGGATTGGCCTGGGTGTCCGGGAAAGTCGGATCCATCTGGTGGACCGGAAGGGCAATGTTTCTGAGGAATCATTCAAGATGGTGAATCTGGTGCCGTTTCTGGATATTGGAGTTGCGGAGTTTGTCACCATGCTGGATTTCTATTAGAATCTGATGCAAATTGGACGGGCAGCTGTTTTGGACGCAAAAGGATTTTTCCGATTGAGAGCGAATTGGTTAAATATACAGAAGGATTGCAGTGGCCGAAGGGGGGAATATCCGTGAAGGGTTACGACGATTTTTTCGCATGGCTGGAGAACAACGATGATGCTCAGGATGCACTGGAACGTCGGCAACTGGACCTGATGGTGGACTTTGCCATGGAACATGGCTTTGATGTGTCCCGGGATGAGGTTGTAGAGTTTCTGGATTCTCTCGAGGATGGTGAACTGGAAGAGTGGGCGCAACAAACGTCCTTGGAGGGTTCGCGATATCTGAACTAAAAGAATGAAAAGAAAACGAAAAGATAAACGGCCTGCCTCAGTCTGAACTGAAGCAGGCCGTCTTTGCTGGTTATGGAAGGGCCGGGGTGTCCGGTTGTTCGGACCGGACGGTCTCTTCCAGGGCATCCAATGTCTGCCGGAGTTCCCGGATCAGTTGGAGCAGTTCGTCCCGGTCAGGCGAGATCAAAATGATTTCCCGATCTTCCGGGTCATCGGGGATCGCCAATTCTTCCTGGAAGAATACCCGGATGGCTTCGTCCAGTTGGTTGGTTTCCACCAAAACAAGATCACGCCCGGTGGCAAACACAACGGCCTGCATCTGTGGGATCGACGAACCTTCCCGTTCCGCTTTGAGGTAAATGGGTTCCACGTAGATGAATCCACCGTCCATGGGAATGGTCAGGAGGTTCCCCCGAATCACACGAGACCCACTGCGGTCCCAGAGAGAGAGCTGTCCTGAGATGGTCGGATCCTGATCGATCAGAGTGTCGATCATCAGGGGCCCCTGAATTTCAACTGTTTTGGGCAGTCGGTAGAGAATCAGCTCCCCGTAGTGTTCTCCGTCACTGCGGGCGGCAAGCCATCCCACAAGATTGTTTCGCGGCTGGTCCTGACGGCTGGT
>SKMO01000026.1 GCA_007121025.1 Bacillota bacterium | reverse complement strand
TCTGACGAACCGCCGTATACCGAACGGTACGTACGGTGGTGTGAGAGGACAGCCATCCAATTAATGGATGGCTTCCTACTCGATCGGGGGGGGAGCAACAGACATCAGTCATGTTTAGATGGCGAACGGTGTCCGCATCTGATATGATAACAGTACAGACCAAGTCAACGACGTCCTGATGACGTCGGAAAGGAGCCATCATGAATCTGGACAGACTGCTGGGCAGAAACATTCCGGATCCCCTGCTGCGCAAGGGGGTTCGCCGGGCGCTGGCCCGCAAACTGAAACGGGAGATTCTTTGGGACGTGGAGGCTCACCAGGACTATCTGGGGCGCTTTGTGGAGGATCTGAAAAGCCAGCCGATTGCCATCCACACGGAGGACGCCAACCGGCAGCACTACGAGGTGCCTCCGGCTTTTTTTGAGACCGTTCTGGGCCGCCGGATGAAATACAGCTGCGGATACTGGCCGGAACACCGGGGAATGAACGGGTTGCCCGAGGGTTTGGACCGGTCGGAAGAAGACATGCTGGCCCTGACCTGCCGGCGTGCACAGATCAAAGATGGCCAGAACATTCTGGAACTGGGCTGTGGCTGGGGGACTCTGTGCCTGTATATGGCTGAGACCTATCCAGGCAGCCGGGTGACCGCCGTGTCCAATTCGGAGAGTCAGATCGATTATATCCGGGAACAGGCGGCCGGCCGGGGCCTTGACAACCTGACGGTCATGACGGCGGACATCAACGGCTTTGAGGCCCCCGGCCGGTACGACCGGGTGGTCTCCGTGGAGATGTTTGAGCACATGCGAAACTACGAACTGCTGATGAACAAGGTGGCCGGGTTTTTGACCGACGAGGGCAAGCTGTTTGTCCACATCTTCACCCACCGCAGTCACCCGTTTCTCTACGAAGACCGAAAGGGCAGTGACTGGATGACCCGGTATTTCTTTTCCGGGGGGACCATGCCCAGCCAGGATCTGCTCCATTATTTTGCCGGTGCACTGGCCCTTGAAAACCAGTGGGCCCTGTCGGGGATCCACTACCAGAAGACGCTGGAAGCCTGGCTTCAGAAAATGGACAGCCGCCGGGAGGACGTCATGGTGATTTTCCGGGAGACCTACGGCGGGGAGGCGGACAAATGGTGGAACTACTGGCGTCTGTTTTTTCTGGCCTGCGCGGAGTTTTTTGGGTATGATGGCGGAAACCAGTGGTATGTGAGCCATTATCTGTTTTCGCGGACCGGGGCGCCCCAAAGCTGACGGGAACACCGGAAACCGGCAGAGCGATCTCGTGAAAATCAACCGTGACAAGGAGGGTACACCCCGGGAAGAGCCGATCCGGTTCTGCGCCGGACGTACATTCTGAAAAGGCGTCACCATGACCGGGAAACCGCCCTTCAGCCGCAGCGGCCGGGCGGTTTCCCGGCTGATTGGTGAAACGTTTAACTTTTCCGCTGGATGGGGGGTTTTCATCTTTTCTTTCAGGGGGTTCTGTGCTAAAATCAGGGCAGCAATGGAATTGTTTCATCTGAAAATACCAGCTGAAGATCAGCCGGATCCGCAAGGGATGGTACCGGAACGGGGACATGTCCGGTACCGTGTCTGCGCGTTGATCCGGGCAGATGTGCCGCCACCCGCAGGGATCTGCATGGACCAGGAGGCGCATTTTTTTCGGGGCTCGGGACGGATGAGGCAGTCGTGTGGTGGACGATGTTATGGAGAGGTAAAGGAGACGAGAGATGGACAAGGTGATGTTTACGGTAAATGGAAAGTCGGTCGAAGTGGAGGCCGAAAAGAACTGGACCCTGTTGTATGTGCTGCGGGAAAAGCTGGACATCACAGGCCCCAAGCCAGGCTGCAACACCGGTGACTGCGGGGCCTGCAAGGTGCTTTTGGATGGGGAGGCCGTGAACTCCTGCACCACCCTGATCGGCAAGTGTGAAGGCCGGGACGTGGTGACCATTGAGGGCATTGCCCGGGAGGGTCAGCTGCATCCGATACAGGAATCCTTTGTGGAAAAGGGCGCGGTCCAGTGTGGATACTGCACCCCGGGCATGGTGATTTCAGCGAAGGCCCTTCTGGACAAGAATCCGGAACCCAGCCGGAATGAGGTCATCGGGGCTTTGGACAACAATCTGTGCCGGTGCACCGGGTATGTAAAAATCGTGGACGCCATCTTGGACGCATCGGAAAAGATGCGCGGAAAGGGTGGTGAGTAGCATGGACGGAAACACACGGATTATCGGGACGGGAAGGCCCATTCATGATGCGAAGCTCAAGGTGACCGGGGAGATCCGTTACACCGGAGACATGAAGCTTCCGGGGATGCTCCACGGAAAAATGATCCTCTCCACGGTGGCCCACGGCCGGGTGGTGAGCATCGATACCGCGGAAGCTGAGAAACTCCCCGGCGTGGAGGCGATTGTCACCTGTTTTGACACCCCGGACAAACCCTACAACTCAGAGATGCGGTTTATTGACCATGAGATTCCCCGGACGGAAACCGTGTTTTCCAGGGTGGTCCGGCATGTGGGGGACCGGATTGGGGCCGTGGCGGCCACCGATCCCCTGATTGCCGAACAGGCCGTCCGGCTGATCAAGGTGGAATACGAAGAACGGCCGGCGGTCTTTGACGTCCGGGAAGCCCTCCGGGAAGGGGCGGTCCAGCTCCATGAAGGGGTGGTCCCCAACGCGGTGGGCGAGATCAGGCAGGACCGGGGAGATGTGGACAGGGGCTTTGCCGAGGCGGATGTCGTCTACGAGGACGAGTACGAGACCCCGGTCGTCGCCCAGATGGCCATGGAAAACCATGTGTCGATTGCCCAGTATGACAGCCGGGGCAAACTGACCCTGCATACGTCCACCCAGAACGTCAATGGGGTGCGAAACGTCCTGTCTTACGTGTTTGACCTGCCCATGAGCCGGGTCCGGGTGATCAAGCCCCCCCTGGGGGGAGCGTTTGGCTCGAAGATTCCGGCGGTTCTCGAACCGGTGGCGGCGGCCCTGGCCATGAAAGCTCACAAACCGGTGAAGGTGGAACTCAAGCGCAAGGACAATTTCATCGCCACCAAGACCCGTCACGGGGCGGTGGTCCGGGTGAAAACCGGGGTCATGAAAGACGGGACCATTGTGGCCCATGAGATCGACGTGCTGCTCAATACGGGTGCCTACGTGGCGTCCGGCCTGAACGTGGCCATGGCCATGAGCCACAAAGGGTTCAAGCCGTTTAAGATTCCCAACATGCGTTTCCGGGCGGTGCCGGTTCTGACCAACCTGCCCAACGCCGGAGCCATGCGGGGTTACGGCTCACCCCAGCTGTTTGCGCCCCAGCAGATGCAGTTTCATAAGATTGCCGGGGAGCTGGGACTGGACATGAACGATTTTCTGGTGAAAAACCTGCTGGAGCCAGATGAGACCACCTATGATCCCACCGGAAATCCCCGCCCCATCGACTGCGTGGTGAAGGGCCGGGAACTGTTTGGCTGGGACGACAAGAAAAAGGCCATTGAGGACGCCGGAAACGACGGGGAGATCCGCCGGGGCATCGGGATGGCCCTGGGCTGTCACGGAAACGGGGTGTTCGGGGCCCACCGGGATTTCATCGGGTTTGTCCTGAAGATGAACGACGATGGCACCTTTAACCTGATGACCGGAACCCACGACATGGGAAATGCCCTGGTGACTTCCCAGTTGATGGCCATTGCCGAGGAACTGGGTGTGATGCCTGAGGACATTGAACCGGTGGAAGCCGATACGGATGTGACCCCCTGGAACCTGGGCGATTATTCCAGCCGGGGAATCTTTGTGACCACCAACGCGGCCATCCGGGTGGCTCAGGCCATGAAAGAGCGGATTTTCGAGGCGGCGGCCGGGCTGTTTGAGGTGTCCGCACAGGATCTGCAGCTGGGTGAAGGGGGAACCGTCCGGACGGCAGACGGCCGCAGCGCCACCTTCTCCGAGGTGCTGGTCCACGCCCACAAGGTGTTCCAGAAAGACCTGGTGGTGGAATCGTCCTACGCGTCGGAGGCCGGCCGGACGTCCTACGGGGCTCATTTCGCCGAAGTGGAGGTCAACATGGCCACCGGCAAGGTGACGGTTCTCGATTACGCGGCGGTCCACGATGTGGGCCAGGCCATCAACCGGCTGAGCCTGGAAGGACAGCTGGAAGGGGGCATCCAGATGGGACTGGGGTACGCCCTGTCGGAAAGCATGGATTTTGATGACAAGGGAAAGCTTAAAAACAGCACCCTGAAGAAATACAAGATGTTCAAAGCGTCCGACATGCCGCCCATCAAGACGCTGTTCATTGAGGAGTATGAGCCGACCGGGCCGTACGGCGGCAAGAGCATCGGGGAATGCGCCACCGTGCCCTCGGCGCCGGCCGTGGCCAACGCCGTGGCCCACGCCCTGGGAAGAGCACTCCACACGATTCCGGTGCGCCCGGACATGATTCGGTCCCTGACAGACAAGTAAAGGCCTGCGGGCTGTTGTATGGGATGCACAAAGACACTGCCCGGCAGTGTCTTTGTGCATCCCGGGGAAAAGAGGCAAAGGAGGAGACGTGGTGGACAAAGAGCTGACGATTCACGGGGTGGACTGGATGGAAGACAAGGGCTTTCGGGGCCAGGGCGTCAACGTGCTGGTCTATGAGTGGGCCGGAAGCGAGCACTCCAACCGGGTGGCCGACGCGGTGAGTTACATGGCCCCGGAGGCCCAGGTCTTCCAGGCCTGGTTTGAGCCGGGAAGACGGGACATGCTGGAGCTGATCCGGTTTATCGTGGACCACCAGATTCACATCATGAACATCAGTCTGGCCTCCGATGGCACCAGCGGGCCGTTTGTCCGGACCCTGAATGATTTTGTGAAACGGGGGCTGCTGGTGTTTTGTGCGGCGGGCAACCGCCGGGACCGGGGGCCTTTTGGGCTGGCCCGGGAAGTGGGGATCACCATTGGAGGAGCGGCCCTGGACGACGGGGGCCGGCCGGTCCGGGATGACACTTCCGGGATCACCCGGTACCTGGACTTTCTCTTTCAGCGCCCGCCTCTTCCCCAGGGAGGCATGGGCACCAGTTTTGCCTCCCCGATGGCTGCGGGATTTGCCGCGCGGATTCTCAGCGGCCACGGCCGGTTTGACCAGTTTGGGCTCTACGAGCTGCTGCGGGAACTGTCCCGTCCGGTGCTGGTCCGGGAGCGGGGGTCCCGGACCCTGGAGTTTCGGGGCCAGGACCGGTGGGATCCGGCGGCCGGCTGGGGGCTTCCGGTGTATGAACCCAACACGGTGTCCCGGGTCCTTCGCCGGCAGGAGGCTGGGGACGGTGGTGAGGAGCACCGGTTTTTCGACCGGTTCCTGCACCGGAGCGATACCCCGGAGTGACCGGAGAAAAGGAGCGTAACGATGATTCACCCCCAAAGGCTCATTGAACACCAACCGGCAAGCGCCGGAACGGAACAGACCAAAGACCGGTTTGTCCTGTACTGGATGCAGCAGTCCCAGCGCATGACGGACAATCACGCCCTGGCCTATGGCGCCCATCTGGCCAACCGGGCGGGGCTTCCTCTTCTGGTGGTGTTTGCCCTGACCGACAGTTATCCGGAGGCCAATGAACGCCACTACAGGTTCATGGCGGAAGGACTGACGGAACTGGCGGGAAACCTGGCAGGCTGGGGGGCATCGTTTCTGGTGCTTCACGGCGCTGCGCAGGACGTGCTGGTCCCTCTTCTGCCCCGGTCGGCAAGCCTGGTCCTGGATTCCGGGGTTCTTCGGCATCAGCGGCAGTGGCGGGAGGCGGTGATCCGCCAGGCCCAAACCGTGATGGACGGGGAGATCACGGAGGTGGACACAGACCTGGTGGTGCCGGTCCGTGTGGCCTCCGGCAAAGAGGAGTACGGTGCCCGGACCCTGCGGCCTAAGATTCACCGGGCGCTGGACAGGTTTACCCAAGGGGCACCCCTTCCTTCATTGTCCCGGCGGGAGCCGGACCTGGGAAGGCGTCTGGCCGGGGCGCTTGGGCTGCCTGTCCGGGACAGCGGGTCGGCGGTGGCCCTGCTGAAGGGGCTTGATCTGGACCGTTCTGTGGCCCCGGTCCGGCGGTTCCGGGGCGGGGAAACCCAGGCCCGGGCCCGCCTGGAGAGGTTTCTGGAAGAACGGCTGGCCGGTTACGCGGACAAAAACGTTCCGGGGTCTTCGCTCTCCTCGGAACTGAGTCCCTACCTGCATTTTGGCCAGCTGTCTCCGGTGACGGTGATCCGGGCCCTGCGCAGTCGACGCGCAGACGCCCCTCCCGGGGAAGGGGAACAGTCCTTTCTGGAGGAGCTGGTGGTCCGGCGGGAACTGGCCTTTAACTTCGTGTTTTACAACACCGGATACGATCGCTTCGGAACCATGACCCATCCCTGGGCTTATCAGACCATGAAGGATCACCGGGATGACCCCCGGGAGTTTCTTTATGATCTTGACCAGCTGGAACAGGCGAAAACCCATGACCCCTACTGGAATGCGGCCATGGAGGAAATGCGCCTGACCGGATTTATGCATTCCTACATGCGGATGTACTGGGGCAAGAAGATCATTGAATGGAGCCCCGATCCGGAAACCGCCTGGGGGCGGACTCTGCATCTGAACAACAAGTACTTTCTGGACGGCCGGGATCCCAACAGTTTCTGCGGGGTGGCCTGGTGTTTTGGCAAACACGACCGGGCCTGGCAGGAACGGCCGGTGTTTGGCAAACTTCGTTACATGAACGCCAGGGGGCTGGAACGAAAGTTTGACATGGCCCGCTACATCCGCCAGGTGGCCGGGCTCCGTCAGGAGGAAACAGACTGACGGCTTCCGGTCTGTTGTCCGGGTGTGTTCTCACAGGAAACAGAAAGGAATCCGTCGGTATGCCGGGGTGGCATGGGAGACGGAACAAGAGCTTTTGGATGGAAAGAGGACCAATAGATTCCATTATGAAGGGATTTGCCGAAAAGCTCAGACAGATGTCTCCGGACATCAGTCTGAGCTTTTATTCGTTGGATAGTGAAAGAACAAGAAAGGTCAGATAAGGTCAAGAAAGTATGGGTACGGGACAGCAATGGCTGTGTTTCGGAGTTATTTGCCAAATTTGCGCGTTTATCAACCTGTTTCGGGTTTTGCGTTCGGACTTCACCGGTCCTATAATAAGGGTACAAACAGGGAACACCTGTTGGAGCCATTGTGGCTCGTGAGAACCAAAGGACAATGAATACTTGAAAGGAGTGGTGCAAATGACAAAACTGATTCCCAGAGGTCCCAAAGGGTTTTTGGATGTTGGCTCTGTGTTTGACGACTTCTTTGAACCGCTGTCTCTGCAGCCGTTCTTTGAGCGCGGTGGAATGATGGAAGGGTTTGAGATCAAATCGGACATCAAACAAACAGACGACGGTTACCAGCTGATCTGCGAGGTACCGGGATTCGAAAAGGATGACATCCGAATAGACTATGAAAACAACATCCTGACCATCTCCGCAGAGAAAGAGGAAAGCGCCAAAGAAGAAAAGCAAGGCTACATCCGGCAGGAAAGACGTCGTGGCAGGGTGAGCCGGTCCTTCCGGATCGAGAGGGTTGAGCCGGAGGGCATTGACGCCCGGCTGGAAAACGGCATTCTGACCCTGGACATCCGGACAGAAGACGAGAAAGTCCGAAAAGTGAATATTGAGATCAAGTAGGACCGAAGAGAAGGCGGGGACGTCTTCTCTTTTTTTGTTCGTTTGGCGGGGCAAATGTGCTACAATAAACCGAAATGCCCGCGGATTACAGGAGCGGGTGGTTCACTGACGAAACAGGGAGGGCACCCGTTTGGGCACATTGCGATTGGTTTTATTGATTTTGGGGTTCGGCGGGCTGTTTGCCGGACTGGTGTATCTGATTCACCGGCTGACCCGGGGCCGGCGGTTTCCCAAATATGTTCCAGGACTGCTGTTTTTGTCGGGAGCCGTGGTGTTTGTGGCCCGGGCCCGGTGGTTTTCCGAAGGCATGCAGGGGTTGGCGTTTGTGGTGCTGGCCATGATGCTGCTGGGCATCGGGCTGATCAGCCTGGT
>SKMO01000147.1 GCA_007121025.1 Bacillota bacterium | reverse complement strand
GGTTGAGAATGTCGTTATATGTGGCAAACAGCATGATGCCAATCAAAATGGCAAATCCAACCACATTGATCATCACTTCTTTTTCTGTATCCAGTCGCTTCCCACGAATTTTTTCAATGGCCACCAGAACCAGCTTGCCTCCGTCCAGTGCAGGAAACGGAAGCAGATTCAAAATGGCCAGATTCAGGCTGAGAATCGCCGTGAAAAACAAGAGTCCTGCCAGCCCGGCTGCCGAAGCTTCTCCGACCATTCCGGCAATTCCCACTGGACCGGACAGCTCGGCCGGAGCCCGTCCGGAGATCATCATGGCCAGTGCACTGATCATGATGCCCACGAATGCTATCGACTGCCAGACGCCCTGGGCAATGGCCTGAAAGGGGCCCAGCCGCTCCCGGCTACGTTCAATCCCGATCAGCGCTCTGTCAGTTGCTGAATCCCGTTGCGGGGTCACGTCAAGCTCCAATGCCTGATCCCCTCTCTGAATGGCAAACGACAGGGGTTCATCTGCGCTTTGTCCAATCACACCAATCATGTCGTTCCAGCTGTCAATGGACCGGCCATCAATGGCCACAACCCGGTCTCCGGCCTGCAGGCCGGCTTCCATGGCCGGAGATCCGTCATAAACAGCGCCAATGTCAGGAGCATCGGAAAACACACCGATCCCCATAAACAACACAATGAAGATGACGATCGCCAATACCACGTTCATGAAACTGCCGGCCACAAGGACCCGGGCTTTCTGTGCAGGACGCTTGGACAGATAGCCGTTTTCCATTTCCTGTTCTTCCGGCATCATGCCACCCATCTGCACGTAGGCGAAGAACGGAAACACACGCAGACTGTAGCTGGTCTGTCCCCGGCGGGTTTGAAAAATCTTCGGACCAATGCCCAAAGACAGTTCCCGGACCAGGATTCCCTCCCGTTTGGCCATCCAGAAATGCCCCAGCTCATGGACTGTGGCGATCACACCGATTACAATAAACGTTAAAAGTATACTCATATTCCCATCCTTTGTTTGTTAAAGTGCCGCCCGGATCTCCTGATCCAGTCCGTACACATCTTCAATGCAGTTCAGGGGAATCTGGCCATACCGCTCCATGGCCGTGCGGATCAGCCTGGGGATGTCCCCAAATCCGATGTCCCCACCCAGAAACCGTTCCACGGCCAATTCGTTGGCCGTGTTGTAACTCAGCCCACCGGCAGGCCCCAGGGCCCCGGCTTCATAACCAAGTTCCAGACAGGGGAACGCGCTTCGGCGGGGCGCTTCAAAATGAAGCGCTGCCTGACGAACCAGGTCCAGCCTGGGCAGATCGGTCGGCCAGCTGGACGGGCAGCTCAATGCGTACTGAATGGGCACAGACATGTCAGGAAGGCCCAATTGGGCCAGCACCGAACCGTCCACGAACTGCACCAGCGAGTGAACAATGCTCTCCCGGTGAACCACCACATCAATCTGTTCAAACGCGATGTCAAAGAGAATCCTTGCCTCAATGACCTCGAGTCCTTTGTTGGCGAGCGTGGCCGAATCCACGGTGATTTTTCGTCCCATGGACCAGTTGGGATGGGCCAGAGCCATTTCCGGTGTAACCTGTTCCAATTCTTCCTGCGGAAGATCTCTGAACGGACCGCCACTGGCGGTTAAAATCAGTTTCTCCACCTGACGACTTCGGTTTTCCAGGCACTGAAAAATCGCCGAATGTTCGCTGTCCACCGGAAGAAGGCGGATGTTGCGTCTTCTCACCTGATCCATCACCAGGTGACCGGCAGCCACCAGCGTTTCCTTGTTGGCCAGCGCAATTTCCCGTCCACCCTGCAGCGAAGCCCAGACCGGCCGCAGACCGGCAAAACCGCTGATCGCGGCCAACACCGCATCCAGATCGTCTTCCTGGGACAAGACGGTGCAAAGGGCGTCCATATCTTCCAGCAGCACTGTACCGGTGTTCCGGCACAGGGGCTTGAGTCCTTCCTGTTGAAGAGGATCCGCCAGGTATGCATAACGGGGCCTGTAACGCAGAATCTGGCTGGCGAACAGTTCCCCATTGGTTCCGCCTGCCAGGGTGTGTACCTGCAGCATTTGCGGGAAGCGGTCCACCACTTCCAGGGTCTGGGTACCGATGGATCCGGTTGATCCAAGAATGGCTAAAGTTTTCATCCCTGTCCTTTCCAGTCTGTTGCCCGTTTAGAGGATCACTATGGCAATGTAAAAATAGGCCAGGGGAACAACCAGTAAAGCACTGTCAAACCGGTCCAGGATTCCTCCGTGACCCGGCAGAAAGTTCCCGGAATCTTTAACCCCGGCACTGCGCTTGATCGACGATTCGAGAAGATCCCCAAAAATGGCCACCACACTGACCATCAGCCCGAGTCCAAACCCCTGGAAGGGTGTGAAATGAACAGACACCAGCCCGACAATCAGTGCAGCCGCAACGGTAAAACCGATGCCTCCGACTGCCCCTTCAATGCTCTTTTTCGGGCTCAGGTTCGGACTTAATTTATTCTTTCCAAAATTCACCCCGACAAAATACGCAGCACTGTCACCGATCCAGATCAGGACCATCACAAAGAGAATCCAGAAAAACCCGGATGGGAACGCCCGGATGTCCAAAAAATACGTGTAAAACAAAAACGTATAGAACAAGCCAAAGATTCCAAGACCAATATCAATAAAATCCATGGCTGGATACGTCAGCACCATTTGTATGCCCATCAGGATGAATATGGGAATCAACAGCATGCTCCAGGTCAGGTCCCAGACGAATATTTTGTTCCCCAAAATCGCCAGACCTCCCAGCAGGGTCAGGGTCACAGGGATCCGCTTGCCCATCTTGGTCATCATCCGCTGGTATTCATAGAACGACAACAGGGCCATGCCGGTGACCACAATGGAAAAGGGCACGCCCCCCAGATAGAACACCACCAGAAGCACTGCGACCCAGATCACAGCTGTCACAACCCGTTTGAGCAGGTTTTCCTTATCGATTGTCATCGTCCAGACCTCCGTACCGTCTTCTCCTGGAACCATACGCCGACAGCGCCCGGTCAAATTCCGCCCGGTCAAAATCCGGCCAGAGAACATCAGCGATCACAATCTCCGCATAGGCAATCTGCCAGAGGAGAAAATTGCTGATCCTGAGTTCCCCACTGGTCCGGATCACCAGATCCGGATCAGGGATGCCTTCAGTATACAGGAAATTCCCGAATGTTTCTTCGGTGATTTCTGCCGGGGGAACCCCTTCAGAGGCAATGCGACGAACCGCCTGAAGAATATCCTGCCGTCCGCCGTAATTAAAGGCAATGTTCAGCTGAAGAGTGGTGTTTCCGGCGGTGCGCTCAACCCCCTGCCGAATGGCTTCCCGCGTTCCTTCAGGCACGGGCTCCAGATCCCCCAGCACACAAATTTTGACGCCTTTCCGATCCAGCTCCTCAATTTCCCGTTTCATCATTTCAATCATGAGGTTCATCAAAAACGACACCTCATCCCCGGGACGTTTCCAGTTTTCCGTGGAAAATGCGTACACTGTCAGATGTTCCACACCAGTGTCTACACACCAGCGGACGGTCTGTTTCAGCGTTTTCATTCCTGCCCGGTGACCGGCCGTCCGGGGAAGTCCCCGCTTTTGGGCCCATCGTCCATTGCCATCCATGATCACAGCAATGTGGCGGGGAATGTTGTGTTTTCTGTCCGTCTGTTCGGTACCCATCTGGTTCATTCCGGTCTCCTTGTGAAAAGCCCCCGGACCCGGGGGCTTTTGTGTTTAGATTTCCATGACTGCTTCTTCTTTGTGTTTGGTCATTTCATCAATGGTGCCAATAAACGTGTTGGTCAGCTCCTGGATGTCGTCCACCGTGGCTTTCACAGTGTCTTCCGACAGGCTGTCGTCCTTTTCCAGTTTTTTCAGGTCGTCGTTCGCCGACCGGCGGATATTGCGGATTTCCACTTTGAAATCCTCGCTTTTCTTGCGAACCAGTTTCACCAGTTCCTTACGTCTTTCTTCAGTCAGCTGGGGGATCGGAATCCGAATCACCTCACCGTCATTGGACGGATTGAGCCCCAGATTGGACGTCTGAATGGCTTTTTCGACTGCGCCGATCACCGATTTGTCCCAGGGTTGGATCACCAGAAGACGGCTTTCCGGTGCACTGATGTTTCCCACCTGGTTCAATGGTGTCGGGGTTCCGTAATAGTCCACAAAAATCCCATCCAGAATTCCCGGGTTCGCCCGTCCGGTGCGGACAGTGGACAGCTCGTGGCGGTAGGCTTCAATCACCTTGGACATTTTTTGCTCCGTTTTTTTCATCAGATCTTTTGTGCTCATGGCTTATTCCCTCCCGATTACAGTCCCAATGGGTTCACCGCAGACGGCCTTCATGATGTTGCCGTTTTCGGTGAGATTAAACACCTGAATTTTGATGTTGTTCTCCATGCATAAAGACGCCGCTGTGGCATCCATCACCCGCAGTCCGTTGTTCAAAACATCAATAAATGACAAGCTGGTATACATCTTGGCATCCGGATGGCTCACCGGATCTGCATCATAGACCCCGTCCACCTTCTTGGCCATCAGGATCACTTCAGCGCCCATCTCTGCTGCCCGCAGGGCCGCTGTGGTGTCTGTGGAAAAGTACGGATTGCCGGTCCCGGCTCCGAAAATCACCACACGCCCCTTCTCCAGGTGCCGCATGGCTTTGCGTCGGATAAACGGTTCTGCAATCTCCCGCATTTCAATGGCGGTTTGAACTCTGGTGGGAACATCGTTTCCTTCCAACGCGCTTTGCAGAGCCAGAGCGTTCATCACCGTGGCCAGCATGCCCATGTAGTCCGCAGTGGTCCGTTCAATTCCCCGGGCATTGCCTGAAATGCCCCGCCAGATGTTACCACCGCCAACCACAATGGACACTTCCACACCCAGGGCAACGACATCCCGGATCTGGCCGGCGATCAACTGCAGGGTTTGCTCCTCAATGCCAAACCCCTGCTCACCCGCCAGGGCTTCCCCGCTGATTTTCAATACGATTCGTTTGTATATGGCTTTGTTCATTGGCATCGCTCCTCGATTCGTTCCCCTTTATTTTACTTCAAAAAAAGGGAACACAAAAGTGCTCCCTTGAGGAAATTCCCTTATTTTTTGGTCATGGCCTCGATGTCTTCAAGGAACGTATCTTCCTTCTTCTCCATGCCCTCACCCAGTTCATAACGAACGAACCGGCGAATGGAAATGTTTTCCCCGATTTTTGCGATTTTTTCGTTGATCAAATTTTCGATCGTTTTGTCCGGATCCTTCACGAACGACTGGTTCATCAGGCAAACCTGTTCGTAGTATTTCTTGATGCGGCCCTCCACCATTTTATCAACGATCTTCTCAGGTTTGCCTTCGTTAAGGGCCTGGTTTCTGAGAATCTCTTTTTCTTTGTTCAACGCATCATCAGGCACTTCCTCTTCCCGGACATATTCCGGACGGGACGCGGCAATCTGCATGGCAATGTCTTTGGCAAGCTGTCTGAATTCATCTGTTTTGGCGACGAAATCCGTCTCACAGTTCACTTCAACCAAAACTCCGATTTTCCCCACGCCGTGAATATAAGACTCCACCAGACCTTCGGTGGCAATCCGGCCGGATTTCTTGGCGGCAGCAGCCAGACCGTGTTCTCTCAGAAATTCGATCGCTTTTTCCATGTCTCCACCGGATTCGGTCAGGGCCTTTTTACAGTCCATCATTCCGGCACCGGTTCTTTCTCTCAGTTCTTTGACCAGACTTGCACTAATCATGGCTATCCCCTCCTACGCTTTTTCTGCTGCGGCCTGCACAGGTGCACCTTCGACTGCGTTCTCTTTGGCGTCTTCAGGCAAATCCTGAAAGTCCGACTGATCCACCCGGGACTGACTGCCCTCGATGATGGCGTCAGCCATTCTCTTGGAAATGAGCTTCACTGCCCGGATTGCGTCGTCATTGCCGGGAATAATGTAGTCAATCTCATCAGGATCGCAGTTGGTGTCCACGATCGCCACAATGGGGATGCCCAGTCTTCTGGCTTCTGCAATCGCAATCCGCTCTTTTTTGGGGTCAACCACAAAAATGGCGCCTGGAACCTGATTCATCTCCTTGATGCCTCCCAGGAAACGTTCCAGTTTGTCCCGTTCTGCCCGCAGCTTGATGACTTCCTTTTTGGGAAGCACATCAAACGTGCCGTCTTCTTCCATGGTTTCAAGATCCTTGAGCCGTTTGACTCTCAGCTTGATTGTTTTGAAGTTGGTGAGCATGCCGCCCAGCCATCTCTGATTTACGAAATAGGATCCGGAACGGGTTGCTTCTTCCCGAATGGATTCCTGCGCCTGCTTTTTGGTGCCCACGAAAATGACTTTCTTGCCGTCAGCGGCCAGGTCGCGCAGAAAGTAGTATGCTGTATCCAGCATTTTAACGGTCTGCTGCAGGTCGATGATGTAAATGCCATTTCTGTCCGTGAAGATGTATTTTCCCATCTTCGGGTTCCACCGGCGGGTCTGGTGACCAAAGTGCACCCCCGCTTCGAGCAACTGCTTCATTGAGATTACTGCCATGTGTTCATTCCTCCTCAGGTTTTTTCTTCGGCGGCCGTCACAGATGGCTGGGACCTTTCGGCACCTCCAAACCACTCAGACCGCGTGCTTATTTCATACCTTGTAATCCTATCACATATCTGACGGTCCCGCAATAAGGTTTTTGCAGTTGTCCTGTGTGGTTCCTCTCCTGTTCTCACAAGGGCCCAACAGGTTTCGGCAGACGGTCTCACTTTGGTTTTCCGGGCTTTCCGTTCGCCGTTTGCCGGCCCTGACCTGAGAGGTCACAAACCATCAGGACGTCGCCATTTCGCTGGGCAACCGTCACAAACCCCAGCCCCCGGTAGAGAAAGATAGCGGGATTTTCCAGCTGAACCGACAGGGATACCCGTGGGATCTCCCGCCGGCGCAGTTCGCTGAGAAGACCTTTCATCAGATCCGTGCCGATCCCCCGCCCCCGGAACTCGCTGCGTACGGAGACCGAACATTCCGGTGTATCCCGGTCAAGGGTCCCAAAGCCGCTGGGCTCATCGGAAAACATCCGGCTCCAGGCCATCCCCACGATTTGCCCTTTCCGTTCAGCCACCAGAGCCACATCATCCGGACGACCAAAGTCTTCATAATAGATGCGCAGCACCGGCTCATCCAGGACTGACACGTCCGGAGGCACAGCACCTTCGGGCACAAAAATGGCAAGGTGCAAAAAATCGCGCACCTGTGGCCTTTCCTCTTCCCGTAGGGGTCGGATGACCACGCTTACCGGTGTTTTCTCCATCACCGCTGGTCTCCTAACGTTCGTTTTGTTTTTTTGCCCGGCGGATCTGGGTACTGTAGTGGCGGTAGCCGCCCGACAGGTTAGAGGCCAGTGTGAATCCATGCGCCCTGAGGATGTTATAGGCTGCATTCCCGGTGACCCCTTTGTTGCAATAAGTGAACACCGGAGCTTCCCGGGACCAGGCATCCGGCTGTTCCGTCAGTTTTCTGCGCAGGGCCTGAGGATCCAAATTGATCGCTCCGGGAATATGCCCCGCCTCATACTGGTCTTTCTTCCGGGCATCGATGACCAGGTGTTCCTGGCCCTTCTGTCGCATGTCTTCCAGGGACTCCACCGTGCCAAGCGGTTGACGGGTCCGTTTCTGTCCATCCAGAATCATCCCGGTGTAAATCACCGGGTCCTTCGTGGTTGAAAACGGGGGGGCATAGGCCAGATCCAGGTGCATCAGATCGTCTGCAGTCATGTTGGCCGCCAGCGCCGTTGCCAGAACGTCGATTCGCTTATCAACACCCTCCTCCCCGACAATCTGGGCACCCAAAAGTCGTCCGGTCCGGGCTTCAGCCACGGCTTTGATCAGCATTTCCCGTCCTCCCATGTACCCGGGCCGGTCGGGTTTGGTGTTGTGACAGAAAATCACATCGATCCCCATTTTCCTGGCCTGTGTTTCAGTCAGTCCCGTTCGGGCCACCGTCCGGTCAAAGACCCGATAGATGCTGGTCCCCAGAATTCCCGGAAAGGTCATGGTCCCACCGGTAGCTGCATCTCCGGCGACCCGTCCGGTTTTATTGGCCGTGGATCCAAGAGGGGCGTAGACGGGCTCCCCGGTCACCCTGTCG
>SKMO01000048.1 GCA_007121025.1 Bacillota bacterium | reverse complement strand
TTCCTGTCATGTCATGGACGATCGAAAAGAGAAGCTGACGCCCATCCTGCTCAAACGGGTACGAGTACACGTGCACCTGTCGGATCTCCCCATTGGCTGCCTTATGCTCAAACACAAAGAAATTGCGCTGCTCAGAAGCAGCGGCCGCCATCTCCGCATCGATCTCCTCCGGGGTGAGCCTGTTGAACTGCCCGATGTTCATCCGGACCAGCTGGTCCACCGGATAACCATAGAAATCGGCCGCCGCCCTGTTGGCGTAGAGGATCATCCCGTTTTCGGGATCGATCACCATCATGACAGAACCATGTTCATCAAAGAGACTTGTCCCGTCCAGGGAGATCTCCCCGCCCAGGGCCGACCCTGCCCCAAACAGGAAAAAGACAGTCAGCAGAACACCGATGGCCGCCATAAAACGGGCCCCGGAGAACGCGGACTGTCTGTCGGTGTTAAACCGCTTTCTGAACATGTCTTCTGGTTGTTTCACTGGCTTTTCGTCTCCCTGTTGTCAATAACCTTGCGTTTTCCGGTCAGCTGTTCCATCTCCACATGCAACACACAGGTGGCCGCCAGACTGGCATCTGCCGCAAGCTGAAACCACTCCATGCTCTCGGGAGTATACCGCTCACAGAGACACCGAAGACTCTCGCGTTTTTCATCCGGACCGGTGATCTCCCGGATCCATCCAAACGCAACCGCTGATTCATATTCCGTTGTGAAGGTATTGCTCACCAGTGCCCGCACCCCGATGCCGGCCGCCTTCATCCGGCTGAACTCCTCTGGTGTCATTGGAGGGGGAACCTGAACTCTGCCCACAAACGTCAGACAAACCCGGTCATCCCGCCGGAAGCAGTCCATTTTTTGCCCTTTGCAGGATCCATGCAACACAATCCCATTTCCGTTTCGGACAAACGACAGGGGAACGCAATAGGGACTTCCATCTGCCCGCACAGTCGCCAAGGTGGTATAAGCCGCTGCATCCACCACCTCAAGGGCACGCACCCTGTCCATTTCCCTGTCTTTGCGCCGCATCCGTGTCACCTAACGGGTCAGGACCGGTTCGTCGGTCTCACCCATCACTTCCCGCAGAATAAGAACACCCTCCATGGTCCGGGGAAAGCCGGCCGTTGTGGCGGCCAGCAGGATGGCGTGTTCCACCTCTTCCCGGGAGCAGCCGTGTTTGAGTGCCTTGCGGATGTGCGTTTTCAATGCATAATGATTCTGATTGGTGGTGGAAATCCCCACCTTGACCAGCCAGCGGGTTTTTTCGTCCAGCGGTCCTCCTTCTGTGTGCAGCCGCTTGCCGAACTCCTCGTAGGCCTCGTAAATTTCACCGTGGGTTTCCCGAAAATACTTCAGATTGCTCTCAATCGTATCCATGTTTCTCCCCTCTTTCATCGCAGCCGCCCCAAGCGGCGATACGCCGCAAACGGCCCTCAAAAAAACGATCAGCCAACCAAAACCCCCGGAAACCGGACCATGGCCAGTGACATCCCGGTGGCTCCCAGGGCCATCCCCAGGACCAGCATACTGTGGCGGGGAACCCGTTCCAAAAAGGCCGACGAACAGAACCAGAAGACCCATCAGCAGCGGGGTGTGCCGGGCCCCCGGCTGGCTGGTGCTGTGCCGGAACACAGACATGCCCGGCAGACTCAACACCGGCAAAAAAACATCACCAGGATCATCAGCGGGCAGGCCGGCCGAAGCCGGGAGCGTTGCGGTCCGCCAACGGCCCGTTGCCAGAGTATTTCGACTCCGGTTGCCTGTTTTCCTTTCACGCTCCGCTTTTTCCAGACAATTCTTCCGGCACGTATCCCGGGCGGACCAGCAGGGACTCCTCTTTCTCCAGAATATCCGGCCGGTAGGCTTCCTCAAACCACCGCTCCCGGGGAATCTCCTCCCAGGCCACCGACACACTGCTCTGGGGCACATCCAGGGCCTCCCGGACCAGACGGACGATCCCATCGGCCAGCGCCTGTTTGGCTTCCGGCGTTTTCCCGGGCCACGACTTCACGATTACATGGGGCATCTCGTTTTCCTCCCTTCAGCTTTCCCGGGCCAGTTCCCGGCCCAGGGTGTCCAATTGCGCTGACAGCTCCGCACTCTGGCCTGCCACGTCATGACCGGAGGCGTCTGCCAGAACCACCCGCCGGACCACCTGGAGACCAAACTTTCCGTAGACCCGTTCCATCAGCCCGAACACGTCGTCATAGGCATGCTCATCGTCCATTCCCTGGCTGTAGAGAAGCACCGTCCGAAGCCCCGGAAGCCGGGGCGTCCAGTCAGCCCCGAAAAACGCATTGAGCCGGTCCATAAAACCTTTCACCGGTGCAGTCACCCCGTCCATGTAGAGGGGACTGGCCACCACCAGCAGGTCGGCCGTCCGCAGACTCCCGTGAACCGCCAGCATGTCGTCTGCCTCCACGCAGGGACTGGTCGGTGTTTCCTTGCAGCCATCGCAGGCCTGGCATCCCCGAAACACCAGATCATTGAGCACGAACCAGTCGACCGTCCCGGCTCTTTCCTTTTTCACCCCGTCCAGCAGGGCCCGGACCATGGTGTCCGTGTTTCCCTGCCGGACAGGGCTTCCCAAAATGCAGGTGATCTTCATGTGACTTTCCTCCTGTTTTCTGTTGTCCGTCCTCAGGCCCGGGTTGTCGCTAACCCAAACAAAACATGCCGGCAGACCCCGGAAAGGCCCGGGGTCTGCCGGCAGAATAGGGCGTCCGCCGTTGCGGCTCCTGTGCCATCAGATACAGAATATGGCCATTGGGCCGGTTTGTCAATCGTTTCTGACCGGCGACAGATCCCCGGAATCCAGCCCGGAATCCGGACGTTCTTCCTCTACGGAAAGCGGTTCAAGCGCCCGGGCCAAAACCAGCTGGACCAGGTTCAGGGCCCGGCGGTTAAATCCCGCCTCACAGTAACACAGGTAGTATTCCCAGATCCTTCGGAACCGTTCGTCAAAACCCAGCAGCTCCACCTGCGGGGACTGTTCCCGGAACGCCTCCCGCCAGCGCCGCAGGGTTTCCCCGTAATGCTGTCCGTAGCTGTCCAGCTGCTCAAGGGTCAGGCCGGACGACCGGGTCATGGCCTCCAGCATGGCGGTCACCGAGGGAACCAGTCCCCCGGGGAAAATGTATTTCTGGATCCAATCCACGCCTTTGCGGTAAGCCTCGTAGTTTCCGTCTGCAATGGTGATCACCTGCATGACCACCCGTCCTCCGGGAGCCAGCAGCCGGTCCAGGCTGGCAAAAAACGTTCCGTAATGGGCATGCCCCACCGCCTCGAACATCTCCACCGAGACAATCCGGTCAAACTGCCCCTCCATGGTCCGGTAATCTTCAATCCGGACGTCGATCCAATCTTCCAGTCCCTCCCGGCGAATGCGTTCGGTGACCAGCCGGTGCTGCTGTCTGGACAGGGTGATCGTGGTCACCCGGCAACCGAACCGGCGGACCGCCTCGATGGCCAGGGTGCCCCACCCCGAACCGATCTCCAGCAGGTGATCCTCCGGCCCGATCCGGGCCCGGTCCAAAATGGTGTGAATCTTTCGTCGCTGTGCCTCTTCCAGAGAATCATCCGGCCCCTCAAAGAGCGCACAGGAATAGGTCATGGTGGGATCGAGAAAACAACGGAAAAAATCGTTGCTCAGATCATAGTGCGCCTCAATGTTCCGGGCGCTTCCCCGCAGGGAGTTGCGGTTGCTGCGGTGCTGAAACCAGTTGACCAGCGCTCCGGGACTCCGGGCACGCAGCGGCTGGTCGCTTGCCTTGAACCCGTTCTCCAGGAACAATTCCAACAGACCGGTCAGATCATCGGTATCCCAGAGGCCATCGGTATACGCTTCGCCAAAGCCAATGTCCCCGTAGCGCAACACCCGGCGGAAAAACGCCGGGCTGTGGATCTGCATCCGGCGGACCGGGGCTTTCGGATCCCCAAACCGGCGTACCGCACCGTCCGGCAGCACGGTTTCCAGCTGGCCCTTTTGGAACCCGTCCAGGACGCCCAGCACCCGGTTCATGGCAAACCGGTCGATGCCCCGGATCTTTCGCACCGTTGTGTCCCTGTCCATGTGTTCCGGTTTCACAAACACCGTCAGTCCTTTCATCCGAAGCCGGGCGGCTTCCCTGAGAATCCGGGGCCCATTGTAAAGGGGTGTCCGCGGATGGACCCGCAGCATGGCCTCCAGATTTTCCGCGGTCAGCGGCTCCCCCCTGCCGGACAGACGGGCGGTCAGCACACGTTTTCCTTCCCGCTTCAACTGGATCTCCACCCGGATCTCCTCTCCGGGCGGGGAAAACCGGAACCGGTAGACCCCCTCCATGTTGTTGAAGGGCGACACGTGAAACCGCTTGGGGTGTTCGTACACCAGTGTTCCGTCGGCTTCCGTTTCAAGAAGGCGGTCCAGCACATACAGGTGCCGCTGGTTAAAGGTGTTGTTGACTTCCGCCACCATCCCCAGGACCCCACCGGATCCATCCAGGCAATAGTAAAAGCTCACCGGGTTAAAGACCCGTCCCCGGTACCGGGGGTTGGTCAACAGCAGCACCTGCCGGATCCGGCCCGCCCAGGGCCGGTCGGCCAGAAGGTTCTGAAGCTTCTCCCTGATGGATCCTTCTCCCCGCAGATGATCCCGGTCAAACAGGGCCAGCCGGTTCCGGCGGTTGTGGGAAAACCCGGCCAGCTCCCGGTCCAGACTCTCCAACTCCCCCAGGTCCAGCAGGAAAAAACTCATCGGGTAGCGAAACACATGGCGTCTGGGATCCCGGCGGGCGTGCATCAACTCTCCGGTGTACACCCGGGAATAAACTGTCCCGCTCAAAACGTCACCCCCAGGCCCTTTGCGACGGCCACCGCCGAAGCCACCGCATCCTCATGAAAGCCGTTTCGAAAATAGCTGCCACAGTACCAGGTCCGGCAGACCCCGCCCAGCCGGGGAAGTTCCCCCTGGGTGGCCACTGATTCCCGGGTATAGACCGGGTGTTCGTACACCAGTTCCCGGATGATCTTCTCCCGGGCCATGGTTCCCCGGCGGTTCAGTGTGACACTGTACTCTTCACGGGTCTTCAGCCCCTGCAACCGGTTCATATGGTAGGTCAGGCAAACCGGATCTCCCGGCAAACTGCCCGGTTCCACCTCGTAGTTCCAGGACGCCCAGGCCCGCCGAAGCGGCGGAAGCACCGCTTCGTCCGTGTGCAGAACCGTCCGGTTCCGGGAATACCGCCAGGGACCCAAAAGCCGTTTCTCGTCGGCAGTCGGATCGGCCAGCATCCCCAGAGCCTGATCCCCATGGGCGGCAATCACCACCTGATCAAAGGATTCAAGGCCGCCCTTCCGGGTTTCCAGAACCACCCGGTCGGCCTCCCGCCGGACGGAGCTGACCCCGGCCTCCAGGCGGATCTGCCCGCCAAACACTTCCCGAAAGGCCTTCACATACGCATGGCTGCCTCCCCGGACCGTCTTCCAGACCAGGCTGTCCCGGAGCCGCAACAACCCGTGATTGTCAAAAAACCGGATAAAATTGCCCGCCGGATACCCGAGGATTTCCCCGGCCGGCGTAGACCAGATGGCCGCCCCCATGGGCACCAGATAATGGTCCCTGAAAGCGTCCGAATAGCCCCCCTCGGCCACATACTGGCCCAGTGTCAGCCCCTCCCGGTCCACTCTCTCCAGGTCCCCCAGAGCCGCCAGGCCAAAGCGCCGGATGTCCCTGAGCATCCGGTGAAATCCCGGCCGGATCAGGTTGGACCGCAGGGCAAACAGCCCATTGAGACTGGTTCCCGCATACAGAACCCCCGCATCCCGGTTCTGGCAGGAAAAGGACATGTTGCTGTTCCTGGCCTCAACCCCCAGAGCCTTCAGAAACTTTCCAAACAGGGGATAGGTCCGGTCATTGAACACAATGAAACCGGTGTCCACCGCCGTGCCCCGGTCCGGCCCCTCTTCCACCACGACCGTATGGGTATGGCCCCCCAGGTAGTCGTTCCGTTCAAACAGCACCACGTCATAAGCCCGGTCCAGAAGCCAGGCGGCCACAATACCCGCCACGCCCCCGCCGACCACGGCCACCCGTTTTCTGCCTTCAGTCACTTGTCGTTTCCTCCCACTTCTTCCCGCCAGGTCCGCCTGCCAGCGGGCAGACCGCTTCAGTCCAGTTCACGAACCATCAGGCGGTGCTCGATGCCCTCTTCCATAAACGCCCCGGAGGAAGGCTGGTACCCCAGACCGGTGTAAAACGCCTCGGCATGGGTCTGCCCATGAAGCTTTGCCCGGGAGACCCCGGCCTGCCGGGCCCGGTCCTCCAGGGCCCGGATGATCATCTGCCCGATCCCCAGCCCCCGGCATTCCCGGAGCACACAGACCCGCTCCAGCTTGGCCATCCCGTTGTCGACCCGCCACCGGCCGGTCCCCACGGGACGTCCGTCCAGCAGGACCAGAAGCGATTCCGCGGTCCTTTCGTATTGGTCGGCCTCCCGGTCCGCCGCAACCTTCTGCTCCACCACAAAGACTTCTGTCCGGATGGCGTAAGACAACCGGTAGTCTTCTTCGGTCTCCACAACCCTGATCTCAATCATGTCCGTTTGTCTCTCCTTCACCGGTCAGAATCTCCTTCACCCGGCCCACTACCCCGTCATCGAGCATCACCTTGATGCCATGGGGATGGGTCGGGGATTTGGTCAGAACGCGCCGGACCACCCCTTCGGTCAGAACGCCCGCCCGCTGGTCCTCCTTGCGGACCACCCGGACCCGGGCGCCGGGTTGGATTGCCTTTCGCTGTTGCCCATCCATGCTGTTGCCTCCTTTTTGTGCCAAACAGATATTTTGGTGGTTAAACTACTTTGATTATAGAACAATCCGCCGGGAAGTTCCACAAACCTGTTCCCATTCTCATCCGGCCCTTGTCACAGCGGCCAATCCGGTCTAAGATCAACCTAAACCACTGAAAGGACAATGCGATGAACCCAACCACCCCGCGCCACAGACAGGCCCTGGCCGTGCTGGAAGACCTGCGGATCTTCACGGATCTCCAAACACACCATCCCCTTCTGGCCGGAACCGTCCCCATCGGGATCGATCTTCCGGACAGCGACCTGGACATTCTCTGTGAAGCCCATGATCTTCCGGCCTTCCAGTCCCGGATCCGGGCACTCTACGGGTCCCACACCGGATTCCGGTCCGCCCTCAAACTTAAAAAACGTCTCCCCTGTGTGACGGCGTCCTTCACCTGCCAACAGTTTGAAATCCAGATCTTCGGTCAGCCGGTGCCCACCGACAGGCAGGACGCCTGGCGCCACATGATCGTGGAAGAGCGGATCCTCTCCCTGCTGGGAGAACCCTTCCGCCAGGAGATCCTCCGGCTCAAAGCGGGCGGCCACAAGACCGAACCGGCCTTTGCCCTGGCCCTGAATCTGCCCGGAGACCCCTATCAAGCACTCCTGGACATGGCCGCCTGGGACGATTCCCGCCTCCGGCGGTTTCTGCTGGAAGGCTCGCCCAACGACTGAACACAAAAGAACCCCTGTCCGGAAAGACCTGCTGCCCCGGACAGGGGTTCTTTCTGTCAGCCCGCTTCACTGTGGGCCAACGCCGGTTTTCTGCCATGGCTAACCGTTCCCGCACGTCCAACGTCAGGCGGCCATGTCATACATCACCGTCTGCGTGCCGAACACCTCTGTGTATCCGTCCCTGTGCAGATCCTGCATCAGGTTCTGTCCTGTCTGGTTGGGATGGGGGTCCCGGGTGAACTTGAACCAGCGATGAGGATAGAAGTACGTGATGTCTCCCATTTTCCCCCGGTTCGCATAGTCCAGAAACGCTCCATGCACGTCCACCACAGTGGTCCAGGCGTCCTCCTCCCGGATAGCCGCATTGATCCGGCCGATATATCCCTGCGCCTCAAGATGAAGCGCCGGGTCGGTTTCATATCCCCGCAGAGCCACCGTGTTGTACGGATTGAACAGCGTCATCACAATCACCCGGGCCTGCGGGTTCAGTTCCCGGATCCGGTCAATGATCTGCCCGTATTCCGCTTCAAACCGCCCGGTTCCCTCTTCGGCCATGGCCGTGTCAATGCTCGAAAACGAACTGGCGCGGGCCGCGGGCATAATGTTGTTGCCCCCGATGCTCAGGGTAATGATGTGGGCGTCCTCAACCGCAGCCTGCATGGCGCTGTTGGTGTTGAGCTTGTTCAGCAGATCCGAAGAATCATCCCCGTCCACCGCCCGGTTCTCCATGATCACCGG
>SKMO01000151.1 GCA_007121025.1 Bacillota bacterium | reverse complement strand
TGCCTTAGCCACTTGGCTACGTCGCCAACGTTTGGAGCGGAAGACGAGATTCGAACTCGCGACCCTCGCCTTGGCAAGGCGATGCTCTACCACTGAGCCACTTCCGCACGCTGTTATGCGTTGTGATTCATGTCATCAAATAGAAATGGCGACCCCGATCGGATTTGAACCGACGATCTTCGGCGTGACAGGCCGACGTGTTAACCACTACACCACGGGGCCCCATTTGGTGGGCGATGACGGGATCGAACCGCCGACATCTTGCTTGTAAGGCAAGCGCTCTCCCAGCTGAGCTAATCGCCCGCACCATTTGACGCAAGTATGATTATACTTCCACCACCAGTGATTGTCAACTGTTTCACACCACTTTTTCGCGAACCGCTTTCAGTCGTTTTCAACCCTGTTTCGGGCATTCCGCAAGACTCCCGCCCTCCTTTAGCATGCCCGGAAAACGAATGCTTACAATTCGTACAAAGGCCTGTATCGCGCGGCCAGCTGACCATTAAGTTCCAGATACATCCGGTAAAATGCCTCATAGCGGGCATGGTTCTCCGGGTCCGGACTGAACCGCTGCCCGATCGTCACCCATTTCTCTTCAAGGGCTGTGAAACCGTCGAAAACGCCCACAGAACGGCCCGCCAGATAGGCAATACCCAGTGCCGCCCCTCCTCCCGAAGGAACCTCCACGGGACGGTTCAGACAGTCGCTGAGAATCTGGCACCACAGAGCCGACCGGGATCCGCCACCGGTCACCACCACCCGTTTCACCTGAGAGGCAATGGAATCCATCCCCTCTTTCATGCCATAGGTGATCCCTTCGATCAGTGACCGGTACATGTGGGGGTGCCCGTGGTTCAGGGTCAGCCCAAAGAGCGTTCCACAAGCCAGTGGATCCGGCATCGGTGTCCGGATGCCCATGAAATGAGGCAGCGTGATCAGTTTCTCAGACCCGGGGTTCAGGAGTGCAGCCTCCCGGTTCAAGTCGTCGTACGAGACCCCTCCTGCAACCTCTTTCCGGAACCACTCCAAAGCCTGTCCGCAGGCAATCATATTGGCCCGAAACTCCACAGCCCGGCCTTTATCACTGACATGAATGGTATCTGCGACCTTTTCCAGCTCCTTTTTGCACATGATCTGGGTCCCAGCGGTTCCCAGATAGATCATCATATCTCCTTTGTGGATGACACCGTACCCCAGGAGACTGGAGAACGAATCTCCTGTCCCCACGATCACCGGGATCCCTGCCGGCAGACCGGCCTTTGCTGCACGGTCCCCGGTACGGCCTGCAATATCCGTGGCCGGACGGGCCTGCGGCATCCGGGCCGGGTCCAGTCCCAGCCGTTCCATCACGCCGGGTTTCCACACGCCGCTGTCCGGATCAAAAATCCCGCCGTATGCATTCGCTGTATCCACATCGATCACCCGGGCCCCGGTCAGCTTTTCCACCACGTAACTGTGTGGCAGCGTGAATCCTGCTGTTTTTTCATAGAGTTCCGGCTCATGGTCCCGGAACCACATCATTTTAGGCACCACCTGTTCCAGGCTGATTGGCTCAGACAGGATCCCATTGGCCTCTTCCAACTGCCCCACAGCACGATTGTCCAGATAGAGGACCGCATTGCGCAACGCTTCCCCGTTCCCGTCCACCGGAAGCATGGTGGGCACGAGACCATCGACTCCGATGGCCCCGATGTCATGTGGATCCACCCCGGAACGGTCCAACAGCATCCCTACGATCGCCACAAATTTCTCCCAGTAATCTTCCCGGGGTCGGTGTTCCGCCCACCCGGAAGCCTCACGGATGATCTCATGAGCAATGCCCGCCTCCGCCAACACCGTTCCTTCAAGATCCACCAGCACACCTTTGGAACTGAGCGTTCCTATGTCAAATCCCAGTAAAACCCGTTTCATGAAACCACCTTTCCCTTTCCCGATGGAAGCAAGGGGATATGCGCTATGCATATCCCCTTGCTTCTTTCTGGCTGTCCGTCATTTCTTTCCCTGCCCTTGTCTTACCCGTTGAACAGAACAACCACCCGGTAAGTCTGCGCAGACATGGCCCGGTCAAACGCTGTTTCGATCTGCTCCAGAGGATACGTCTCTGTGATCAAATCGGATACATCAATGGACCGTTCTGACAGAAGCCGGGCCGTCTGCTGTGAACTGTCCTTAGTGGTTTTGATCGCCCCGGTGATCACAATTTCATCGTAGTGAACATCATTGGGAATAAAGCCAACGGGGGAAGCCGGTCGTACCGACCCATAAATCACCAGGGTTCCACACTTCACCAGAGACTTCATGCCCTCTTCAACCGCCTTGTTGCCACCGGCCGTAAAGAAGCAGGCCTCCGCTCCGCGGCCGTCTGTTTTCTCCCTGACAAACGTCACCAGATCTGTTTCCAGCGGGTTCACCGCGTAATGGGCACCCGCCTCCAGGGCTTTCGTCCGTCTGGCCTCATCCGGTTCGCTGACAATCACCGTGGCGCCCTTCAGACAAGCCAGCTTCACATGCAAAAGCCCCATGATGCCAGCCCCCTGGACCACGGCCACATCGCCATAGCGCAGGTTTCCTTTTTCCACACTGCGAAGCACGCATCCGATGGGTTCTGCAACCGTCCCCCAGGTTTCATCAATGTCCTGTGCCACAGGGAACACCTCGTAACTGCGAACCAGCATGTACTCCGCCAGTCCCCCGGGTCCCCAAAGTACACCAGGCTCGTGAGACTCATCCCCGTTTTCACACAAATGGTCCAGTCCCCGCTTGCAGAAATAGCATTCACCACAACGGGTCAGAGAGATCACGACAACCTTCTGTCCCACGTCCAGTTTCTGCGCCACACCGGGGCCCACTTCGGCCACTTCACCACAAATCTCATGACCCCCGTGGAACGGATAGTCTTCCACACCGCCACTGAAATAGCGCTGTTCGTAGGTGCATAGACCCACGGCCTTCACCCGGATCAAAACCTGACCCGGACCGGGCTTGGGCACCTCCACATCCTGAATTTCAACGGTTCGTTTCGCTGTTATCACTGCTCTTTTCATAAATTAACCCCTCAAAATCTTTTCAATGTCCGACCTGGACGCTCCGCCATGAATCACTTCTGCCAACGCTTTGGTCATCAGGGCAGGATCTCTGTGTCCCCAAATGTTTCTTCCAATCGCCACACCGCTGGCTCCTGCGTCGATGGCGTCCTTGATGGACTGGACAAACTCAACGTCATCATTGGTCTTGGCGCCTCCCAGAACCACGATGGGCACGAAGGAAAATTTCACAATTTCCCCGAAGTTTTCAATATACGGCATCTTGATCAGATCCACACCCAGCTCCGAAGCAATCCGGGCATTGGCCGCCAGATTTTTCACTGTCCGGACATCCTTCGGGCTGTCGAACCCACCTGGAACCACTTCGCCGATGACCGGCATGTTCCAGGGCTCGCATTCGTTGACCGTCTGGGCAATAGCGTCCAGGGTGATCTCCTCCACACCCATGCCGGTGCCGCCGTTCACGATGACCCCGTCGGCAGCCATGGCCAGTGCCTGATCCACCCCATAGGTTTTCCGGCTGGCATGCACCCCGCTGGTCATCAGGGACGGCGGAAGGTCAGTCCGCATGATCAGACCAAGCCCCTTCATCTCTTCGTCGTATCTCTTTGCTGCACCTGGATTGAGAATGACCGCATCGGCCCCTCCTGCCTTGACCTGACGGATAATTTCACCCATACTTTCAAGTCCCTCCGGCGCACTGTTGGTCCCGTGATCCATGGCCACGATCAGGGCTTTGCCATCACTTTTCAAAATGTTGCTCAGTCTTCTTTCTTTCCCCATAATTGTTCCTCCCTCAAATGTTTTCTATTGCATGTGACCCCGTTTCAGGTT
Source organism: Bacillota bacterium (assembly GCA_007121025.1). Taxonomy (GTDB): domain Bacteria; phylum Bacillota; class TC1; order TC1; family UBA5767; genus SKMO01. The sequence goes on along the minus strand of SKMO01000151.1, from coordinate 20,651 downwards.
CACCCGTCAATCAACTTAGCGCCCAGCGCCCTGGCTTCCTCCAAAAGCGGAGCATTGTCCATAACCGGCTGCTCATCCGTATAGTGCCCGAAGATTTCCCCCCAGTATTCCGCGTTGATGTCATTGCACAGATGCTTGATGATCTCACGCTGACAGGGAACGCACTCCGGTCCGAAACTGCCGTTGGTACCGGCAAAAATCAGCTTTTTGCGCTTTTCCATGCGGCTTCGAAACGTCCAGGTGCCATCCCCGTTGTCCACCATATCAATGAATCGGAAACACCGGTCAATGAACATTCTGGACTGGGCATTGATGCTTCCATAATAGGTGGGCGATCCCACCACCACGGCGTCTGCCCAGATCAGTTTTTCATAGACCAGCTGCATATCATCCTTGAACGGACAACCATTGATCTTGCGGCAATACCCGCAGTCCTGGCAGGGTTTGAAGTTCAGATCGTTGATGTACAGCACCTCCGTGCTGGCTCCCCGGCTGGCTGCTCCGTCAAGAATGCTGCTGACCAGCGTATCGGTGTTCCGTTTCTTTTTTGGAGAGCACATCAGCCCCAAGACGTTCATCTTTTCTGCTCCTTATACAATGTCACCTCAAAGACAAACTTGTCCCCGCGGTACCAGCTGTACACGATTTCCATGGGTTTGCCGTTGTCCATAAAGGCCACCCGTTCAGCAAACAAAACCGCCGCCCCTTCTTTCACTCCGAGCGAACGGGCGATTTCTCCCCGGACGTTGCGTCCGTCCATGCGCTGCTGAGCGTACTCCGGTTCGGTTCCATACTCATCGGCGAGGGTCTGATACAGGCTGTTTTGCGCAAAATCAAAACGGTCCAGGTCCGGAAACAGCCGGACCGGAAGATAGGTTTTCTGGTAAGCCAGCGGTTTTTCGTTGGCCATCCGGATTCTGACAATCTCATAAACCTCTTCCCTGGGTTTCATGTGGAGCGCTCCGGCCACTTCACGGTCCGGACGAATCCGGGCCATGTGCAGGACCTTGGACGACGGCCGGTATCCCTTGTTGACCATGTCCGTCGCAAAGCCGGTCAGATAAGCGAACGATTTTTCCACCCTGGGTCTGGACACAAACGTCCCTTTTCCATGAACCCTGTACAGATGTCCATCATTGACCAGCTCGGTCACGGCATGACGTGCGGTCATCCGGCTGATGCTGTATTGCTGAGCCAGTTTCTCCTCGGATGGAATTTTATCCTCCGGGTTGAGTTCGCCGCTGAGAATTTTCTCCAAAATATCCTGTTTGATCTGATAATAAATGGGTACCGGTGGTCTTTCCGGGTGTGCCATATCAATCCCTCCAGTCGTATATACAACCATACAAGTATTATAGAGGATTTCCACCATCAGCGCAACACCTCCCCCAAAATGAACAAAAAAATAACGTTTCTTTCGAAACGTTATAATGCTGGAACCACGGTAAGCCTGATTCTGTCTTTGGATAATCATCTTTCTTGCTCCGCCGCTGGCGGAACACCCGGCTTCGGTTCCCAAGATTTCCCTAAGCCCGGTTCCCCTCTCGGAGGGTTTCTGGCAAGGCGGGGTTTACGTCGTCTCACCCCTGTTGTTGCCAACAGGTCTCGTCTCTATAGCACTTTAAGGATAGTGGCTTCCCGGAAGGAAGCGTTCTCCGCCGTAAGGTTACCCTTCCACAGCTTGCGCTGTGCACCTTTCCTGCAAGCAGGCTCCACGCCTTATGTACATCATATCTCAGCTTGCGCCAGCCAGGACTTTCCTCACAGCAGCTTGCTGCTGCGCGATTATCTTATGGTTCCAACAACATCATTATACAGGATTCCCCCCGCTTTTTCCACCTAAGGGCTTCGAACAGCTCAACCCACGGTAAACGAAAACACTATCCCTGATTCTGATCGATCTGTAGAACAATCCGTGAAAACAGCAGGCCACAGTCTTCCATCACCCCGTCAATGTCTTCGCTTGAGATTTCATCCAAGTGGATGCCACCGGCAACAGCCACCCTGAGCCGCAGCTTTGCCGCCAGCTTTTCCGCTTCTCTGCGCAAGGGACGTTCGTCCAGATGCCCGAGAGGATTGATCACGGACGATGTGGCGCTCCAGGAACCGTCTCCCCGCAGACTTTCCCGGGGTTCAGCCAGAATAACCGTCCCCACGTGGGTCAACCCACCGCCCACCACCACGACCACACCGTTTTGCATCACGGTAACCGCCGCCTGATAGGTTGTCCGGCGGGTTTGCAACTCCGTTGTCCAAGTTTTCATCATATCGCCGCATGCTCCCTTCAGTGTTTCTCCCATCATACCACAGGTCAGCATTGTTCTGGCATCCTCTGTGGAATGGGGAACCACGCCACATTTCAAACGTCAAAAGGGTATCAACATCTCCCGAAAGAAGGTTCGACCCATGAAAACCATTATAACCTTGTTGACCGCTGTTCTTCTCTTTTCCGCCTGTTCGGGATCAGCAGATCCCAAGCCTTCCAGCGATAATACTGAATTGCTGGAACAAATCGTTCGTCTGGAAACAGAAAAGCGGATCCTGGAAGCTGAACATCTTTTTCTTCAGGAGCAGCTGACCTGGTACAGCCGAATCCTCCCATATGTCATGACCGACCAACCGGACACCACCGTCACCGCCAGCGCTGACCTTGACGGAAACGGACGAAAAGAATCCATACGGCTTGATCTCTACGGCGGGCACAGCCTGTTTCTGCTGACCATTAACGAGCAGCCCCTGATGGGGCTTGGGGAAAACATCGACCCGGTGATCCACCTGCTGGACCTGGACACGGAAGATTCCTTTCTGGAAGTGGCCATTGCAGAGTCTGGTCCCTCAGACGACTATTTCACCACATTTTACCGGTGGACTCCGGACGGGTTCTACAGTCCGGGTCGGGTTGGAGGCCGGCCGGGTGCTGGCATCACCATCCATGGCAACGGCACCCTGACGGCACTGACCCGGGGGCAGATCCTGCACACCTGGTTCTATGATCGGGACATTCAGATCAACCGTTTCGGCTATCTGACCGGTGTCCCGACCGGATACTACCCCATGAACACACCGGTGACCGCTCTTGTAGACCTGTCCCTGAACACGACTCCGGATGGTTGTGGGGACACCATCCGGGTGAACACCGGGGATACGCTGGTTATCGTGGCCAGCGATGACCAGCGGTTGCTCCAAATCCAGACCGCAGACGGCCAGACCGGATTCCTTGAACTGGAAGGCTTTGACCGGATCCGGGGCACCTCTTATAACGGTCGGGACGCCTTTGTCGGGCTCAATTATGCAGATTGATCCAAATATAGACTGCTTCCGGGGGAAGCAGTCTATATTTTACTTAGAATCGTCCTTTGATCACGTCATCTTCTGAGAGGATTCCAGCATCCACCAGTGCCCGTTGATAGGAGGTGGATTCCCTGGATACCCGGACTGTCGCGCCCGAAATCCCATCTGATGAATTCTGAATCGTCCGGGTCGCGCCAGTCACAGCTTCCTGCCCGAAAAAGTTATCTTCATCCACATTGTTCGCATAGTATGGATTGTTCCAGTCCACCAGAGACAATACGTCAGTGGCGTTACGCCCGATCAGCCAGTTCTCGATGGCGTCATAATTGCCTGCCCATCCGCCAATCCCAACGTATCCGTAACTCACCGGATGCGCTTGTGGCTGGTTTCCGGAAAATTCAACCCCGAGCGCCGAGAGAAATTCCTGCGCTGTGGAATCGTCTCCAATGCCCTGAAGTACTCCGCGGTATGTAACCACATAAGACCACATATCATCGATTTCCAAAATATTGCGATCTGCCAGGGACTCCCAGTCCGAGGGTTTCAGAAGTCCACTGCCTGATGTTCTGACCGTTGGCACAGCTGCTCCGCTGCCTACGGTCAAATCTCCCATCGGAGTGCTGTAATCAAAATCCGGACCCAGTTTCATCTCAAACTGGTACCGGGTCACAGGGTCTACCAGTGCGATAGCCGCTATCCCTTCATCACTGACCCCCACTGCATAAAATGACATCAAATCCACTGCATGAATTGTAAACATGGATGTACCACGTTCATAATCTTCTCCTGGAACAGCAGCTACTGGGTCAACGGCATAATTGACCGACACCGAGGCGTTTCCGCTCTGTCTGGGAACCCAGAACCCGTCTTTCTGAACGAAAAACCGCATTTTGGCATCCAGAATGGTGCCGTCGCTGTCCAGCTGCAAAATGGTCTCAATGTACGAATCCGCTTCTTCCAGCGTAACGCCCTGGCTTTCTCCCGACCATGAATAGCCGACATGATACCCCGCATAATCCACTGCTTCCTGCTGTCCACAGCCGGTTCCCAATACCAAAACCAACATCATGAACAGAATTCCTAACCACAACTTTTTGACGCTCATTGTTTTCCTCCAATCAATTTATACTGCACTCCTAAATTATACCATCATAGTCTGTTTTTCGAATGGAAAAGGTCACAGTACAATCGATTCATTATTATCTGTTAGCGTAACTCCTCCCGAATGTAACGGAGCACTTCCTCCGGATCTTCCGGATGCAGGCTGGCTTTTTTCATCAGGGCGGTCCCGACAATGACCCCGTCGGCCACCTTTGCAAAGAGTTCCACATGTTCCCGGCGGCTGATCCCAAAACCGACAGCCAGGGGAAGCGCCGTATGCCGGCGGACCTCCTCCAGAAAGGCAGGCACCTCCTGGTCGAAAGACTCCCGTTCCCCGGTGACCCCCCGGGAAGACACGCAGTACACAAAACCCCGGGCCCCCTGGACAATGGCTGGAATCCGACTGCCTGACGACAGGGCCACCAGGGGAATCAGGGCCACCGGACCAAGAACCTTGATCAATGGGCCCCGCTCCTCCAGTGGAAGATCCGGAATCACCAGTCCGTCGACCCCCGCGTCCTCTGCCGCCCGGGCAAACCGTTCAAGCCCGTAGTGATGGACCGTATTGTAGTACACAAGTAGCACCACAGGCAGACCGCTCTGGCTTCGAATGGCCGCTGCCATGGCCAGCACCCTGTCCGGGGACGTCCCGGCCTCCAGGGCCCGGGTGGCCGCTTCCTGGAGGACCGGACCATCTGCCAAAGGATCTGAGTACGGCACACCCAGTTCCACAATGTCCACACCTGCCTCCTGCATCTGCAGGGCCAGTTCCACCGTGTCCGGACAACGGGGATCACCGGCCGTCAGGTAACCAATCAGGGTGTGTCGTCCTGCCCTTTTGTTCTCGGCAAACACAGACTCCAGTCTGTTTTCCGGGCTACTCATGGTCTCTTCCCCCTTCTTCCTGGAAACGCAGTGTATCCTTGTCTCCCCGGCCGGACAGGCAAATCAGCAGGATGTCCTCCGGTGAAAACCGGTGACTGATCCGGCCGGCCAGACCCAGAGCGTGAGCGCTTTCCAGTGCAGGTATGATCCCTTCAGTCCGGGCCAAAAGTTCGTAAGCCTCCATGGCTTCCCTGTCGGTCACCGCTTCATAAACGGCCCGTCCCGTATCCTTTAAGTGTGCGTGCAACGGGCCCACACCCGGATAGTCCAGTCCGGCTGATACCGAATGGGCTGGCTGAATGTTGCCAACATCGTCCTGGAGGATCAGCGTCCGCATGCCCTGAAAGATTCCAGCTGTCCCCCGGGACAGAGCCGCCCCATGGCGGTCTGTGTCCAATCCTTCACCACCGGCTTCTGCCCCGTACAGATCCACCGGGTCGTCCAGAAAGGCGGTGAACAGTCCGGCTGCATTGCTGCCGCCACCCACGCAGGCAAGGGCTGCATCAGGCAGACGCCCTTCCTTCTCAAAAATCTGCTCTCTGGCTTCCTTTCCAATGACCGACTGAAAATGGGTCACCATGGCTGGATAGGGATGGGGGCCAACAACCGAACCGATGGCATAAAAGGTATCCTCTGCGCAGGCTGCCCAGGATCGGATCGCCTCATTGGTGGCGTCCTTGAGTGTCCGGGATCCAGAGGACACCGGCACCACCACGGCCCCCAGCAGTTTCATCCGATAGACGTTCAACGACTGCCTGGCCACGTCCTCTTCCCCCATATAAATGGTGCAGGACAGGTTCAACAGCGCTGCAGCTGTTGCCGTGGCCACCCCGTGCTGGCCTGCTCCTGTTTCTGCGATCACCCGGGAATAGCCCATGGTCCTGGCCAGAAGAAGCTGCCCCAGCACATTGTTAATTTTGTGAGACCCCGTATGACAGAGATCTTCGCGTTTCAGATAAATTTTTGGCCCTCCCAGCCGTTTACTCAGGTTCTCCGCCAGAAACAGAGGCGTTCTTCGGCCCGCGTAATCGGTCAGCAGACCATCCAGCCGCTGGCAGAACGTTTCATCGTCCCTGACCCGTTCAAAGGCTTCCGCCACCCGGTGAACCACCGGCATCAGAAGTTCCGGAAGAAACGTTCCCCCGTACTGGCCATACATTGTCTCTTTCATTTCCATGATCGCACCTCCATGATCAGCCGTCGGACCTTGTCCGGATCCTTGCGCCCGTCTGTTTCCACACCGCTGCTGACATCCACCACATCCGGCCGGACTGTCTCCAGAGCCTGACGAACATTGTCCGGGTCCAGGCCTCCTGCGAGGACCAGTCTGTCGTTCCAGTCACAGTTTTCCAAAAGACTCCAATCAAAGACCTTACCGGTCCCCCCCCGCTGTTTACGGTTCCCCGAGTCCATCAACACCCGTTCGGCCACCTGAAGTGTCCGCCAGACCGTTTCAGGATCCGTTCCCGGATGGAGCATCTTCCAAATCCGGCCGCCCAGGGCCTTCATATCCTCCAGCGTTTCGTCTCCATGCAGCTGCAGTATGTCAAGACCAAGCATCTCGCGCAGGGCGGCCGCCCGCCCGGGTTCCATATTCACCAGCACCCCCACAGTCTGGATGCCGGCGGGCACTTCGTCGAGGATCTCACCGGCGCGGACTGTGTCCACGGTTCGCTTCCCTGGAGCAAACACAAGGCCCACATAATCCGGCATGAACCTGCAGACCAGGCGGGCTTCCTCCCGGTCCCGCAGCCCGCAAATCTTAACCTTTGCAGCCATCTCGAAACTCCCGGGCCAGTCTGCCCACATCAGAAGACCGCATAAACGATTCTCCCACCAAAACAGCGTCTATACCTGCCGAACAGACCAGACGGGTGTCCTCTTTGGAGGAGAACCCACTCTCACTGACGATTGTGATGCCCCCGGGGATCAGCGGAGCCAGTCGCAGGGTCGTCTCAAGAGACACCGAAAAATCTGACAGATTGCGGTTGTTGATCCCCACGATTCGTGCTCCGGATGACAACGCCCGGTCCAACTCGTCTTCCTGATGCACCTCCACCAACGCGTCCATACCCAGTTCTTCTGCGGTTTCCCGGTAGGTCCGAAGAGTCTGTGTATCAAGGATCGCCGCAATCAGGAGAACCGCCGATGCCCCCAACAGCCGGGCTTCATAGACCTGATAGTTGTCGATGATGAAATCCTTGCGAAGAAAGGGCATCTCAGGGCAGGCGGCTACAGCCTGCTCGAGGTGTTCGGGCGCTCCCTGGAAAAAGGTCTGTTCCGTCAGCACGGACACCGCGTCCACCACACCGCGGTACTGCAGGGCCAGACGGGCTGGATCAAACTCCGCGCGGATCAGCCCCTTTGAGGGAGATGCTTTCTTGATTTCCCCAATAATGCCCAGCTCCGGCTGGCTCAAAGCTTCCCGAAAGGACGGCCTGGGGCCTGCTCCCACTGCACGGCGGGCCAGGGTTTTGATCCGCCCATCGGAGACGGTTGTTTTCTCTTCAGCCAGCCGTTCCCGTCTGTCCTGTACAATCGTTTCTAGGAACATCTTTCCTGTCCTTTCTGCGATCGCTTCCGGTACGTTTCGAGAAGCGCCAGCACCCGACCCTCCCGGATCAGATCCCGGGCCAGCACAACGCCCTCTTTCAGGCTTGCAGCCTGTCCACCCACGTAAATGGCCGCTCCCCCGTTGATCAGGAGAAAATCCAGAGCTGCTCCGGTCCGTTTGCCGGCAAACAGCTCTTCGATCAGCCGGGCATTGTCCTGTGGGTCGCCGCCGGTCACTGCTTCCAGGGGATAGGTATCCAGCCCCAGTTCTCCGGGATGAACCATAAACTCCCGGAGACCCTCCGGGGTCACCTCACAGGCCGCCGTCGGCCCACTGATGCTGATCTCATCCAGTCCCTCCAGACCATGGACGACCATCGCCCGGATCCGCCCCAGAGAATGCATGGCTTTGGCCATCACCGGAAGCAGCTCCGGACTGTACACCCCTAGCAGCTGATGGTCAACACCCGCCGGATTGGACAGCGGACCCAGCACATTGAAGATGGTCCGAAAACCCAGCTCTTTGCGAACCGGCGCAGCGTGCTTCATGGCCTGATGGTAGGCAGGCGCGTACAAAAACACCAGATTGGTCTCCTCCAGCAGGGCAGCTCCTTCCGACGGGGTGCACCCAATGTTGATTCCCAGAGCTTCGAGCACATCTGCACTGCCTGTTCGACCGGATGCTGAACGGTTGCCGTGCTTGATCACCGGCACGCCGGCAGCAGCAGCCACAAAGGCGGAGGCCGTAGACACATTGAATGTTTCCTTGCCATCCCCCCCGGTGCCGCAGGTATCCAGTGCGCCGGTTCCAGTGGCGGGAAAAGCCAGGGCAAGACCGGTCATCGCCTCCACGCCCCCGGCGATTTCTTCAGGGGTTTCCCCTTTCATGTGCATGGCGGTCAGAAACGATGCCATGCTGATATCCCCCGCGTTCCCGGTCATGATTTCCCGTATGCACGTTCTGGCCTGTTCACGGGTCAGATCCTGACCATCCACGAGCTTTCTGTTTATTTCTCTTAACATACCGGCGCCACCTCCTCCAGGAAATTGCTGAGCATGGCCATCCCGTGTTCCGTCATGATCGATTCAGGATGAAACTGCAGCCCATACACAGGGTAATCCCGGTGTTTCACAGCCATAACGGTCCCGTCATCGGTCTTTCCAAAAACATCCAGACAGGCCGGCAGGCTCTGGCTATCCACCACCAGGGAATGATACCTGGCGATCTTCATATCAGCGGGCAGTTCCCGGAACAGCCCCTGGCCCTGGTGATGCAGGACATCGGTCTTTCCATGACAGATGGTTGGGGCTCCCACCACACGGCCGCCAAAAAACTGGCCGATGGCCTGATGTCCCAGGCAGATCCCCAACAGCGGCAACGTCTGATAACAGGTCCCAATGATTTCCAGAACGTTTCCTGCCCCGTCGGGGTTGCCCGGCCCGGGCGAGATCACCACTGCCTCAGGCGCCAGCGCCAACAGTTCCCGGCCGGTGATCCGGTCGTTCCGGATTACCCGAACCTCCCGTCCCAGCTGCCGCAGATACTGGTAGAGGTTATACACAAATGAATCATAATTGTCGATCAGTACGATCATGGCGTCCACTCCTCTTCTCTTCTCGTCTCTTCTCGTCTCTTCCGGTCTCTAACCGGTTCGTTTCATACACGATTTTTGTTCAGATCATCCGTCTCCGTCTGACCACTCCAACCGTTATTCCAGCGCACGCAGGGCAGCTTTGAGTTTGTTCTCGGTTTCCTCAAATTCCGTCTGGGGATCAGAGTCGTAAACAATGCCAGCCCCTGCCTGCAGGTACGCCCGCCCGTCTTTGGTGACCATGCTGCGGATGGCAATGCAGGTGTCCATGTCCCCATCGAAACCGAAGTACCCCACACATCCGCCATAAAAGCTTCGCCGGACAGGTTCCAGTTCATCAATGATCTCCATGGCCCGAATCTTGGGTGCCCCGCTCAGGGTTCCTGCCGGGATAAACGCGCCCAGGATCTCCGGACCGGTCAGCCCCGGTTCACTGCGCCCTTCCACCAGTGACACCAGGTGCATCACGTGGGAATACCGGTGCACTTCCATCAGCTGGGTCACCTCAACGGTCCCCGGACGGGCCACCCGGCCCATGTCATTGCGTCCCAGATCCACCAGCATCAGGTGTTCAGCCCGCTCTTTCTCATCGTTTAACAGTTCCTGAGCCAAACGTTCATCCTCCCGGGGATCTGCACTGCGTTTACGGGTTCCGGCAATGGGACAGGTCCGGATGAAATCCCCCCGCTTTTCGGCCAGCATTTCCGGAGAACTGCCCAGCAGCTGATAGGTTCCAAAGTCCAGATAGAACAGATAGGGGGAGGGGTTGATCTGCCGCAGATTCCGGTAAATCCCAAATGAACTTTTGTCCGTATCCACTGTGTACCGCCGGGAGATGACCGTCTGGAACACGTCTCCGGCCACAATGTATTCGCGCACTTTCTCCACGGCCTGCATGTACTCCTGTCTGTTCAGACTGTCCTGAACCGTCAGAATCCCTCCCTCTTCATCATAGGGAAGATCCGATGGTCTCCGGGCTTGCTCTTCCATCCGGGACAACTCCCGGGCGGCTTCCCGGGAGGCGCCCGGGCCTTCTTCCACAAGGACCGCCAGAGTCAGGGTGTGATGAAGGTGATCAATGGCCAGAAACCGTGTGCAAATCATCAGTTCCATATCAGGAATCCCGATTTCATCCGGATTGTCATCGGGCAAATCCTCGAGGGCACGAATGGTATCGTATCCCAGAAAACCCACCAACCCACCGGAAAACGGGAGGGGAGACGGTTCCACCAAATCGAAAAACGCCAGTGATTCCCGGACACCGGCGAAGGGGCCATCTGGCAGGACCACGGCCGGTTCCTCATCAAACAGCTGCATCCGGGTCTGTCCATCCTGATGGGTCACCGTTCCGTCGGCTTTCCCAAGAAACGTGAATCGCCCTTTTCCCTCCTCCCGGCTTTCCAGAAGAAAACCGGGTTCACCACCCACATACGCATCAAAGAGGGTTACCGGAGTCACAGTGTCTCCCGGCAGGGTTTTGGTAAACACACGGAACACTTTCTTTCTCATCTCGTCTCACCTTTCTATGGCGCCTGGCGCCCTCATCTCCTGCAAAAAAACAGACCATCGCCCCCTATGGGACGATGGTCTCGTTGTGCCACCCAATGGTTTCCGACCGGTCAGCCTGAGCAATAAAAAAACATTCGTCCCATTTGGGACCAATGTTTCCATTCGTCAGCGCCACCCAAAGCCGGTTATTCGGGTACAAACATACCCTATCTCTGTAACGGGAGAACCCGGCTTGGTTTCAGCCTGCGCCTACGCCTCGCACCTCCGTGGGCCCATTCCTTTTCATCCACTGCGCTGAACCTTTCACCTGCCGTCAGCTCGCTGTGCCAGTTTTCGAAAAGTACTCTTCCCTCTTCATCGGTCTGTTCACTATTCTTTCTTAAGTATATCAAACCATTTCCATTTGTAAACCCCCGGGACAAAAAACCGGTTCCCGAAAACAGCCCTCAGGGCCGTTTCGAAAGAATGTACTCGTCGATCGGCAGGCCTTCTATGGTTGGTGTCTCAACCCATTCTCCGGCCATCACCCGAAAGAAATTGATGTACAAAACGCCATCCCTGACAAACGATTCTTCTGTGGTCATGGGCACAAACACAACGGCCTGTTCCCCGTCCCCATCGGTGGTCAGATTCAAGGTTTTCAAAGGGGCAGCCATTTGCGTCACCATCCCCGGATTTTCGAGGATCCAGAGATTGTTGTTCCAGAATCGCCCTTCTTTTTTGCTCATTCCATTGAGAAGCTCACGGTTGGAGACAGCACTGAGCACCTTGACCAGTGATTCCGGGCCGAATTCAGCGTCATAAACAGCCTGAAACTGTGGCATTTGGGCAACATCGTGCAAAAAGCGGTCACTGACTTTTTCCCGTTCCTCCACCATGGTCCAAAACACCAGCATGCTCTCCACAGCGTCCAAATCGATTTTGATGTTCATAGCCAATCCTCATTTCTCTTTTAGTAAAACACATTGCGCAGAGTGCTGTCCTGAACCGAACGGTAACCCTCCTGTCCGGCTTTTCGCAGCAATTCGGCCAGCTGTTCTTCAATAAACGATTTCATGGGGTGTCCGTCAATCCGCCCCCCTTCGCCTTTGCCCTTCCGGGGCAGCGTTCTGAAAAAATTGATGTAAAGACCGTTTCCCCGGATCACACTGGTCCGGCGCGGAAACGGAACGAACACCACCTTGAGTTCCTCGTAACGGTCCTGGGGCACCAGCCGGTTTAACGGTTCTACCAGGTCTTCGAGGTGCAGCTGTTTCAGGGGGGTGACCATCCGCATGGTGTACTCGAGATCCTCGAGCATCCACAGATTGTCCACCCAGAACCGGCTCTCCCGCCGATTGTCCCCCCGGAACACCTCCCGGTTGGACAGAGCGCTCAACACCTTGCGCACGGAAATGTTGTCGAACTCCTCATCGTATATGGCCTGGAACTGAGGCAATTCTGCCACCGAGAGTATAAAGATTTCACTGACCTTTTCCCGCTCAGCGATCATGTTCCAGAAAAAAAGCAGGTTCTCCACTGTATGCAAATCAACTGTGATCCGTTTAATCATGCTGTCCCTTTCTGTATTCGCCGGCTTTCCTGGCAAAAAACGCCTGGATCTCCCGCAAACTATTGATCAAGACTTCATTGTCCTGCGGCTGAACCGACTCATAAAGGCTCTCAATCATCTCCCGGTGAAACTCCTCATGATGCCGGAAAGCACGCACGCCTTTATCGGTCAGCCGAACAAGCACGATCCGCCGGTCCCTGTCTGTTTTGAGCCGTTCGACGACCCCCTTGCGAATCAATCTGTTCACCGTGGTGGTCAGCGTCCCGATGGTAATGCCCAATTTACGCGCCGTCTCAGACATGGTTTTGCCTTCCCCAGGCCCAACGGCTTCCAGCACATGAAACTCAATCATGGTCAAATCTTCGAACTCACCGATCTTCAGGGCATTTCCCTCAATGGCCAGTATATCATTAAACAACTCCACCAACAGGGTATTGATGATCTGTCTTGATTCGTCCATTTCGTTCACTCCTATGTGTTATCCCGGTCCGTCAGAACAGGGCCACCAAACGCAGAAGAAGGGGAATGGTCAGAATGCACAGTAGGTGCGTCCAGAACACACCCTGCGCAGCAAACCGTCCCTCCCCGGTGTATTTCACACTGAGCACTGTGGACAGAATGCCGGATGGGACTGACAACATTATAACAGAAACAAGCCAGGCATTCGGGGCGATTCCGAGATCTTTTGATATAAAAACAAACAGCAGGGGAACCACCAGAAGCTTCAGAAACACCAGCACCGCCAAGGCGGCTTCCGCCCCTTTGGAATGGCTCCTGCGAAACTCCAGCAAAAGTCCCACGGCAAGCATGCTCAGAGCCGTCGTCGTCGAACCCACGAGAGAAAACGATTCTTCCAGGGGCTGCGGGAGCGAAATGTTTCCCATAAAGAGAATCACACCCAAAATCAGGGCAAGAATGACCGGATCCTTAAGGAGATTCAACTCCTGACGGCCAATGCCCCGCCGGGTTCCGGACAACAGTACGATTCCATAACTGAACATCAATACAGTCTGCACCATATCAAAGACCGCTGCCAGAAAAACCCCCGGCTCACCCAGAAGCAAGAAACAAATCGGATAGCCAATGAACGTGACATTGCCAAACACCAGCATAAACTGCCACTGCCGCTTTTCCACTTCATCAAGCGGCAGGCGCCTGGACAGCAGACGGGCAACCAGTATAATCACAGCCGTTGCCACCGTGGCCACAACGGCTGTCTGAATCATGGCCGCAAACAGTGCCGGCTCATAGGGAAGATTCAGAGACACCACAATCAGAAGAGGTAGCGTGATGTTCAGGATCAAACGCACCAGAACGTCCGCCCCGTGATCTGGAAGCAGCTTGATCTTCCTGGCGACATAGCCGATCAGAATAATTGAAAACAGGACAAAAATGCTACCCGTCAGTTCCATGGTCACTCTCCAGCCAGTTCAGCAGCCAGACAGCCAAATCCTCTGGCTGATCCAGCGAAAACACATTGCGCCCTTGTTCTTCGCCATCCGTGACAAGTGCCAACAACTCGTCGTGACGGACAGAAAGCACCGGTTGGCCACTGTCCCGGCGGCGAATTTCCACCTTGGGCCAGGGGCCTGTTTTGTACCCTTCCGTGATCACCAGATCAGCCGGTTCCAATTTCCCGAGAACCTCCACCAGCGCCGGCTCCGGACCCCGGACAGCCAGACTGTATCCGGACGGTCCCACCAGGGCAACACCCGACGCCCCTGCAGCAAAATGACGGTCCGTATCCTTTCCTTCACTGCCCAGGAAAGCCTCCGGATGACTGGTGTGCTTGATCACCGCCACCCTGAGCCCCCGGGCCACAAGAACGGCGATCAGTTTTTCCAGATAAGTGGTCTTACCGCTTCCACCGTAGCCCACCACAGATATGATCCTACTCATGACTCATCCACTCCCGGTATTTCTGGTAATCTTCCAGCGTGTTGACATTGAGAAACATACGCTCCGGATCCCCGTATTCCTGGAGGATATCCGAACCGACAATCCGAAGATGAACATCGGGATAAAATGAACGAACCTTTCGTTCCCCCCGTTCCAGGTGGCTTCGGATGGCCGGCAAACAACTCTTTCGGTACACCGCAAACAACGGCTCATAAAAACCGCCGAAGCTGGGGACCGCACCATCCATGCCTCCGGCCAGTTCCACCATCCGGGGAATCAGTTCGACCGGGGCAAACGGCATATCCAGTGGCAAAAAGAACACCAGATCGTGTTCGGCGCTGCCCAGACAGGCTTCAATCCCGGCCAGAGCACCGCCCTCCGGATAGGCATCAGAAACCACCGGCAGTCCAAGCCAGGTGTAGCGGGGTGACGGACCGGTGGAAATCATGATTTCTTCTGTATAAGGTTCCAGTTTTCCCACCGCCCGGCGCAGAAATGTTTCACCGCCAGCCGGCAAAAACGCTTTGTTCCTTCCCATCCTCAGGCTTTTTCCACCGGCCAGAATGGCTCCGGAAACCTTCTGCTCGCTCATCGTTTCGGAAGCGCCATGCCCAGATGTCTGGCGGCCTTGTCCGTGGCAATCCGTCCCTTTGGCGTCCGGGCCAGAAAGCCCTGCTGCATCAGGAACGGTTCATAGACATCTTCCACTGTCACTGCTTCTTCACCAATCATCGCGGCCAGTGTGTCCAGGCCGGCAGGACCGCCGGCAAACGAGCACAGCAGAACGGACAGCAGTTTCCGGTCAATGTCATCAAGGCCACAGGTGTCCACCTCCAGCATATCCAGGGCCCGGCCGGCCAGTGCTTCATCGATGTGACCGCTGCCCCTGACCTGGGCGATGTCACGCACCCGCTTCAGAAGCCGGTTGGCGATCCTTGGCGTCCCCCGGGAACGGCCAGCAATCACCGAAGCGCCCTCCCCGTCAATGGAAACATTGAGAATACGGGCCGCCCGGGTGATGATCTGCCCCAGTTCATCATCGGTGTAATAGGTTAACCTGGAAATCACCCCAAAACGATCCCGCAGCGGGGAACTCAACTGCCCCGCCCGGGTGGTGGCACCGATCAGGGTAAACGGCGGCAAATCGATCCGCAGGGCCCGGGCTGACGGTCCTTTTCCAATCATGATGTCCAGGGAAAAATCTTCCAGTGCCGGATACAGGACTTCTTCCACCGACCGGTTCAGACGGTGGATCTCATCAATAAACAGCACATCGTTTTCCTGCAGATTGGTCAGCAGGGCCGCCAGATCCCCGGCCCGTTCGATGGCAGGACCCGATGTGATTTTCAGGTTAACGCCAAGCTCTCCGGCCACGATTCCGGCCATGGTTGTCTTTCCAAGCCCCGGTGGTCCGTAGAGCAAAATATGATCCAGCGCCTCATCCCGCATCCGGGCAGCTTCAATAAACACACCCAGATTCTCCTTGAGCTTCTCCTGTCCGATATACTCTGTCAGCGTCCGGGGACGCAGAGATTTTTCAATTTCAACATCTTCTGTCTGATGCTGTCCGGCGATCAACCGTTCTTCCATGGTCACTGACTCCTTTGTCTGCCGATATTCCGAAGGGCCCGGGTGATCAGGACGCCTGCATCCGCCTGTTCATCTTCCGCCAGCAAATTCTGCAGCACCACGTCCACCTCACGGCGAGTGTACCCCAATGAGAGTAAACCCTCCAGGGCTTCCATGTATGGGGACTCCGGAGGACAAACCCCAGGAAACTCCCCTGTTGCTTCCGTCAGCCCGCCGGTCTCCAGCGCCTCCGCTGTTTCTGTCAGAACGTCCTTAAGTTCCAGAATCATCCGTTTGGCGGTTTTCGGCCCGATCCCGCTGACCTCACTGAGCACGTCCACCCGTTCGTTGACGATCCCAAGGATGATTTCCCGTCGGCTCTTGACCGAAAACATGGCCATGCCCATCCGTGGGCCTACCCCGCTGACACCCACCAACCGGCGGAACAGAGCCAGGTCCTCCGGCCGTAAAAAGCCAAACAAAAACGTCCCGTCTTCCTTTGTCTGCTGGTAAAGGTGCAAAAATAGCTCCTCCCCCTCATCCAGACGAAACAGCAAATCCTCCGGTACAAACACCTCATAGCCCAGGGCGCCCGTATCCAGAATCACAGAATGTTCAGTTTTATGATGTACCGTTCCCCGAATAAATGCGATCATCGCAATCCTTTCATGACGCTTCCCAGCGGTCCACACGAATGCCCGTGACAAATGGCCACCGCCAGGGCGTCAGCTGCATCGTCCGGGCGGGGCAGTTCCTTCATGGACAGAATCACCCGGACCATCTCCTGTACCTGCCGCTTGTCGGCACTGCCATACCCTGTAACCCCCTGCTTCACCTGCATGGGGGTGTATTCACCCACTGTCATTCCATGGATTCTGGCCATCAGCAGAACAACACCCCGGGCCTGACCCACAGTGAATGCCGTGGTTGTATTCCTGTTGAAAAACAGTTCTTCCACCGCCATGGTATCCGGGCGGTGGGTTTCAATCAGACGGTTGAGCTCATTGAAAATATGGAACAGCCGGTCAGGCTGTGCGGTATGGGCCTTGGTCCGAATACATCCGTATTCCTGCAGGACGAACTGGTTTCCCTGAAGGTCCAGGATGCCGTAGCCAAGGATCGCGGTTCCAGGGTCAATGCCAATGATTCTCATAGGCCCACCCTTTCAGACAATGCCTTCTGTCTCCGAAAACATTTTCCCTGCTCTTCACGACAATTTCCCGCTGATTTCATCCGTAAAATCAAAGTTGCTCCAGGTATCCTGCACATCATCGTTATCCTCCAGAGCATCCATCATTTTAACCAGTTTCTGTGCCGTTTCCAGATCATCGATCATCACGGAGGTCTGGGCAATCTTTGCAATCTCCGCTGACGACACGGTGACCCCTGCCGCTTCCAGTCCTTCCCTGACAGACTCCAGATCGCCCTGGGCTGTGTAGAGGGTCAGTGTCCCATCATCGTACTCCACGTCATCGGCTCCCGCCTCAATGGCGGTCAGAGTGAGTTCATCCGCCTGATCCGGACGGGCATCCACCAGAATTTGCCCACGGGTCTCAAACATCCAGCCGACACAGCCGGTTTCTCCCAGGTTGCCTCCAAACTTATCAAAGGCGTGTCGGATCTCTCCGGCGGCCCGGTTACGGTTGTCCGTCAAAACATCCACCATGACGGCTGCACCGCCTACCCCATATCCTTCGTAGGTCAATTCTTCGTAATTGGCGCCCCCATCGTCCCCGAGGGCTTTCTGAATGATCCGGTTGATGTTGTCGTTGGGCATGTTTGCCGCCCTGGCCTTCTGAAGCGCCAGCTTCAGACGAGGGTTCAAGGCCGTGTCTGCTCCACCCATCTTAACCGCAACCATGATCTCCCGGCCAAATTTTGTAAACAGTTTGCCCTTCTTGGCGTCCTGCCGTCCTTTTTTGTGTTTAATGTTTGCCCATTTCGAATGTCCTGCCATCGTCTCTCTCCCTTGTCAAAACGTCTTTAGTCCAGCGGACAGACCGGCGGCATGTTCCGCTTGTGTTCACTTGTTTTCATCAGATGTTCAATCCGCTCCCGCACGTCGGGTTCAGCTTCACCATGCACCAGATAGCGGTCCAGTTGAGCGTAAGTAAAACCCATTTCCTCTTCATCGGTCTGCTGGTCCCACAAACCGGCCGTCGGCGCTTTGTCGATGATCTTTTCCGGAATGTTCAGAGCTGTTGCCAGTTGACGAACCTGCGTTTTGACCAGTGCTCCAATCGGTTCCATGTCCACGCCACCGTCGCCATATTTCGTGTAATACCCGATTTCAATCTCACTGCGGTTTCCGGTTCCAGCCACCAGATAACTCCGCACTCCCGCTTCAAAATAGAGTGCGGCCATCCGCAAACGGGGTTTGATATTGGCATAAGCCATATGGGCTTCTTCCGGTGATTGCTCCGGACCAAGCGCCCGAACCATGGTATCATAGGTTTCGTCCAGATTCACTTTCTTGTAGGGAATCTCCAGTGCTTCTGCCACCAGTACAGCGTCAATTTCATCTATTCCGCTGCTTCCACAGGGCATCAGAACACCCAAAGTATTTCCCGGGAATGCCCGATTGCAAAGGGCCGCCACCACTGCAGAATCAATGCCTCCCGACAGGCCGACCACAACACCGCGGGCACCGGCCTGAACGACCATTTCGCGGATCCAATGGACAAGACTGTCGATCAGTTCCTGTTCACTTTTCACTTTCTACCTCCCGGCAACGTCTGCCTTCCGATTTGACTTAAGCGTTATTTTACCATATTTGCAGGGTTCAAAAAAGATCCCCTCTGGCGAGCGTTCGTCGCTCCAGATCCAGCAGGTACTGTTTCTTGTCCAATCCTCCTGCGTATCCTGTAAGGCGGCCATCGCCTCCCACCACCCGGTGACAGGGAACCACCAGCGCCAGAGGGTTGACCCGGTTGGCCTGGCCCACGGCCCGGACAGCCCGGGGGTGGCCCACCTTCCGGGCAATCTCCCCGTAGGAAGCCGTCTCTCCGTAGGGAATCTCCCGAAGCGCATCCCAGACAGCCTTCTGGAACGCCGTTCCCTGGGGTTCGCAGGAAACCGTAAACGAGCGAAGGTGTCCTGCGAAATACTGTTCCAGTTGTTTCCTGGCCAATGCTGTGTGCCCGTTGGACCGATCATCCGGCCCTTCGCTGACAAAGGCAATCCGGGTAATGCCCCGGTCATTTCCCTCAATGTGGATCAATCCCAGGGGGCTTGCCATGGTTTCCCGGTACATTTAGCCGCCCTCCACGGTTTCAAAGGGCCAAGTGATAATCCCGCCAATGTCCGTCACATCGGTGTAGCCCAGCTCCTGGAGGATCCGAACCCCATCCTGGCTGCGCCGGCCGCTGCGGCAGATCACATAGATCGTCGCGTCCCGATCCACCAGCTCTTCCGGAGCCCGCTGCCTGAGCTCTTCCACGGGGATCAGAACTGATCCTGGAATGTGCACCTCCTGATACTCCGGTTCTGTCCGGACATCCAGAAGAACAACTGTTTCATCTATCTGCCAGTTCTCGTAAGCCTGCTCCTGGTCCATTTGAGGGATCTCCCCGGGAATCTCCTCTGCCTCTGTCGTGCAACCCAATCCCATCAGCACCGCCAGTACGGAAATCAGCAACACTCCCGCCCATCGTTTCATTTATAACGCTCCTTCCAATACCGCCACCAGGCGTTCCTCCTCAGGAGAAGGAAGCTGCAATCTGGTAAAATCGATCGAGGTTCTGGTATACATTCCGTGGTTATCCGAGCCGGCGATCTGGAACAGATTGTAGTTGCGGGCCAGTTCCCGACAGATGCTGTGATCCTGTTCAGTGTGCGTGGGATGGTACGTCTCAATGCCATCCAGACCATTTTCTTTCAGATCCCCCACAAGATCGTAGACGCGATTCTGCCCGGGATGAGCCAGCACGGCCAGCCCACCGGCTTCCTTGATGGCCTGCAGGCCTTCAAGGTAATCGGCATAATCAATGGGATAATACAGCTTGCCGCCCCGCTTGAACAGTGACTTGTCCAAATCCCCAAACATTTTCCGGACATATCCCTTGTCCTTCAGGCAGTGAAGAATGTGCTGTTTGTAAATGCCCCCCTGACCCGCATAGCGTCGAACTTCACTTTCCATGATCTGATATCCCATTTTTTGCAGACCCGTAATGATGAAGGACGCCGCCCGTGCCCTGCTGGCACCGATCCGTGCGAGGAGCTGACACAGCCGGGGACTGGATCCATCCACAAAATAGCCCAGCAGATGAATCTTCCGCTTGCGTTCATAATCGTATGTGGAGACCTCAACCCCGGGAATCACCCTGAGCCCCGGCCGGGATCCATACAACCGGTCCCGTCGGTCGCAGATCTTGTCATGGTCCGTAATGGCAATGTATCGAAAGCCCCGCTCGCGGTAGTCCCGGAATATTTCGTCTTCGTCCATGGTTCCGTCAGAACAACGGCTGTGGATGTGCAGATCAATCATCAGCTTCACCTTCCTTGCACTCTTCCCTATAAGCATAGCGCATTTTCCCCGGAAAGAATATCCCCAACCCTGCGCTGCGTCTCCCTGCGCTCAACAAAAGACCACCTGCAAGAGGTGGTCTTTCAAATTAGATTCTGGCAACGTCCTACTCTCCCGGGGCCTTTGCCCAAGTACCATCAGCGCTGAAAAGCTTAACGTCCGTGTTCGGAATGGT
>SKMO01000084.1 GCA_007121025.1 Bacillota bacterium | reverse complement strand
AGCCATATGTCAAACGTAGTTCCTAAATTAAACTAAAAAAGATAGGGAAAAGAAAAAGGAAACCCCCTTAGTGGTTTCCTTCATCAGCACGCTTCAATCCCAGATCCTCCTGGACCGGACGCATGGCCTCAATCACAAAGCCAATGTGCACATCCAGATCCACACCCAGTTCCCGGGCCCCCTGCCGGATCCCTTCCCGGCTCACGGCAGCGGCGAACCGTTTGTCTTTCATTTTCTTCTTCACGCTCTTGACGTTCAGATCGTCCAGGCTGCGGCTGGGCCGGACCAGCGCACTGGCCAGAATGAATCCGGTCAGCTCGTCCACCGCATAGAGCACCCGGGCCATCAATGAATCCCGGGGAACCCCCGTGTAGTCCGCATGACCCAGGATGGCCCGGACCCATTCTTCCCTGACCCCCCGTTCCCGAAGGATGTCCGCCCCCCGCCAGGGGTGTTCCTCCTCTGTGGGAAACGCTTCATAATCGAAATCATGCAACAGCCCGACCGCCCGCCAGGCTTCCACATCTTCCCCGTAGTGCCGGGCATAGGCGGACATCGCCGCCTCCACGCCCAGTGCATGCTGGATCAGATTCTCCCGCTTTGTGTATTCTCTCAGCAGTTCCATTGCTTCCTGTCTTGTCATCGTATCACCTCCCGTTCAGTACTTGACCAGCGCGGAAATCCCCTTGAACAGGTCTGTTCCCGCCGTCCGGGTCAGTTCAAACAGCAGTGATTCCACGGTGGTGATCACCGCGCCTTCCCGGCGCATCCGCTCCAACGCCACGTCCATGTCCAGACGGTGTCTTGAGGACACACAGTCATGAACCACCACCGGCTGGTATCCTGCTTCCAGAAGATCGATCACCGTCTGCAGCACGCAGACATGGGCCTCGATGCCCACCACAACGACCTGCTTTCGTCCCTGCTCCCCGAGCCAGCTGCGCACCTCCGGGTTGTCCAGACAGCTGAAGGACACCTTTTCGAAGCAGGAATCAGTTTTCTTCCAGGGCTGAAGACGCTCCACCGTTTCCCCCAGTCCCTTGGGATACTGCTCGGTCACGACCACCGGAATGTCCAACAGTTCAAGGCCCTCCATCAGGACCATGAGCCGTTTCATCAGGGTTTCCGGGTGTTCAACCATGGGAAGAAGCCGCTGCTGCACGTCGATGAGCAGAAGTGCCGTCTGTTCGCGCATGATTCTCACAGATTGTCCCCTCCTTTTTCGCCCCCGGACAGCCTTTCCCGGGTGGCGCGCAGATCCGCATCAATCAGCCGGTCAAACGCCGCCATCACCTGGCGCACCAGAGGGTTGTCCGGATTTAGGGCCACATCATCCACCTGCCGGGCCGGCAGGACTTTCGGTGACGTTCCCGTGATGAACAGTCCGTCCATCTCTCCGAGTCCGTCTGCCGGCAGATCCGTTTCCACCAGGTCAATGCCTTCGTCGCGGATCACCCCGTTGACATACCGGCGGGTGATCCCCGGAAGCACACCGCTTCCCGGGGTCAGAATTCTGTTTCCCCGGACCGCAAACACATTGGACCGGGACCCTTCGGTGATCCGCCCCTGTTCGTCCACCAGCAGGGCCTCATGAGCGCCCGTTTTTTCCAGGGCGTCCGCGATGGCCAGTTTGTAACTGTGGTTCCACACTTTCAATTCCGGATTCTCCCGGACCATGGAAACGGTCACCAGCCGGACCCCTTCCCGGTACATCCGGTCTTCCGGGTAGGCATGGGGGATCAGCCCCAGGGCCAGCCCCAGCGAGCCCCCCGCCAGAATTTTCAGGTTCGTGTTCAAATCCGCGCCCCCGTTTTGCCGAATGAATTCCGGCAGGACCGCTTCAATCCGCCCGCCCCGGGACGGCTCGCCCAGGGCTTCCAGGGCGTGGTCCACCCGGGCCAGGTGGGCGGCGAAAAACAGGGGCACCCCATCGATGAGCCGCATCACGTCATAGGTGACCGCATCGGCTTCATCCACCACCCGGCCGGCAGGGACAAACCCCTCGGCCAGGGTGTACATCACGTTTCCCTGCGTCTTCATTGCTCTTCCTCCGGTTCATAGATGTAGATGATCCGGTCTCCGTCGTACCCTTCGATCCGCTCAGCATGGTACTCTGGCACCGTGATCACGTCAGGACGCCCGTCACTGACAAACCGCCGGCCGGGATTGTTTTCGAAGTACGCCAGATAGTTGTACATGCCCACATTGTCCACGTTCATTTCACTGGCCCGGATCCGGGGAATGCTCAGGGGATCGAACCGGTCATCAAAGGGGGAGTGGGCCGGATTCCAGCCCACGTTGAGAATCGCCACATTGTGGTACGAAAACCCTTCATAGACACCGGATTCCAGGTAGGGATGAACCGATTCATCCCGGGGCCGGATCCCGTAGGTCAGGGCCAGGGTGTTCACCCGGTAATCCGGGTCGTCGATCAGGCTTTCCAGAAACCGGGCCTGGGCCCCAATGTAAAACTGCACCTCTTCTGCGGTGGAATGGGTCATGTTCTGGTGGCCCTGGGTGTGATTCCCGATGTCCATGCCTGCCGCCAGAATCTGCTCGATTTTCCACTCCAGCAGTTCCGGCTGCCGGAACGGATTCGATCCGTCGGCAAAAAACGTGACATGCAGTGGAAAGTCCGGGTGTTCCCGGCCAAATTCCCTGAGAATGCCAAACGCACTGTCCGGATCGATGGTCCCGTCCTCCAGCACGTTGAAGTTGTTCAGGTTGGCGTCATCAAAGGTGATCACCACTGGTGTGTACCCGGCCTCTGTGGTGATGTGACCGGCCACAAAATCCGTCAGCCGGATGGGCCGGTATCCCCCCTCATAGAGCACCTCCAGGTCCCGGCGGAAATTCTCCGGGGTGCGGACCCACTCGGCCTCCGGCTCCCCGATGTTGTGATACATCAACACCATGATCTGTCCGGCCTCATTGGGGGCCAGGGACAGGTCGACGGCGTCCCGGGGATCTGCCGATTCCTCTGGTTCTTCCGGTTCCGCGGGGACGTCCGGTTCCGCGGGCATCTCCAGTACCGGGGGCTCTTCCGCCACCGGTTCACTGCCGGCGGAACAGGCCGCCAGCGCCGGCAGTCCGGTCAGAAGCCCGATCAGAAGCCCGGTCAGAAGCAGGTGCCTGAGGCAAGGACGTGTTGTGGTTGTTTGTGTCGGTTTTTTCATGGTCAGACTCCTCAGCTGATGTCCGGGGTGTAGCGGGGGATCCGCAGAATGAACCCGGTTTCTTCATCTCCGGCAAGCAGCTCCAGGTCCCCCCGGGAATCGTCCAGGATTTCCCTGGCCATGACCAGGGCCGCCACCAGTTCGGTTTTCTTCTGTTCGGTCTCCCGGGCATAGGCTGCCTCCAGGATCTCCTCAAGACTGCTGCCCTCCAGGACGCCGGCCTGCTGCCAGTAGACCTTGATCAGGAGCATGTCGTATTCCAGTACATCGGACGCACTGACCACCCGCACCGGAACCTTTCCTTCTGTGTATTCATCCATCCGGATGATGATGTTGTCGAGCATTTTGATCATCCGGCGCACGTCCAGGTAAAGCATGCTGTTTTCCACGGGTTCCACAAACTCCACGGTCTCCCGGTCCGTATGGTTATTGATCCGGCGCTCCCGCAGGATCTCAAAGAACCGGTAGATGGACACCATCTCCCGTTGCAGCACAAACCGGGACAGATCGTGGTCTGTAAAGCGGGACAGTTCCTCCAGCAGATCCGTCAGTTCCCGGCGAATGCCGGAAAACGCTTCGGTCCGGATGGAATCTCCGGAAGCCTCCAGGGCCTCCAGGCGGCCGATGGGTTCCCGCAAATCTTCTTCAATGCTCTTCACGTACATCCGGTTGCGGTCTTTTTCTTCCAGCCGGGCCTGTATCGATTTGGTCAGGCTTCCCTTCATGGCGTGAAAGTCTTCACACAGGTCGCCGATTTCATTGTCGGTGTTGCACTGGATCTGAAAATCCAGATTGCCCCGGGCGATTTCCCGGGTCGACCGGCGCAGGTCCCGGATGGGTCGTAAAATCTCCCTGTACAACAGCAGCCAGGCGACCAGCAGCACCAGCAGGAATGACAGCACCCCATAATAATACGGATTGATGTAAAAACCGCGCATGTCCTCGTAGAGGTTCTGCTCCAGCACCCGGTTGTCGTCCGTGATGATCGCGTAAGCCACCACTTCTTCGGCCAGGTCGAAATTCAGTTCTTCCCCCAGGACCGGCTGGCGAACCGGGCGCATGTATTTGTTCCGGGTGGAGAACAGATCCGTTCGTTCGGAAATCAGTTTCAGCTCATAGTTCAGATCCACCTGGCGGCGTTCCCCCCCGGGCTCATCCGAATCGTACAGGAGAAGCCCGTCCGGCCGGATGATCTGCAGTCTGGCCCCGTAATTGTCCAGAAGCTGCTGAATCCCCCGGGACGTATACTCCACACCCATTTCCGGGTCAAAGGTCACTTCAACGAAGTCAAACACCCGGTCATAGCTGGCATAGCGTTCCCGGAACATCCGCTGCACGGTGCTGGTTTCCACCTCGATCATGTTGGCCTGGTAAAAATAGGCCGTGGTAATCACGGGCACCAACACGATGACCGCCGACAGAATCAGCAGTTTGCTCATCAGTTTGCTTCTGGTCACATTCATCCTCCCCCGATCCCGTCCATTCTCCCTATAGAATAGCATACCCGCCCGTCATCTCAAACGGTTGTCTTTCCTTCACCGGCTCCGCAAAGGGCCATATACGCCGCACCCCAGGCCAGCACCGATTCATCCACATCAAATCCGGCGGTATGCAGGCGGCAATAGGGATCGGTGCCCGCACCGATCATCACGTAAGCCCCCGGCCAGCGCCTGGCATAAAAGGAGAAATCCTCGGCGATCATCAGGCCGCGCTCTTGCCGGCGGATGGCTTCCGCCCCGGCCAGATCCCGGATGACCGCCTCAGCCCGGCCCATCATCCGGTCATCGTTGATCAGTGGCGGGTAGGTCCCGTGAAACGACACCTCGGCTTCCAGGCCCAAACTCCGGGCCGTGTGATCAGCCAGCCGGGTGAATGCCTCTTCGAGTTCCCCCATCCGGTCCTCGTCAAACGCCCGGAACGTCCCCTCGATCACCGCTTTGTCCGGCACCACGTTGAATTTTTCGCCGGCCCGGATGGAACACAGGTTGAGCAGTTCTTCACTCTGGGGATCCCTGTAGGCACTCATCAGGCTGTACAGGCCTGACGCGATGGCCACAGCCCCGGGAACCGGATTGCGGGTTTCCTGGGGCCGGGCCCCGTGGCCGCCCTGCCCCCGGATCTCAATGCGCAGATTGCCGCTGGACGCCATGGCCGCTCCGGGGATCAGCAGGAAGCGTCCCACCTCCAGGGGCCAGACGTGGGCGCCGAACACCCCGTCGATGTCAAACCCGTCCAGGGCCCCGGAGGCCAGCACCTTCCGGGCTCCCCCAAGGGATTCCTCTGCCGGCTGAAACAGAAAGAGCACTCTGCCCTGAAGCGTCTGCCGGTGCCGGACCAGAATCCGGGCCGCTCCCACCAGCCAGGCGGTGTGCACATCGTGTCCACAGGCGTGCATCACCCCGGGATGGACAGACCGGTAGGAAACCGGTGATTCTTCCTGCAGGGACAGCGCGTCCATATCCGCCCGCAGGAGGGTCACCGGTCCGGGCCGCCCCGTGTCCAGGCAACCCAAAACCCCGGTTCCCCCCAGACCGGCCTGCACTTCCAGGCCCAGGGATTCCAGTTCACGCCTGACCCGCAGGGCCGTTTTCTCTTCCCGGTAGCCCAATTCAGGCTCCCGGTGCAGATCCCGGCGCAGCCCCTGAAGATACCCCAGGTCCGCCCGGGCCTCGCTAAGAAATGTCTGCGCCTTCACGATTGGTCTGCCTCCCGGCACAAACGCCCCAGTTTGCGGCCGTATGCCCGCAGATAGGTCAGGGCGCTGGCTTCTTTGATTTCATAGTCGGTCCAGGCATCCTCCAGAACCGAGCCCACGTCATCGCCCAGCAGAGACAGCCCCAGGGGCGCCTGGTATTCGCCCAACCCCACCGGGTGCATCTGCAGCACCATGAAATAGTTGACGATGGACTGCAGGGTGATTTCCTGCCCGGCATGCCGGGCGCCCCCCACAGCCAGGGCGGCCCCCCATTTGTTTTTCAGAAAAGACCGGTTTTCATCCTGGGCAAACGACGACAGGGCGTTGGAGCGCTCCATCAGGGTCTTTAACCGGGCACTGACGTTTCCAAAGAGCACCGGACTGGCCAGGACAATCCCGTCAGAGCGGACCATCTGATCGAGAACCGCTGCCCCGTCGTCCCGGCGGGTGCAGCGGTGCCAGCCCCCCGGCAGAAGCTGCCCCTCATCGTCCAGGGGATGGCAGTGCTCATGGCAAACCCCCTGACAGGTGTCCAGCGACAACTCCCCCAGATCGATCAGCTGTGTCTTAGCCCCTTCCTCCCGGGCCCCTTCCAGAAAACGTTCCAGCGCCAGGCGGCAGTTGCCCCGGCGAATGCTTCCATTGATTCCCGTGATGATCATGGTTTCCTCCTTTGATGCGCCCGTTCATGAACCCCAACGGCTGTGCTATAATGGGAAAAGCACCGGCTCCGGCCGGCACAGCGAATGAAATGAGGTGTGCCCATGCAGTTGAAAAAACGGCAGATCCGGGTCTGGCTGAAGATTTTTGTGATCAGCCTGATCGTCATTCTCTACATGACGGTTCCCCGGGACAACATCCCCTATCTCTCCACGTTGCTTCTGGTGGCCTTCTTTGTGGCCCTTTTCGCAATCAAAACGGACAAAACTGACTAAAAGGCATGATCCTTCCGGGATCCATGCCTTTTTTGTCCGTTTATAGTTCTTCGGCAATCTGACGGATCATCCGGGCCGTCTGTTCCCAGCCCATGCAGGGGTCCGTGATGGATTTCCCGAACGTGTTTTCACCGATTTCCTGACGCCCCTCCTCCAGGTAGCTCTCCACCATCAGTCCCTTCAGATACTGTTTCACCCGGGGGTCAAAGGAACGGTTGCGGACCACCTCCAGGGCAATCCGGGGCTGCTGGGCGTACTCTTTGTTGGAGTTGCTGTGGTTGGTGTCCACAATGATCGCCGGGTTCTTCAGGTCGCGCTTTTCATATTCCCCGATCAGGTACATGATGTCCTCAAAGTGGTAGTTGGCAATGCTTTTGCCGAATTTGTCCACCGCCCCCCGAAGGATCGCATGCACCAGTGGATTCCCTTCGCTTTCGACTTCCCACCCCCGGTAAATGAACGTATGGTCCACCTGGGCCGCCTTGATGGCGTTGAGCATGATGGTGATGTCCCCGCTGGTCGGGTTTTTCATGCCCACAGGGACCTGGACCCCACTGCAGGTCAGCCGGTGTTGCTGGTTCTCCACGGACCGGGCCCCCACGGCGACGTAGCTCAGCAGGTCTTCCAGATAATCGTAATTCTCCGGATAGAGCATCTCATCGGCACAGCTCAGACCCGTCTCAGAGATGGCCCGCATGTGGATCCGGCGGATGGCCCGGATTCCCGCACTCATGTTGGGCCGTTCCGACGGATTGGGCTGATGCAGCATGCCCTTGTATCCTTCCCCGGTGGTCCGGGGCTTGTTGGTGTAGATCCGCGGGATGATCAGAATGCAGTCTTTGACCTCCTCCTGGATCTCCGCCAGCCGGCCAATGTATGAACAGACCGCGTCCTCATTGTCGGCTGAACAGGGCCCGATGATCAGGGCAAAACGATCGTCCTCCCCGGAAAACACCTTGCGGATCTCTTCGTCCCGACGTGCTTTCGCCTCCTTCATGGAGGCGGACAGAGGCATCATCTCTATGATTTCTGCCGGTTCCGGCAGCTGTGCAATGCGTTTAAATGACATGTGATCACAATCCTTTTCTACTCGTTTCTTTCCATTATACAACTGAACCACCTTGGAAAGAAAGGACTTTTCCCCCGGATCCCGGTGTCCGGCCGGGAACCGGCTCCTCTCCGGAAGAGGGAATCCGCCCCCCTCAACGGCAAAAAGACCGGAATCCCGGTCTTTTGTCCGTCGGATCAGAGTTCCCCGGCCAGCTCATGGATCATCCGCTCGGTGTCCGCCCAACCCAGGCAGGGGTCGGTGATGGAGCATCCGTAGCGGTTCTCGCCGATCTCCTGACGGCCCTCCTCCAGATAGCTTTCCACCATCAGCCCTTTCACGTACTGCCGGATTTTCGGTTCATCGTTTCGGCTGCGGACCACTTCCTTGGCGATCCGGGGCTGTCTGGTGTACAGCTTGGCGGAATTGGCGTGATTGGTGTCCACGATGATTGCCGGGTACAGAAGTTCCCGGGCTTCATAGGCTTCAATCAGGAGGATCAGGTCTTCGTAGT
>SKMO01000150.1 GCA_007121025.1 Bacillota bacterium | reverse complement strand
TTGTTCCGGCAGCATCCACAATCTGAAACACAGACCATGGTGGTTCCTCTGGAAACAGCAGGATCGCTGGTGGGGTTGCGTGGACGGGTGGGGTCCGTTTACGTGGTCCCTCAACCAGGCGCTGATATCGACAGGGTCCAGGAAACCCTGTCGGGCGTTTACAACCGCCAGGAGGTGCGCCGGCTGTTCAGCCTGAGGGAACTGTCCGAGATGCTCCAGATGCTGGTGGTCCCTCTTCTGTTGATGACCACTGTGGTGACGTTTGTCAGTGTGTTCATTATTTACTCCACATTCAAGGTGATCACCATGGAACGGCTGCCGGTGCTGGGGACGTTTCGCTCCATCGGGGCCACCCGGAAACGGACCGACGGCCTCCTTCTGGCGGAAAGTGGATTCTATGGTGTCGCCGGTGGCCTGCTTGGCATGATTCTGGGTGTGGGGATTCTGTATGCCATCACGGCGGTGTTGGCCCGGGATCCCTGGAGCGGGACCATGGATGTGGCCGTCCGGTTCAGTCCAGGACAGTTGTTGATGGCGTGTGTACTGGCGGTGGGGGTTGCCCTGGGAAGTTCCATGGTGCCCATCATCCGGGTATCCAGGATCCCCATCCGGGACCTGGTTCTCAACACCGTGGAGAAGACCGGCCGGCGGAAGGGTTGGAAGACAGTCGTGGCAATACTTCTGCTGGGCTTCTCTCTTGTGGGGCCCCGGATCGCGCCCAGATCCGTGGCCATGGCTGTCAGCATGAGCGCTCTGTTCGCCTCAGCCCTGGCCCTGGTGTTTCTGACCCCGATGCTGACCAGACTGTCGTTGAAGGTGTTCGGGAAGGTGAACGGGGTTCTTTTTGGGAACGAGGGGCTCCTGGCGGTGAAAAATCTCCGCGACAACAAAGCCATTGTGGACAATGTGGTCCTGCTGGCCATGGGGATCGCGGCCCTGCTGATGATCAATACCATCAGTTTTTCGGTCGGCCTGGAGGTGTTGGATGCCTACGCAGACTGGAATTATGACATTACCCTCCAGATGCCCGCCATGGACCGGCAGGCAGAACAATCGGTTCGGGCCGTCGAAGGTGTGACAGGGACATACGGTACGTACGACACCTGGGCAGGGGTGTCACTGGTGGACCGGGATTACCGGATTGGCTACCTGCAGGGAATCAACACCAGCACCTACACGCAATACGTCCGCTTTCGCACGGAAGAAAATCTGGAAGACATGTGGGCGAAACTCAACGACGGAAGGACCATCATGATTACCCATTCGATGGCCCGTCTGCTGGAAGTTGAGCGGGGAGACTCGCTCACCCTGGACATGGCTGCCGGGCCCCGGACATACCGGATCATCGGTTTGTTTGACTCCATCATGGCCAATGGAAGCAACGCGGTGATCTCTGAAGCAAACTACAAGGTGGACATGAAGCAGCCGTATTTCACAAATATTCTGGTCAAAACGGACAACGATCCGGAGGTGGTTCTGGCCGCCCTGCAGGACAAGTTTCTGCGGCGGGGCATTTTTGGCCGGACCCTGGGCCAGCTTAAAGACATCAATGATCAGGCCAACAGCCAGATGTTTGTCATCCTGAACGCCTTTTCCCTGCTGGCGATGCTCATTGGAACCTTTGGGGTGTTCAACAACTACATGATCAGTTTTATCCAGCGAAGACGTTCTCTGGCCATATACCGGTCCGTTGGACTGGGACAGCGACAGGGGATGAAGATGATCCTGATTGAATCTCTGACCGGGGGGCTGATTGGCGGGCTGGCCGGTGTGCTGGGCGGACTGCTTCTTCTGGCAGGCATGCCGTTTATGATGCGGGACATGGGATTGCCCATCGGGATCCATTACCATGCACCCTTTTTCCTGTATGCAGTTGCCGGTGGCCTGGTCATCGCCACAGTGGCTTCGCTGAAGCCTGCGTCCCGGGCTGCCCGTTCGGGGATCATCGAGGCAATCAAGTATGAATAGGGGGGACGATCCATGGAACCAATGATTGAGACACAGGGGTTATACAAAACGTTCATGCTGGGAACCGTTCCGGTGGAAGTGCTTAAAGACATCAACCTGACGATTCACCGGGGGGATTTCACCACCATCATGGGGCCGTCGGGTTCCGGGAAGAGCACGCTTCTGTATTTGCTCGGAGGGCTGGACCGGCCTTCACAGGGGGCCATCCGGATCCGGGGCAGGGACATTGCCCGGATGAACGACGGGGAAGCCAGCATCATGCGTCGTCGTGACGTTGGGTTTATTTTCCAGTTTTACAATTTGGTGCCCAACCTCAGCCTGGAAGACAATGTGCTCCTCCCGGTCCTCCTGGACGGGAGGAAGGTGCGCGAATACAAGTCCCGGTTGGATGAGATTCTGGAGGTTGTGGGACTGTCGGACCGACGGGGCCACACGCCACGAGAATTGTCCGGAGGGCAGCAGCAACGGGTGGCCATTGCACGGGCCCTGATCAACGATCCGGACATCATTCTGGCGGATGAACCGACAGGGAATCTCGACAGCATGGCCACGAAGGAAGTGATGGAATTGCTGGCCCGGATCAACGGGAATCACGGGAAAACCATTGTGCAGGTCAGTCATTCCCGGGAAACGGCAGTGTATGGAAACCGGATTATTCAGGTAAACGATGGAAAGGTATGGGATGAACAATGAATAAGAAAAAGATCATCGGTGTGCTCCTGGCAGGGATCCTCCTGGCCCTGGGTGCAGCAGGCTGTGGCGCCCCTGCGGAAGAGGACGTCCAGCAAGTGGATCTGACGGAAACCGTCCGCACGGTCGAAGCGTTTGGAAGAGTGCGGCCCAGCCATGAGCAAACGGTTTTGCTGGATATGGCTGCTCTTGTTGAGGACGTGCACGTTCGGGAAGGCGATCTGATCCGGGAAGGCGATCCCATTTTCACGCTTGATCTCACTGATCCGGCTCAAACCCTTCAAGTGGCGGACAGACAGGTGGAACGGGCGCGGCTGGAAAGCGCCGCGGTGCGCGACGGCATCAATGCGGAGGGACGGGCACTGCTCGATCAATACAGAGTGCAGGAGATTCGCGAGCGCAGACTGACCGAAGAGATGAACCGGCAGCAAACCCTGTTTGCCGAAGGGGCCATTTCCAGGGAAGAGCTGTCCCAGCAGGAGAGGGAACTGGAGGATCTCCGGCGCAGAAAAGAAGAGATGAAACGGGATCTTTCCTTGCTGTATGGTGTTTCCACGGACCGGGAGCCAGTGAATTTTCTGGGTGGAACCAGGGCAAAAACCGCCCTGGCCAGCGAACAGCAGACGTCCGTTCTGGAAGCAGAACGATCCAAAGTGCAGGCAGGGCTGCAGCGCCCCCATCTGCAGGGCAACCTGGTGATCAGTGATCTGCCCCGGGCCGTGATTACGGACATTGGGTACAGGAGCGGTGACCGGACAAGTCCGTCGCAAAAGGCCTTTACCCTCTCGGTGGTTGACCGTCTTGTTGTGGAAGCGGACATCCTGGAAGAGTTTATCCGGAACGTGCGGGAAGGACAGACGGTGGAGATTGTCCCTGTGGCCGACCGGACCAGAACGTATCAGGGAACCGTCCGGTTCTTGTCGAACATGGCCTTTGCACGAAATGGGGAGACCGTGGTACCGGTGGAGATTGAAGTGATCAACGATGATGGATTCCTGCGCCCGAATTTCAATGTGGACATTACCATTGAGATTGATTCCTGATCATGGTTTCGGGAGGCGAAGGTCCGTGAGCGAAAGAACAACCGGAACAGGCAGTAACACATTCCTGATCGATACCAGCCTGGGGATCGTTGGGATCCGGCGCTACGGTGAGGACCGGCCAAATCCGGTGGTGGTGGTGTGCGCCGGGCTTTGTTCCCCGGGGGCCGAATGGTGGGACCTGGCGGAAACCGTGTCCCGTGAATGTGGTGTCCAGGTGCTGGTGTATGACCGGCCAGGATACGGACGGTCGTTTCGCACCGAGACGCCCCGGACAGCCCAGCGGGCAGCCCTGGAGTGCATGGCCCTTTTGGGAACGCTGCAGTTGAACAGCGGCTGGATTCTGATCGGGCATGGGCTTGGGGGTCACTATATGAAAGAGCTCACCCGTCTGCGGCCTGCAGATGTCAGGGGTCTGATTCTGGTTGACCCCTGGTCAGCGCAGTTCAGCCGTTTGCGGGAAGGACTGGCTTGGAAACTGTACGAGGGAAGCGGGATCGATCGCACCAGGAATCTCCGGTATTCCTCCAGGGTTTCTGCGTTCCCGCTGAAAAGCCTGGTCCGAAGAGTGCTGTTTAACGCCGCTCCGTATCACGGGTTTTCCGGGTTTTCTGCCGAATCCGCCGAAGAGTTGATGCGTAATCTGACCTGCCCGGGGATCTATCGAACCGCCCTGGAGGAATACCGGTCGTACCAGGAGAACTGGCAGGCAGAGCAACTGCTGTTCTCTGAAGGCCGGTTTCCCCGGGTTCCGCTGCGGATTCTCTACCATGATCCAGAAACCGTGATCAAGGACAGGATGCTCTTTGGGCGGTTGAATCTGCAGGAGGCCCGAACGGTGGAGGCCTTGTGGCGGGAACTGACGGAAGAACAGCTGAAGCTGTCGGATGACAGCCGGCTGGTTATGGCACGGCACAGTGGTCACGATCTGCATCTGACAGAACCAGACTTGGTTGTGAACGCCGTTTTGGAGTGCGTCAACAGGTAAGGGTCCCGCAGGAGTGGGACTTTTTTTCCGGCCTTGATGTAAAGCCAGTTTGACAAACCGGAAAGATGCAGTTATTCTTATTGTAAAGGAAGCTTTACAGGAAAGGAGACCCATGGAAAATCGGATACGGGAGTTTCGGGAACAGCATGGCATGACCCAGCAGGAGATGGCCAGACTGACCGGTGTCTCCAGGCAGACCATTATTTCACTGGAGAATGGACGGTACAATCCATCCATTCTGCTGGCCTTCCGGATTGCCCGCTTGTTCGGGAAGCCGGTTGAGGAAGTCTTTATGTACAGGGAGGAAACAGACCGATGAAGGAAATTGACAAGCAAATCAGACAGGAATTGTTGGTGGGAAAATGTTTTGTGACGGCGGGGATTGTGGCCGGTGTGCTGAGCATCCTGCTGGCGGAAAACCGTTTTGTGTTGCTGATTGCAGCAGCTGCTTTTCTGGTGGTGGGAGGACTGATGGTCCATGGCTTCCGGCAAGTCCGGAAAGACCCGGCATTGATGGACATCTACGAAGCCAGCCGTGATGAACGAAACCGGGCAATCAATGCAGAAGCCGGGATGATGGGTTACTGGGGGACACTTTTTTTTGTTCTGGCATTGTTGATCCTTAACCGTCTGGTGCCGCTTTGCACCAGTCGCGCGCTCTCCCTGGTGCTGGTTTTCATGATTGTGTCGCAGGGTCTGTTTCTCTGGCTGGTTGGCCGGAGAACCTAAAAATGAACCGATCTCACAGAATGCAGGAATTGGGCAGGATGCGTCCATTTAACGCAATGCAACGTCTCTAAAACAGCCTGTCCCCGGAAACCGGGGACAGGCTGTTTTACGGGAGTGGTTGGGGAAGGATGGCTGCTGCCAGGCGGCGGCCGTCGGACTGTAGCTGCCGGACCAGTTCATCCATTTTTTCTGTCCAATCCTCCACGCCGGTCATACGGCTGTTCACGGTGATGCTGTGGCAGACCGATTCCAGGACCGCCAGGGCCAGATGCGCAGATGTGATCAGGTCGCCCTGTACGGAGGGAGTCGTATCGTCAGCGGCAGCGTCCATTTGCTGTAACAGTGTCAGGGCGTTTTCTCCCAGTGAAGCCAGGGTTGCTGTTGCCTGGCGAACCGCCAGTTGCCAGTCCCTGGGATAACGGTCCTTTGTTTTTGCGGTCAGGATGACCTCTTCGTAGGCGTCTGTGTCAGTCTGAATCAACAGCAGTCCGGACTCTCTGAGTACACGGGCCCGTTTGATCCGCCCCTCCCACACATCCGAAGAGGGTGCTTTGCGGGCAGAGACGCCACAGCACAGTTCCCAGAGGCCGGCCGCCATGGCCAGCACAGCCGCACAGGCGGAACCACCGGCGGGAGAGGGAAAACGCGTCTTGGCCAGCTCGCCGGAAAACTGTGTCAGACTGAATTCTTCTAAAGGTTTCATCGGATTCCTCCATCACTTAATGTCTTATCCTAACACAAGGTGCAGGCGGATGGCGACACTCTGATACATAAGAGCGGTTGTGCTGACATGATTCTGTTCGCTGATCGTCTCAGAGCGAAGGGGCAGGAGGCAGGACGTGATTGCTTCCGCTGAAGTGGGCCAGGGAGCCTGGAGGAGACCGCCCAATCAATCCTCAATGGGCGGCACTGAAATCCGAGTGAAAAGGTAAACAATCCTTGCTAACTGAGAAAGTTTATCATATACTGGTTCCAGTGAGTAAATGAGAATTTTTATCAATGATATTTCGGAGGAACAGTCGATGAGAAGAGCAAAATGGTGGGTGTTGGGTGTGATTCTGGTTCTGGCCGGAGGCCTGCCTGTCGGTTGCGCTGACAACAGTGACCGCGGTGCAGACACCGTGGATCCAGGGGAGCTGGTGGTCTATTCTGCCAGGAATGAAACGTTTGTGGATGAGCTTCTGCAGTCGTTTGAAGAGGAAACGGGCATCCGTGTTCTTCCCTGGCATGGAGGAGATGCTGCCGTAAATAAGATCAAGGAAGAAGCCAGCCGGGTTCACGGTGACGTGTTCATTTCCAATGATATCGGGGCCCTGGAGCATTTGCGGATCAACGGCTTGCTGCAAGGGTACGAACCGGCCGGGATTGACACGATTGATGCGCGATTCCGGGCCCAGGACAATTCCTGGTTTGCCCTGTCGGCCAGGACCAGAGTCCTGATGTATAACAAGGACATGATCAGCGAAGAAGAGATGCCCAGGAACATCTGGGACCTCACGGATCCGCTTTGGGCTGGTCGCTTTGCCATCACCAGAGGCGGCAACGGTGGCATGATCGGACACGTTTCGGCCCTGCGAAACCAGTGGGGTGACGAAAGGACTCTCCAGTGGCTCAGCGCCGTCAGAGACAATGCCGGGTCCATCATGCAGGGGCACGGGGATATCCGCCGGGCCGTGGGTTCCGGAGAATTTGCGTTCGGGCTGGTCAACAATTACTATTTCCACCAGCAGCTGCGGGAACCAACGGACAACAATGTGGGGGTCATTTACCCGGATCAGGGATCCGGTGAAATGGGTGCCGTGATCAATGCGGCCGGAGTTGGCCTGATCAAGGATGGGCCCAACACGGACAACGCGAGGATCTTTCTGGAGTGGATTCTGCGCCCGGAGAACCAGAAGGCCTTTTCCTACCGGTCCCTGGAAGTTCCGGTGAATCCGGCCATCGAGGCGATCGACGAAGCGGCCTCCATTGCGGACTATAAAGTACACGATATGCCCCTGAGTCAGCTCGGGCAGGTCTGGGAAGACACCCGGCAGCTGATTGAGGTATCG
The DNA here is from genome assembly GCA_007121025.1 of Bacillota bacterium. Classification (GTDB taxonomy): domain Bacteria; phylum Bacillota; class TC1; order TC1; family UBA5767; genus SKMO01. The sequence continues at coordinate 913 of SKMO01000150.1, read as the reverse complement.
GGGCTTGATCTGGAGCTTCGCTAAGCCAAAGACATTTGCGGAGGGGAGTGCATTCAATGAAAACCAAACAGTGCCCAATAGATTCCCCGCCATCCCTTTCATTTCGTGAATGGTTGAGAGCAACCGTCTGGATCCGTCCCTGGGGAGGCAATCCCCCGGGACTGGTTCTGTTTTTGCTGGGCCTTCTGACCGCGGTCATTATGGCGTTCCCGGTGGTCTATGTGGGGGTGCAATCTCTGTTTGCCGGACCGGAGCGTTGGATGCGGCTTCTGGACGGCCGGATTCCGGGACTTCTGTGGAGTACGCTGTCCATGGCGGCTGCGGTCACGGCATCGTCGATCCTGATCGGCGTGACCGGGGCCGGGCTGGTACACCGCTGCGATCTGCCCGGGCGGCGGATCTGGGCTTGGCTTCTGGCGATGCCACTGATGATTCCGCCTTATGTGGGTGCAGTGACGTACATCAGTCTGGTGGGACCCCGGGGCTGGATCCGGGATCTTTTGGGGACTGTCCCCTGGAACATCTATTCGTTTGGGGGTGTCTGGTTTATTCTGACGCTGTTCACCTATCCCTACGTGTTTCTGGTGACCGGTTCTGCCATGAAGAAAATGAACCGCAACTACGAGGATGCAGCCCGCTCTCTTGGCCTGTCCGGATGGGAAGTGATCCGCAAGGTCAGCCTGCCCTTTCTGCGGCCGTCCATCGGGGCGGGGGGAATCCTGATTGCGTTGTATGTCCTGTCGGATTTCGGGGCAGTGACCATGCTTCGTTACAATACGTTTACGTCGGCCATTTATTACCAGATGGCCGGTTATGACAATGTGTCTGCCACTGTCCTGAGCCTGACTCTGATTGTCCTGACACTGGCGATTCTGATGCTGGAGGCATCCACACGGAAGAGGCGCAGAGTGTA
>SKMO01000058.1 GCA_007121025.1 Bacillota bacterium | reverse complement strand
GATGTAGGCCGCCAGATCGACGCAGCGGGTTGCATAACCCATTTCATTGTCGTACCAGGCCAGAACTTTGACCATGTTGCCTCCCTGTACCATGGTGGAATCACCGTCCACCGTGGAGGACGCCTGTACCCCGTTGAAGTCAATGGACACCAGGGGCTCCTCCGTGTAGGCCAGAATGCCTTCAAGTTCGCCTTCAGCCGCATTCTTCAGGGCCTTATTCACTTCTTCAGCTGTCGCTTCGCTCTTAAGATCGACCACCAGATCGACCAAGGATACGTTGGGCGTCGGCACCCGAATCGCCATGCCGTTGAGTTTCCCCTTCAATTCCGGCAGCACCAGGGACACGGCGGACGCCGCTCCGGTGGTCGTCGGAATCATGGAGACCCCGGCCGCCCGGGCACGTCTCAGATCCGAGTGGAACTGGTCCAGAATCTTCTGGTCATTGGTGTATGAGTGAATGGTGGTCATCAGGCCCTGTTCGATGCCAAACACATCGTTTAAGACTTTGGCCACCGGCGCCAGGCAGTTGGTGGTGCATGACGCATTGGAAATGATGTGGTGGCTGGCCGGATCATATTTGTCTTCGTTAACCCCCAACACCACCGTGATGTCCTCGTTCTTGGCCGGAGCAGAAATGATCACCTTTTTGGCTCCTGCCTCCAAATGCTTGGATGCGGAATCCCGGTCCCGGAAAAAGCCGGTCGACTCGACAACAATCTCCACGCCCAGGTCTTTCCAGCCCAGGTTGGACGGGTCTTTTTCTGCCAGAACCCGAATGGTCTTTCCGTCAATCACAATATCGTTTCCATCCGCCCGGACCTCTCCAGGGTACGTGCCATGCACGCTGTCATACTTGAACAGGTATGCATTCGTTTTCGCATCGGTCAGGTCGTTGATTGCCACAACCTCCACGTTCGGGTTCTGCAGGGCTGCCCGCATCACCAGTCTTCCAATCCGTCCAAATCCATTGATTCCAATCTTTACCATCTCGTTACCTCCCTCGTTATTCATCCGCCGCCGCGCGGCGATTCGATGTCAAATCCACTAAATATTATATCATATCTCTTACAACTCGTCTGCCAGCTGTTCCAACTTTCTGAGTCTGTGATTGACCGCGGACTTGCTCAGTGGAGGATCCGCCAGTTCACCCAGCTCCTTGAGCGAAACCGAAGGGTACGCCAGACGAAGCCTGGCCACTTCCCGCAGTGAAACCGGCAGTGTTTCCAGTCCCCTGGCCCGGTCAATCCGACGGATGGCATCCACCTGCCGGACCCCCGTGTCCACCATTTTGTTCAGATTGGCCGTCTCACAGTTCACCGCCCGGTTGACCTGGTTCCGGAAATCCTTGAGGATCCGCACATTCTCAAAGTCAAGCAGCGCCTTGTGGGCACCGATCACGTTTAAAAACGTCACAATCTCCTCGCTGTCCTTCAGGTACACCAGGTACTTGGACTTGCGTTTGCTGATCCGGGGATGCAGGTCGAAACCTTCCATCGCAGTGTACAGAAAATAGGCATTGGACGCGTTCCTGGAGGTCATCTCCAGGTGGTAGTCTCCTTCCGGGTTATTGACAGAACCGCCCCCCAGAAATGAACCGCGCAGATAGGCCCGGTAACAGTCCTTGTCCAGAAACAGATCCTCCAGATACTGGTCTTCCAGCCTGTCACTGTACTCCATCTCCAGGGCGGTCAGCAGGGTTTCTGCTGCGGCCCGGTTTTCCAGACTGAGTGTATACACATTGTTTTTCTTCAGCTTTTTTTTCCGACGCACACTGACGCCCACCCGAAACCCGTAAAGCGTTTTGAGCAGCTTGAAAATTTTGGCTGCCACTGCCGCATTTTCTGTTTCAAAATGCAGCAACACCTCTTCGTCTCCCGGGTTTCGGTGGACCACTCCGTCTGAGCGAAACAGGGCCAACAATTCGGCCTGCTGGCAGCACGGCTTCTCCGGAATCTGTTTGGCCAGCGCACTTTTGACTTCTCCAGAAAATGACATTGCCCCTCCACCTTATCGGTTCCGTTTGTCCAGATCCCGGTGATTCACCACCATCCGGACCTCCTCGCTGTGAATGTGCCGGGTCAGTTCTTCCGCAAGCGCCACACTGCGGTGCTGACCCCCGGTGCAGCCCACGGCCAAAACCAGCTGCCGTTTGCCTTCTCTGATGTATGCCGGGATCAGGAAACTCAGCAATGAAGCATAGCCTTCCAGAAACCGGCGGGTCTGCGGATGGTCAAGAACAAAACGGCGAACGGGTTCATCCAGACCGGTCTGATCCCGCAGAGCGGGATCATAGAACGGATTGGGAAGAAATCGCACGTCCACCACCATATCCGCGTCCAGGGGAATCCCGTACTTGAATCCAAAGGACTGCACAGCGACAACCATCCGCGGCTCGTCCTCCCGGTACAGGGTCTGCATCAGCTCGCCGAATTCCCGGACCCCCATATGGGTCGTGTCGATGACCCGGTTGGCCACCTCCCGGATGTCCGCAAGAAGCCGGCGTTCCCGGTCAAGGGCTTCCAGCATCCCCCCATCCTCCTGCAGGGGATGGCGCCGGCGGGTCTCCTTGTACCGGTTCATCAACACCTGATCGGTTGCATCGAGATAGAGAATCGACCAGGGGATCTGTTCCATTTCGAGCATCCGTCTTGTCTGGTGAAAGAACTGCAGAAACTCCCTTCCCCGAACATCGACCGCAATGGCGATCCGCTCAATTTCAGCCCGCTCCTCACGGTCCTCAAGAACCGTCCTCACCAGGTCAATCACCAGGGAGGCCGGAAGATTGTCAATGCAAAAATAATTCATGTCTTCCAGCACACGCATCGCCTGGGTCTTGCCCGCTCCGCTCATCCCGGACACAAACAGAATTTTCAGCCTCTTGGTTCGCACTTCGGTCACCTCTTTCAGGATCCATGCAGCCGCTCAAACCGCCTTCTTTTGCAGTCCTTGACAAACGTTCGCAGCCCCCGGGCCGAACAGTTCAGAATCCGTTCCCGGGAAAATCCGGCGTTCCGGGCGAGCGCCAATGCCCGGTCCAAACGGCCCACATCCTGGTACCAATGGGCATCGCTGCCCAGGACCACTGGCAGCCCGGCTTCGAGTACAGTCCGGGCGATCTCCAGACAGATGATGTCCGATCCCGGGCGGACGTCCCCTCTCAGGGATGTGTTGTTGATCTCCAGAAGAACCCCTGTTCTGGCGGCTGCCTCCACCACCCGATCCACGTGGACCGGGAAATACGGGTTCCCCGGGTGGGTAATCACGTCGACCCGGCCGCTGTCCATCACCCGGATCAACCGTCTGGTGTTCTGTTCCCGGTCTCCCTGGCTGATGCAGACGTCATGAAGTCCCGCCAGAACAATGTCCAGGTCCCGGAGAACCCGGTCCGGAAGATCCAGTGTCCCCTCGTCATCCAGAATGTTGGCCTCCGTCCCCCGGAGGATTTCAATGCCGTCCACGGTATCCGGAATCACCACCTGATTGGGAAAGTGGTAAAACGCAGAACTCGCACCGGGCATCGCCGGGCCATGGTCCGTGATGGCCATGATCTCCAGCCCGTTTTCCCGGGCTCCCCGGGCGTTTTCCAGCACCGTTGAGTATGCATGGCCCGACAATACTGTGTGGGTGTGTATGTCCGCGATGATTTTCATGGTGTTCCTCCCAGCACGTAGGTCTCGATGGCCTTTCCCACCCCGTCTTCCTGGTAAGTGTCGGTCACCACATCCGCCTCCCGGCGGACAGCCTCCTCCGCATTGCCCATGGCCACCGACAGGCCGGCATAATGGAACATCGAGATGTCATTGAAGTTGTCACCGATGGCCATCACCTGTTCCGACGGAATGCCGAAATGCTCTGCAATTTTATCCACGCCGGTCCCCTTGTTGGCGTAGGGATGGGAGACTTCAAGGAAAAACTTGCCGGATTTCACCACATAGAGTTCACTGGGGAAGGTCTCTTCAATCCAGCGGCCGAAATCATCCAGGGCCACATGATCACTGGACTGCACGGTGATTTTGGTCAGCTTGTCGTGCATATCGAAAAACGCATCCATGTCCTCAACCACCTGCACGTCGACCTCAATCCGCTGCAGATAGTGTTTGACGATGTCATTGATCTCCGGCACGTTGATGTCGTCCTCCACGTAGTAATTGGTGTGCAGGCCCCGCTTGCGGGCCTCCTCGTAGATCGGCCGGGCGTATGAGGTGCTGAACGCATAATGATCCAGCACCCGGCTTTTGTCCGAGGTGGCAATGTAGGCGCCGTTAAAGCAGATAATGGGGGTGTCCAGGCCCAGTTTGCTGACATGAGGAGATGCGGTGGAATACATCCGTCCGGTACAGATCACCACCTTGACCCCACGGCAGATGGCCTCCCGGATCGCCCGCATGTCCCGCGGGGAGATGTTCAGATCATCCTGGAGCAGGGTTCCGTCCAGGTCAATGGCGATCATTCGGATTGCTGGTTTCTTTGTTGGTTTCATCATTGCTTACAGATACTCCTTGATTCGTTCGGCATGTTCTTCACTGATGCGTAACACAGCTGCAATGTCCCCGGCACTGGCCTGACGGACTCCTGCCGGTGACCCGAACGCCTGAAGCAGCGCTTTCTTGCGTTTGGGGCCGATTCCGGGAATTGAATCCAGCACTGACGTAAAGGCCTCCTGCCCCCGGAGCTTGCGGTGAAAGGTGATGGCAAACCGGTGGGCTTCATCTCGGATCCGCTGCACCAGGTAGCGGGCCTCTGCGTCCGGGGCCAGGACCACCGGGTCCCGGCGCCCTTCCAAAAACAGCAGTTCTTCCTTTTTGGCCAGACCTGCCGTGGGGATGTCCGCCACACCGGCACGGTGCATGACCTGTCGGGCGGATGACAGCTGTCCCTTCCCGCCGTCAATGATCACCAGGTCGGGCATCTCCAAAAACGCCGGATCCTTGTCTCTTTTTCCGGAAAAACGACGGCCCAGCACTTCCTCCATGGCTGCAAAATCATTGGGCCCTTCCACAGTCCGGATTTTAAACCGCCGGTAGCGGCTTTTCAGGGGTTCTCCGTCCTGAAACACCACCATGGAAGCCACCATCTGGGAACCACCGATGTTTGAGATATCAAAGCATTCGATCCGCCGGGGAAGGTGGTCCAGGGACAAGGCAACTTGCAGTTCCTTCAGGGCCCCGTCCCTCCGCCGGCTTTTCAGATCCCGGACATCCATCTCCAGTATCCCCAGGCGGGCGTTTTCAGCCACCATCTCCACCAGGCGGCGGTTTTCCCCTTTTCGGGGGTGGTGGATCCGGACTTTTTTGCCCCGCAGGGAGGACAGATAGTCCTCCAGGAGTTCCACCTCTTCCGGGGGCACAGACACCAGCAGTTCGCCCGGAAGGTCCCGGGCCGTGCTGTAGTACAGTTTGATGAACGCCCCCATGATCTCCCCGTCCGCCAGACCCTCCGTATGGTGAAGCGGCATCTGACTGCGGCCGATCACCTTTCCACTGCGGACAAAGAAAATCTGCCCACAAGCCCGGGGCCCGTCAGTCGCCAGGGCCAGAATGTCCCGGTCATGGTAGCCCTGGCTGACCATTTTCTGCCCGGAACCCAACCGCCGGACTGACGCCATACCGTCCCTGATCCGTGCAGCCCGTTCAAACGCCAGATTCGTGGACGCCTGGTCCATTTCTTCCTTCAGCCGGCGCAGGAGACGGTCGGTTTTCCCTTCCAGCAGCAGAAGCACTTCATCCACCTGCCGGCGGTAGTCTTCCGGGGACACCAGCCCCATACAGGGCGCATCGCATTTCTTGATCTGATGGTTCAGGCAGGGACGGGACCGGCTGCGGAACTTCCCGTTGGCGCAGGTCCTGAGGGAAAACAGATCGCCGATAATCGCCAGAACTTCGTTGAGTGTGGTGACATCGGTGTACGGTCCAAAATACCGGGCATCGTCTGCCCCCCTGCGCCGGACTATCTGCACCCGGGGGTACGTCTCCCCGGTGGTCACCTTCACATACGGGTAATGTTTGTCATCGATCATCATCACGTTGTACCGGGGTCTGTGCTCCTTGATCAGATTGCATTCAAGGACCAGTGCTTCGGTTTCCGAATCGGTGACAATCCATTCCAGATCCCGGATCCGGCTGACCAGCAGGGCCGTCTTGGGCCGGTCCACCGTGGCCCGGAAATAAGAGCGCACCCGGCTGCGCAGATTCTTGGCCTTGCCCACGTAAAGAATCTCACCCGACTCATCCTTCATGAGATAGACCCCCGGCTCTGCCGGGAGTCGTTCAATTTTCTGTTCCAGTTGCGTCTGACTGTCCAAACCAGTTCCCCTCAAACACTTTTCTCAGATACTGCCCGGTATACGAACCTTTCGCCCGGCTGACTTCTTCCGGTGTTCCCCGGGCAATGACCCGTCCACCGGCATCGCCTCCATCCGGTCCCAGATCGATGATCCAGTCCGCCGTCTTGATCACATCCAGATTGTGTTCAATCACCAGAACCGTATTGCCGCCGTCCGCCAGCCGGTTCAGCACGGACAACAGTTTTTCAATGTCATAGAGATGCAGCCCGGTGGTGGGCTCATCCAGGATATACACCGTTCGACCGGTGCTTCGCTTGCTCAGTTCAGTGGCCAATTTGACCCGCTGCGCCTCCCCTCCGGACAGCGTGGTGGCCGGCTGGCCCATCTGGATGTATCCCAGACCCACGTCCATCAGGGTTTGGAGCTTTCGCTCGATCCGTGGAATGTTCTCAAAAAACCGGTACGCTTCCTCCACGGTCATGTCCAAAACGTCAGCGATGCTTTTGCCCTTGTAACGGACTTCCAGTGTCTCCCGGTTGTAGCGTTTGCCTCCGCAGACCTCACAGGGGACATACACATCCGGCAGAAAATGCATCTCAATCTTAATTATACCATCTCCCCGGCAGGCTTCACAGCGTCCCCCCTTGACATTGAAGCTGAACCGACCCGGTTTGTATCCCCGGATCTTTGATTCAGGGGTCCGGGCAAAGGTTTCCCGGATCAGATCGAACACGCCGGTATAGGTGGCCGGATTGGACCGGGGTGTCCGGCCAATGGGCGACTGATCGATGTTGATCACTTTGTCAACATGTTCCAACCCCTCAATGCAACGGTGGCGGCCGGGAATGACCCGGCTTCCGGTCATCTTGCGCACCAGGGCCTTGTACAGAATCTCATTGACCAGACTGGACTTTCCGGAACCGGAGACCCCGGTGATGCAGCTGATCACTCCAAGAGGGATGTCCACATCAATGTCCGCCAGATTGTTCTCGGCAGCGCCGCGAATGGTCAGCAGAGCGCCGCTTCCTTCCCGTCGGGTGGAGGGTATTTCAATTCGACGCCGCCCGGAGAGATACTCCCCGGTCAACGACCCTCTGTCCGCAGCCACGTCTTCCGGTGTCCCTTCCGAGACGACCCGTCCCCCGTGTTCTCCGGCTCCCGGACCGATATCGATCAGCCAGTCCGAGGCGACCATGGTCTCCTCATCATGTTCCACCACAATCAGGGTGTTGCCCAGATCCCTGAGTTTTTTCAGGGTGTTGATCAGCCGGCCGTTGTCCTTCTGGTGCAGCCCGATGCTCGGTTCATCCAGAATGTACAGAACCCCCACCAGGCTGGAACCGATTTGGGTGGCCAGCCTGATCCGCTGGGCCTCCCCACCGGAAAGCGTCCCCGATGTCCGGGCCAGCGTCAGGTAGGACAACCCCACGTCCATCAGAAACGTCAGACGTTCGTTGATCTCCTTGAGGATCTGTCTGGCGATCATTTCCTCCCGTTCATTGAACGCCAGATCCCCAAAGAAGCGGACCGCATCGGCAATCGACAGAGTGGTCGCCTGGGCGATGTTCAGTCCACCCACCAGAACACTCAGGGATTCCGGTTTCAGCCGGGATCCCCCGCAGGCCGGACAGGGACGGATGCTCATGAAACTCTCTGTCCATTTGCGGGCTATTTCCGAACCGGTTTCCCGGTGACGGCGGGACAGGTTGTTCATCACCCCTTCAAATGTGGTCTCCCAGACCTGCTCCTTGCGGTATTTGGAACTGTGGTAATGGACTTCCACCTGGTCATCGCCAGAACCGTAGAAGATTTTCTCCTGGATCTCCCGGGGGATTTCCCGGAAGGGAACATCCAGGGACACCCCGTATTGCCGGGCCACCGCCTCCAGCATGGCCGGGTAATAATTGCTGTTTTCCCCGGCAAAGGGGACCACGGCCCCTTCCCGAATGGACAAGTCCGGATTAGGGACCACCAGCTCCTCGGACACTTCCATGTGAAATCCCAATCCGTGGCATTCCGGGCAAGCGCCGTACGGACTGTTAAAGGAAAAGGACCGGGGGGTCACTTCCTCGATGCTGATGCCACAGTCCACGCAGGCAAAATGCTCACTCATCACCAGATCTTCCCCGCCGGCGTCCACCACCAGGGTGCCCTCCCCCAGAGCCAGAGCTGTTTCCACCGAATCGGCCAGCCGGCTTTCCACATCCGGCCGGACGATCACCCGGTCAATGACAATCTCAATGCTGTGCTTTTTGTTCTTGTCCAGGCTGATCTCTTCTTCCAGAAGCCGGACGTCCCCATCCACCCGGATCCGGACGTAGCCTTCCCGCCGGATGCTGTCCAGCAGCTTGACGTGCTCCCCTTTACGGCCCCGGATCACCGGTGCCATGACCTGAAGACGGGTCCTCTCCGGAAACGCCATCAGCCGATCCACCATCTGGGTAGACGTCTGCCGGGAAATGGGTTCGCCGCACTGGGGGCAGTGCACCCGTCCCACCCGGGCAAACAGCAGCCGCAGATAGTCGTAAATCTCCGTGACTGTCCCGACGGTCGAACGGGGGTTACGGCTTGTGGTCTTCTGATCAATGGAAATGGCCGGGCTCAGCCCTTCAATATAATCGACGTCCGGTTTGTCCATCTGGCCCAGGAACTGCCGGGCATAGGCCGACAGCGACTCTACGTACCGCCGCTGTCCCTCGGCATAGATGGTGTCAAAGGCCAGGGAGGATTTTCCCGATCCGGACAACCCGGTGATCACCACCATTTTCTCCCGGGGGATGTTTACATCAATGTTTTTCAGATTATGGACACGGGCCCCTTTGACCCGAATGTATTGCTGCATTCTGCTCACCTCATTCTATGTACAGTTGAAATTCTGTAATGATTTCACCTCTTCCATTATACCCTATTGGGCTTAAACCACAATGAAAAGGAAGCCCCGCCGGGAGGCTTCCTCTTAGGAGAAAAAAACTTAGAGAAGGAGATTTCTTTCAGATTCCGCATCAAAGAGATGGATCTTCTGTTCATTGAACCGGAACCAGATTTCCGGTTCCCGCCCCACCTCTTCGGTTTCCATCAGGGCAATCATGCGGTGTCCTTCAAAGTCCATGTGCACATAGCTGTCTGATCCCATCATTTCCGTGACGATCACGTCACCCCGGAATCCGTCCTCTTTGCCTGCCGGCAGGATGTGCTCCGGGCGAACCCCCATGACCACCTCAATCTCACCGACGCCGTCGGCGTTCAGCCGCTCATTGACCCGGCTGTTGAGTGCCACCGTGTTGTCTCCGATGCACACACTGTACTTGTCGTCAGTCTTTAAGAGCTTCCCGGCAAAGAAATTCATCTGAGGGCTGCCGATAAAGCCGGCCACAAACAGATTGTTGGGACTTTCGAACACCCTTTGCGGCGTATCGGCCTGTTGGATCAAACCGTCTTTCATCACCACGATCCGGGTGCCCATGGTCATGGCTTCCACCTGGTCATGGGTCACGTATACAAACGTCGTGTTCAGCTCATGGTAGAGCTTGAGAATTTCCGTACGGGTCTGCGTCCGCAGCTTGGCGTCCAGATTGGACAGCGGTTCGTCCATCAGGAACACCCCGGAGTCCCGGACAATCGCCCGTCCCAAAGCCACCCGCTGACGCTGTCCGCCGGACAGCGCCCGGGGCTTTCTCTTCAAGTATTCCGTGATGCCCAGGATTTCGGCCGCCTGGTTGACTCTCCGCTCAATGTCCTTTTTGGGAACCTTCTTCAGCTTCAGACCAAACGCCATATTGTCGTAGACCGTCATGTGAGGATACAGCGCGTAGTTTTGAAACACCATGGCGATGTTCCGGTCTTTGGACGGAACGTCATTGACCAGCTTGTCCCCAATGAACAGCTCTCCGGAGGTGATTTCCTCCAACCCGGCGATCATGCGCAGGGTGGTGGATTTCCCGCATCCCGACGGACCCACCAGAACGATAAACTCCTTGTCTTCGATTTCAAGATTGAAATCGTCCACTGCTTTGGCATCCGCCCCCGGATACACTTTGTCAATATGGCTTAATGTAATACTGGCCATTGAACCAACCTCCCATCGTTTTTTTAACAGTCTGCATGCAGTTTCCTGATCCGCTCAACCTCCAGAATGCTGTCCCGAAGTTGGCGGTAATTGTCTTTCAGCGACTTGTACAACCCGCTGTACACACGGTAACCCACGTCATAGATCGTGGCCCGGGTTTCATCCGGGACAGTTTCATCCACCGGACGGATGGTGGCCCGGCAGGCGTCTTCCACCGTGTCGAACCGTCCTGTCCCAACAGCCGCCAGCAGGGCCGCCCCGTATGCCGGGCCCTCTTCGGAGTTGGTTCTGATCACCGGGTTGCCAAACGCATCCGCCATGACCGAACGCCAGAAGCTGCTTCTGGCCCCTCCGCCGGATACCCGGACGGTGCGGGTGTCGATGCCCAGTTCCCGCAGAACTTCCAGGCAGTCCCGCAGGCTGTAGGTCACCCCTTCCACGATCGCCCTGACCATTTCACGGCGACCATGCCGGGCGGTCAGTCCAAAGAAGACCCCCCGGGCATCCGGATCCAGGTGCGGCGTCCGTTCACCCATCATGTAGGGAAGAAAATACAGACCGTCTGCTGTGATCCGGGCGTCTTCGCCCATGGCCATCAACCCGGCATACCCGTCGTCCTGGCTGTCGTTTCCAAACTGATCGCGAAACCAGCGAAGAGACAGTCCTGCACCCTGGGTCACGCCCATCATGTGCCATTTCCCGGGAACTGCATGACAGAAGCTGTGCACCCGGCCGGCAGGGTCTGTCCGAACGGTGTCCGAGGAAACAAACGCCACACCGGATGTGCCCACTGTGACGGACACCAGCCCTTCCTCAACGATGCCGTTTCCAACAGCACCGGCCGCCTGGTCCCCTGCGCCGCCGACCACAGAAACCCCCTCCAGGGGCTCAAGTCCCTCCTGTGGGGCGATCCGGCCGGTCACTTCCGGGGATTCCACCACATCCGGAAGCATGTCCCGGTCGAGACCAAACACCTCCAGCACTTCAGGACTCCAGTCGCGGCTGCGGATATCAATCAGCTGCATGCCGCAGGCGTCCGAAACGTCCGTCACGAATGCGCCCGTCAGACGGTAGCGGATGTAGTCCTTCGGAAGTAAAATGTGTCGCACTTTGGCAAACAAGGCCGGTTCGTTTTTTCGAACCCAGAGAATCTTGGCCAGCGTAAACCCGGAAACCGCCGGGTTCCCCGTGATGGCGGCGATTCGCTCATCGCCCATCTTCCGCCGGATATCCCCAACCTCCTGGCCCGTCCTCTGGTCGCACCAGATGATCGACGGACGAAGCACCGCCCCGGCCTCGTCCAGCAGCACCAGGCCATGCATCTGTCCGGTCAATCCGATGCCCCGAATCACCGATGGATCCACCGTCTCCATCACGTCCCGGAGTGTCTCCCGTGCAGCCTGCCACCAGTCTTCAGGGTTCTGTTCCGCCCAGCCTCCCTGGGGTTGGTGCAGAGGGTATTCCCGGCTGGCTGTTGCCAGAATCCGGCCCTCTTCATCGATGAGAATGGTCTTGGTCCCTGACGTCCCCACATCGATTCCAATCGTACAATGCATAGTCCCTCCTCTTGTTCCTTACACTCTGAACCGGTCAAGGACCAGAACGCCTGCCCCGCGACCTGAACTGTTCACGCCCATTTCGCTGTAGGCCACCTGACAGCAACGTTTTTGCACGCCGAGCAGTTTGCTGTCCAGCGTCTCATGCATCCGGTCCAGATAATCCCGGTATTTCAGGATATCACCGCTGATCAACAGCTTCTCCGGATTCAGAATGTTGATGATATTGGCTAAACCCAGCCCCAGATAGACACCCGTCCGGTTGAACACATCCAGGGCCAGCTGGTCTCCCAGAGATGCCGCGTGACAGACGTTGTCCAGTGTGAGGGCTTCAAAGTCCTCGACCAGTTCTGTCAGCATGGACTTTCGCCCCTGCTTCAGTTGTGCTTTCACATATTTCAAAATGGCCTGACTTCCGGCCAGACTTTCCAGACATCCGTAATTCCCACAGTCACACAGCGGTCCGTCGATTTCCACCGTCTGGTGCCCGATTTCACCGGCCACCCCGGCAGAACCCTGGTAGAGCTCTCCGCCCAGAAACAAGCCCGCACCGATCCCGGTCCGACCAACAACGCAAATAAAGTTCTCATTGTCCCGGGCCTGCCCCAGCCATTTTTCCGCCAGTGCAGCTGCATTGGCATCATTGATCACACTGACCGGCAGCTGTAGCACGTCCTCGAGTTTTTCCTTCAGCGGCACATTTCTCAGATGAAAATGCGGGATCAGATGAACCTCACCGGTGTCCATGTTGACCAGTCCGGGCACGGATACCCCGATGCCCAGGACTTTTTCCCGCTCGATGCCCGATTCCCGGATGGCATGAAGCACAGCGTTTTCCAGCAGCCCCAGCAGTTCAGAAAAATCCACTTCCCCCTGATAGGGAAAATCAGCCTGAAACACTGTTTCCCCGGTGAAATCCAGAATCTGAACACCCACATGGCCGTTTTCGACATCCAGTCCCACACTGTACCGGGCTTCCGGATTCAGGCGAAACGTGACGGCCCTGCGCCCTCCGGTGGACTTTGCGATGCCGGACTCCACGATCAGTCCTTTATGCATGAACCGTTTGGTGATGTCCGAAACCGTGGGGGCCGTCAGCCCGGTCTGCTGCACCAGCTCACTGCGGGAAATCTCCTCACTGAGCCGGATCAGATTCAGAATGTTCTGTCTGTTCATGGTTTTGACAAACTTGCTGTTGCCTGCTTGTGCTGTCACGTGACCACCTTCTTTAACGTAATTGATATATCCTGGCCCCAAACGGGCCCAAGACCTGTGAATCCGATGACTGATCGCTGTAGAACACCGCTTCACCGGTGCACTCCTCCAGGCAGCGGCAACGAGCCGGCTCCTCAGAGAAGTTCAACACCACCAGGAATTGGTGGTCACCGTCTTCCCTGAACACACAGTCCAGCCGGTCACTGTCTGTTTCAACCTGACGAAACGCGCCATAGACAAGTGTCGGAAATGATTTTCGCAGCATGATCAGTTCCCGGGTTCGGGCCAATATGGAATCGTCTTCCTGCAGTTGGCCAGACACATTGATCCACTTGTGGTTGGCGTTAATGCCCAGCCAGGGGCTTCCCGTGGTGAATCCGGCTCCCGGGCCGTCATCCCATTGCATCGGAGACCGGGCATTGTCCCTGGAGGCGGCCGCCGCTGTGTCCAGGGCGGTCCGGGGATCCATGCCATCGCCGAGCAGTTTTCTGTAATGGTTGATGGTCATGATGTCCCGGTAGTCTTCAATGCCAGGATACCGGATGTCGGTCATGCCGATCTCCTCGCCCTGATAGAGAAAAACCGTGCCTCTCCGGGTCAGCAACCAACAGTTGAGCATCACGGCCGATTCCTTCGGGTGCTTCGCAGAACCAAAGACACTGGCACTGCGGGGCATGTCGTGATTGGACAGATACCAGGCATTCCAGGCGTCCGGACCACGGGACTCAAGCGAGGTTTCCCATTTGTTCATTATTCTTCTAAATTCCGACAAATCCCTTCTTCCAAGATCCAGGAAATCAAAATGAAAGCACACATCCAGCCGGCCGGGTCCGGCCAGTTCACCGGCCACCTCCGGAGAGCAGGGCCAGGACTCCCCCACCGTGAAGATCTCACCGACGGGATCCAGCACCTCCCTCTTTAAAGCTTCCACAATGGCATACGTTTCCGGCTGATTGCGGGTGCGGTCCACGAAATTTTCCGTGTCCAGCGAAATGTTGCTGGCCAGGCGGCTGTAATCCACCGCCTCCCTGGTGTCCTTCCAGATGTTGTCCCGGAACTGTTCATCCTCCACCAGTGCATTGACCATGTCCAACCGCAGTCCGGCGACGCCCTTGTTCAGCCAGAACCGGATCATGTCGAACATGGCCCCGCGGACCTCCGGGTGGCGCCAGTTCAAATCCGGCTGTTTTGGGGAAAACTGGTGCAGATAGTATTCGCCCGAATGCTCATCCCAGGTCCAGGCCGGCCCGTGGAACGCCGACACCCAGTTGTTAGGGGGTTTTCCATTTTTTCCAGGATGCCAGACGTACCAGTCCCGTTTGGGGTTCTCCCGGGACGACCGGGATTCCATGAACCAGGGATGCTCGTCCGAGGTATGGTTAAGCACCATGTCCAGAATCACCCGAATGCCCAGCCGGTTGGCCTCTGCCATCAACCGGTCGACATCTTCCATGGTCCCGAATGTGTCGAGAATCCCCGTGTAATCGGAAATATCGTAACCCATATCATCCAGAGGAGACGCAAAAATGGGTGTGATCCAGATGGCGTCAACCCCCAGACTCTTCAGATAGGGAAGCCGCATGGTAATCCCGTTGAGATCGCCGTGCCCGTCCCCGTCCGAATCCTGGAAGCTGCGTACATAGATTTCATATATGACTGCTTCTTTCCACCATGTCCGTTCCATCCGTGTCTCCTTCATTCTGTCAATGGGTCGCACCCCAATGGATTACCCTTTGGTGGCCCCGGAGGTGATGCCTTTGACGATATACCGCTGCGCCACAAAGTACACCAGCAGCATGGGAAGGGTGGCCATGAAAACGGCGGCCATTCCCAGGTTCATCCGGTTCCCGTATTGTCCGACAAAGAGTGAATACGTTCCCAGGGAGAGTGTGTGGTTGCTTCTGGACTGCAGTGTGACCAGCGGAAGCAGAAAGTCGTTCCAGATCCACAGTGTGTGGAGAATGACAATGGTGGCCGTAATGGGGGCCAGCAGGGGAAAGATAATCTGGAAAAAGGTCCGGAACGTTCCCGCTCCATCAATTTTGGCTGACTCTTCCATGGACGGGGGAATGGATTTCACCGCTGCCTGATAGAAGAAAATGGCCATTGGCGACAGTTGGGCAATGTACACCAGCACAATGCCCACAAGACTGTCCATCAGGTTCAGCATCCTGAGAAGACGGATCAGCGGAATCATGATCGACTGGAATGGAATGATCATGGTCATGACAAAGTAAATCAGGAGCACAAAGGACCAGCGGGTTTTGCTCCGGGCGATTTTATACCCGGCCATGGAGCCCAGAAATATGATGCCCGCCAGGGAGCTGGCCGTAATGATAAAGGAGTTGCGCAGGAGTCTGGGGTAATTGGCCCCGCTCCAGAGTGTCCGGAAGTTTTCAAGGTACACACTGGTCGGAAATGCTGCCGTATCCAGTGTGACTTCCTGGAATGTCTTGAACGCGTTGATCACCATGTAATACACAGGCGCCAACCAAAGCAGGGAAACCAGCCCCATGCCCGCGCCGACCAGGAGGATCATTTTTTTCTTGCTGCTCATATTAGAAGTCCACCTCCTTTTTAGAGGTAAAGCGGAACTGCATGATCGCCACCACGATGATTAACACCGAAAGAACGGTGGCCTTTGCGGCACCGTAGCCCATGTTGTTGTTGACAAAGGCTTCCCGGTAGATGTTGATCATGGCCATTTCACTGGCCCGTCCCGGTCCGCCGGCTGTCAGGGACATCACCGTGTCAAAAATCCGGAGACTTCCGGCAATATTGATGAACGCACCCACTGTAATGGTGGGGAGCATGATAGGCATTTTGATTCTCCAGAACGTGTTCCAGCCATTCGAGCCGTCGATGCTCGCTGCCTCAATCAGGGAATCGTCGACGCCCTGCAGACCGGCAATGTAAATGGTCATGATATAGCCAATGCCCTGCCAGAGTGACACCAGGACGATGGAGCCAATCACGTAGTCGGGATTGCCCAGCCAGCTCCGGTTGAGGAATTCAATGCCCGTCGAGGCGTAAAACGCCTGAGACACCCGGTTGAACATGAACAGCCAGATGAAGCCCGAGACGACCATGGCAATCATATTGGGAAGAAAGATGGAAGCTCTGAAGAGATTGTTAAACTTGAAGCTGCTGGTCAGTGCCACGGCAAACAGCATGGCGATGATGTTGGTCAGAAGAACATTCCAAACTGTGAAGTTAAACGTGATGCGAAGAGAATTGATAAAATGGACGTCATTGAAAAACAGATCTCTGTAATTGTCCAATCCGATGAAATTGACTGCCGTCCGCACACCATCCCAGTCGGTGAACGAGTAATAGATCCCCCCAAACAACGGGATCGTGAAAAACAGTGTGTAAATGACAAACATGGGGCCCAGAAACACGAGAATCTCCCACATGCTGTCGTTTCGTTTGCTTCTGTCCCGAAGAGAGGAGAAGAAAGTTTTCTTCTCCTCACCCCCGGACTGAAGCGATTTTTTAAACATTCAAAACCACCTCATATTCAACTGATTTAGTCTCTGACCATACTCGCCCATTCCTCATCCAGCATTTGCAGGGCGCCGGCTCTGTCCACATTGCCCAGCACGTATTCCTGCATCACATTGGCGTTGGCCTGCCAGAATCCGTCCGGCATGTTGTTGTACTGGAACACCGCAATCACATTGCCTGCGTTGATGTACTCAGCAATGGCGTCGTTGGTCGCATGGGAATCAAATTCAATACCAAACGCATTGATCGTTCTGACCTCTTCGGCAAAGATGTCTTTTCCTTCTTCTTCATAAATGTAGAGCAGCAATTTGTCGATGGCATCCAGGTCCGCATCAGCACTCACCACCAGATACATGTCTGTATCCAGGTACAGTCTGGCATCTGCAGGATCTTCGGACACCGGCATGGCCATCATCTTGGCGTTCTGTGCCATGTCCGGGTCGAGGTCGATGGCCATGTCGGTGGCCCAGGGCCCCTGCACGATCATCGCCACTTCACCGGTGGCAAACTTGGTGACTTTCTCCATGAAGTCCGTGTCCATGGGACGCTCATGGGTGAACTCGAGCATCAGGTCCAGGAAACCAAACGCCGGCTCTGCATTGTCCGCAAAGGACGCTTCGCCTGCCCACTTGGCCTCGATCCATTCCGGAGTGCTGAAGTGCTCCTGGGCAACCTGCCAGGGCAGGGACCCAAGACTCCAGCCGTCCGCACCGGAAATCCCAAACGGTGTCACGCCAATGGCTTCAATCTTCTCCGCAGCCTCTCTCATTTCAGACAGTGTCCGCGGAACCGCGGTAATGCCGGCCTGTTCAAAGATGGCCTCGTTGTAGATGACCCCTCTGGCCGTGTTCAGAAACGGAATGCTGTAGATGTTCCCGTCGGAATGTCTGACGGAATCGACCACAGAAGCCGGCAGCCGGCTCATGATCTCCATGCCGGATACATCCTGGATGACCCCTTCCTCGATGTAGGGAGCCAGGGCACCTTCTCCAGGGGACACCACGAAGATGTCCGGAGTGCTGCCCGCATTGATTTTGGTCATCAGCACGGTGTTGTACTCAGTGGAGATCATTTCCTGATCCACTGAAAGATGGGGGTACTTGTCATTGAACCCCCGGAAAATGGCGTCAAACCCGTCAACCACGGTATCCTTGTAGTGGAACCACGTGATTTCAACAGCTTCCGCCGGTGCATCATCTCCGTTCCCGGGATCCGGGGACGGCTCATCGGCCGCCGGCGAACAACCGGCCACAGCTCCGATGGTGAACACAAATAGCAACAGCAACACAGACAACTTTTTCAGCATTGTTTGAAACCTCCCTTTCAAATACATGCCATGAGAGGAGACTCATGTTCGCCCCCTCTCTTTCTAAGTTCATTTAAGGAACTTAGTTTACGTTGTGTGTATTTCGCCCTAAAATCGTATTTTCCTCTTTTATTTTGAAGTTTTTTGCAAAACTTTTTAATTTTATTTAAATTATGTCTGGTTGAACCAAACAAAGCAGGGAACACCGGCCCTGAGCATAAAAAAAGGCACCTATGGTGCCTCTGATGACAACTTTGGGTCAATCCGAAGCCAGGCCACTGCCCCGGCTCCGACAATCCCGGCATTTTTTCCCAGGCTGGCCTGAACCAGCTCGACGCCGAAATGGTCTTTGGGAGAGAGTTCCTGAAGTCGCTGTTCGATTTCCTCGAGAAACCAGTCCCCCCCAAGACCAACGCCCCCTCCCAGAGCAATCCGGCTGGGATTGAGCATGACAAGAAGGTTGTTGCAGCCAATCGCAATCCAGCCCAGGGCCTCGTCCAGGATATCCTGGGACAACGGGTCACCCTGCGCAGCTCCCTCGAACACTTCACGGGCCGTGATGTCTTCGACCGGTCGTCCCAGCTCTCCCAAAACACTTTCTTCCCCCCCGGACAAGCGTGTTCTGGCCTGCCGGCCAATGGCCGTCCCTGAGGCCAGCATCTCCAAACAGCCCCGCCGTCCACAGCCACACTCCGGTCCCAGGGGATCCATGATCATGTGTCCCAGTTCTCCGCTGTACCCACTGGTTCCCTGAATCAGCCGACCACCGCTGATGATCCCACAACCGATTCCCGTGCTGATGGTCAGATAGATGAAATCCCGGGTGCCGCGACCGGACCCGTACAACCATTCCCCGAGAGCCGCTGCATTGGCATCGTTCTCGCCATAAGTGGGGATCGACAGTGCGCCTGACAGCACTTCGCACAGACTCACACCTTCCCACCCGGGAAGATTGGGGGCTTCAGCAACGATGCAGTTTGACGGGGAGATGGGTCCGGGAAAACCAACTCCAATGGCTGCAATTCTCTTCCCGAACTGCTGCCCGGTGATCAGTTCACCGGCTGCTGACACAATTCGTTTCATCAGCATGTCTTTGCCCCTGACCCCTTCAGAGGGCAAGACCATTTCATCCAGGAGTCGTCCATCCCGGGTCACCACACCCAGGGCCGTCTTTGTCCCCCCGATATCAATCCCCAGCACCAATTGATCTTCCTGCACAGCGGTTCCTCCTTTTTCAGCGCCCCACATATACGGTTTTACGAAACTGCAGCGGGGTGATGTTCTCTCTGTTTCTGAAATGCCTGATGTAACTGCCCGAAGAGCCAAATCCCATCAACCGGGCGATTTCTTCGACGGTCTGGGTTCCCCCCTCCAGGAGCTCCTTGCTTTGTTCTATTCTAACACGAATCAGATAGTTTACGGGGGATTCGCCGATCTCATCTTTAAATCTCCTTAGAAAGTGATACCGGCTCAAACCGGCGACACCGGCCATATCATCCAGCCGAATCGTTTTGTTGAAGTTCCCGTGGATCCAGTCGACTGTCCGTTTCATGTCGACAGAAAGATTCCGTTTTTCATGGGCACCGGGCAACCAGACCGACTGAATCCGGAGAAGAAGCCGGGCCAGTTTCAGGTCCCGTTCAATCCCCGGCGGTTCCCATCGAATCAGGTGCCCCACCGTTTCTATGTCCCCGAAGGCCTGATGATCCGGACCAAGCCCAATCACCACAGGCATTCTGCTTCCGGCCACATCCAGAAGTGCACGGGCCGGTTCACCGTCATAATGGACCCAGCAAAAGCACCAGTCCTCCTCTTCTGTATGGTACTCATGAGGTCGTCGGCAATCGATGTGAAACAGATCTCCCGGTCTGAGAATCCATTCCCGCCCGTCAAACCGCAGACGGCCGCAGCCCTGCTGGACCGCCCCCACCAGCACACTGTCCAGCGACTGCCTGACTACCCGGTACTCGGCCCCCCCGACCGTATAGCCGGCCGCCTGGACAGTATCGATCCGGCTGCGCAGTTGCGCATCCGGACTGTTGTACATCCGCCAGGAGGACGGTTTTTCGATGATCTCGTCCATAGCACTCCTCCGCAATATCTGACTATTTTTCCGCAATTTATGCGGATGTAATAGATCAAAGCTTTGTTTATAATAGTATTATGAAGAACGAAGAACCGCAATATTATTTTATTGTTTGAGGAGGACTTATGACTGGAAGAGAACGGCTCACCGCTGTGCTGCGCGGACAGGCCCCTGATCGGGTGCCCTTTGCCCCCCTGATCGCCCGCTATTATATCAAGAGTCTGCCCGAAATGGGCATCCCTCTGGAGACGCTTGGAGACATCACCCCTTACCGGGACCAGACATACATCATGCAGGACACCAATTTCTACGAGTTGGAAGCCCAGCGTTTTGTGGGCGGGGATATTCTGTACCGGCATGTTTACCCCTACAAACTGGTCTACGACGCCAGCATTAAACCGTTTTCCCGGCAGGAATCCGGACTGACCGTGAACGGCTTTGACACCCCGCAGGGCACCATTTACGAGGAAGTCGCCTGTTCCGGAGGTACGGACTTCATTACCCGGCACATGATCAACACGCCAGATGAGCTCCGGATCTTTGACTACGTGATCCGTCACACCCGGGCGACCCCCCTCTACGATTATTTTCATCAGTTGGATGCCCTGGCCGGCGACGACGGCATTGTTTCTCTGACCGGACCACTGACCCCGATTCAGGAGATGCTCCAATTCAAAATGGGCGTCATGAACACGGTCATGCTCCTTCAGGACGAACGCACCCTGATGGAAGAGGTGTTTGAACACATGCAACAGCTTCACCGGTCCATCTATCAGCTGTATCGTGAATGCGATGCCCTGGCCACCTTTACCTATGAAGACACGTCCACCACCGTTATGAGCCCGGACTGGTACACCCGCTATTGTGTCGGACCGCTGGATGAGTACGCAGAGATCCTTCACAGCAACGACAAAATACACATTGTCCACATGTGCGGAAAAATCTCACTGCTGACAGACGCGATCCGACGGGGCCGGATGGATGGCATCGACTCCGTTTGTCCACCATCGACCGGGGACCTGGAGCCCGGAGACGCGCTGAAACAGATCGGAAAGGTCATTATCGGGGGCCTCAATCCGGTGGAACTGGTCCACAACGACGTGGCCGGCGTGCTGAATTACACGAAAAAGCAACTCCGCCAGGTGGGGGATGGCCGGGGATTCATCCTGTCCACCGGCGATTCCACCGCCGCCTTTACCCCCATGGAGAACTTGAAGGCCATCGCTCAGTATATGAAAGAACACGGTCAGTTTCCCCTGCAGATGGACTGATCAAACGCGCCGCAGACCGACGCTGTTCCGGATCCTCACCCCGGATACAGCGTCTTTTTTCGGCCTTTGACCGCTTATTCCGGTTCCGTTGATGTGATACAATGGAAGCGGTGATCGTATGGAAAAAACCCTTATGGAACAAACCTTGAATGAACGGTTCGGACACAACTGTTTCCGGCCTCTGCAGGAAGACATCATCCGCAATCTTCTGGACGGAAGGGACGTCCTGGCGCTTCTGCCGACGGGGGGTGGAAAGTCGCTTTGTTACCAGTTCCCGGCTGCTGTTCTGCCCGGAATCACATTGGTGATCTCCCCGCTCATCTCGCTGATGAAAGACCAGGTCGACAGCCTGAAAGCATCCGGGCTCAGAGCGGTCCTGATCAACAGCACCCTCACGGAACGGCAACTGCGGCTGGCCCTGGAAGCCATCGAAGAACAACCGCCGGATCTATTGTATATTGCACCGGAACGGCTGAAATCGGACGAATTCATTGCACGACTCAACCGTCTGACCATCAGCTGCATTGCTGTGGACGAAGCACACTGCATCGCCCAATGGGGACACGATTTCCGGCCGAGTTACCGGAAAATCGGGCGCCTTCTGGAATCCCTGGGCCAACGTCCGCCGCTGGCCGCGTTTACCGCGACGGCCACACCGATCGTCCGGCAGGAAATCATCGAACGATTGGGCCTTCAGGATCCGGCCTGCCACCAGGCCGACTTCAATCGCCCCAATCTGCGTCTGGACGTCATCCGGGACACGGACCGCCAGAAATGGCTTCTGCATTTTTTCAGTTCCGGCCAGGAAACACGTCCTGCAGTCATTTACTGCACGACCCGAAAAGAAGCCCAGTCTGTCCGTGACCTTCTCCTGAATGCCGGTCACCCGTGCGGAATGTATCACGGAGGTCTTCGACCGGCCGACAGACAGCAGGTTCAGGAAGATTTTCTGGACGACCGCATCCCCCTGCTGGTGGCCACCAATGCCTTTGGCATGGGGATCGACAAGCCGGACATCCGGACGGTCATTCATTACAATATGCCCCGGGATCTGGAATCCTATTACCAGGAAGCCGGCCGGGCCGGCCGGGACGGAAAACCCAGCCGGTGCATCCTTCTGTATGGCCCGGCGGATCCGGTGACCCACCGTCAACTGATTCACCAGGTGACCTACAACCGACAGAAACACATCACACTGGAAAAGCTGGAAACCATGATCGCCTATTGCCATACGGACCGCTGTCTGCGGACCGTTTTGCTCGAATATTTCGGTCAGGCACCTGCCGTCCCCTGCGGGGACTGCAGCAACTGTCTTGACGACACCCCCCGGGAAGACATTACCCGGCAGGCCCAGATGATCCTGTCGACCGTCCATTACACCAAGGGACGTTTTGGCGCCGCTACGGTGGCTGCTGTGCTCAAGGGGTCGCGCAGCGCTTCGGTCCGCCAGAAAGGTCTGGACCGGTTGTCCACCCACGGGTTGCTCAAATCCGAAGACCCCATGATGATCCGACGTTACATCAACATCCTGGTCAGTGAGGGCTACCTGGCCCGAACATCAGGACGCTTTCCCCTTCTACAGCTGACCGCCCGATCCAGCGTTCTTCTGCGCGGGGAAACACGACTGACCACCCGACACCACCTAAAAGGAGGAAAACCATGACTAACATTTGCTTTCTTGATTATGGCACCATGGGGGCAGACGCCGATCTGACCCCATTGGAACGTTTCGGCGCTCTGACCCTGTACGACCATACCCGCCCTGAGGACACGGCCTCCCGCATCAGCGGATGCTCCATCGTGATCAGCAACAAAGTGGTCCTCAGCCGTGAGGTTCTCACCCGGTCACCCGGGGTGAAACTGATCTGCGTGGCCGCCACCGGCACCAATAACGTGGACATTGAGGCCTGCCGGGAACTGGGCATTGCGGTGACCAATGTGGCCGGCTATTCCACCCGGAGCGTCGCCCAGCACACCTTTGCCCTGCTTCTGGCGCTTCTGGAAAACATGCACTACTACCAGAGCTACACCCAGAGCGGCGACTGGACCCGGAGTCTGCATTTTACCAATCTGGATCATTCTTTCTATGAAATTGAAGGAAAACGCTGGGGCATCATCGGTCTGGGGGCCATCGGCATGCGTACCGCCCAATTGGCGCAGGCGTTTGGCTGCGACGTCGTGTACTACTCCGCATCCGGGATGAACCACAGTGCAGACTATCCCCGGATGGATCTGGCCGAACTGATGCAGACCTGCGACATCGTCTCGATTCATGCTCCCCTGACCGAACAGACCCGGTCTTTGATCGACTACAAACATCTGTCCATGATGAAACCCGAAGCCATGGTGATCAACGTGGGCCGGGGCGGGATTGTCAATGAGGCGGACATGCGTGACGCCCTCAACGAGGGGTTGCTGCGGGGGTTTGCCGCCGATGTGCTCGAATCAGAACCCATGAGCCCGGACTGCCCCCTTCGGGATGTCAAAGACCCCGCCAGACTGGTCCTGACCCCGCACATCGCCTGGGGGAGCAAGGAAGCCCGGATCCGGCTGGTGGAAGAACTGGAGCGAAACATGGCCGCCTTCCTGGAAGGAAACCGGCGAAACCGTCTGGACTGATACAGACGCTTTTCGAAGCCAAAACCCCGACTTCCCATAATGGAAAGTCGGGGTTTTTCTCGTTTTTATGGTTCTATTCTTAAACCTTTCCTTTTGTATCACAACAATATTTACAGCCCAGGCGCCTCATCCATAAAAGCCATCAGGTTTTCCGGCGGCACATCCGCCTGAATGTTATGAACTGCGGCCAATACAAACCCGCCACCGGGAGACAACGTTTCCTTCTGGCGGCGGACGGCCTCCCGAATCTGTTGTGGGCTTCCATAGGGAAGCATGTGCTGCGTGTCGATTCCCCCGCCCCAAAACACCAGATCCCGGCCAAATTCACGTTTCAGCCGCCGGGCATCCATTCCCGAAGCCGTGAACTGGACCGGATTGAGAATGCCCACGCCCACTTCAATCAGGTCGGGGATCAATGGGTGGATCGCCCCGCAGCTGTGAAAAAAGAGTTTCGCGTCCGTCCTGCGCCGGATGAAGGCGAACAGTTCTTTTTCCCGGGGCTTTATAAAGGTTCTATACATGGCCGGACTGATCAGAAGACTGGTTTGCGTGCCCAGGTCGTCGCCTTCCTGAACCACATCCAGCAAATCCCCCACTTCGCCCAGAACCTTCTCCCAGTAGGCCCGTTTGTTGGCCAGAAGCCGGTCCATCAATTCGTGGATGACTGCCGGCTGAAGGCCCAGCGATGTATAAAACGCCTCGTACCCCATCAACCAGGCGCCATTTCCATCAGACCGGTGTTGACACTCCCACAGCTAAAGCAGTGGGATTCTTGGGTGATTAAACGCCAGTCTGTTTCCAGTAGGCGAGTATGACCCCAAGCTAAGGGCTATGCCATTAGCCCGTCCTAAGCCAGTGCAT